>NZ_NBVS01000004.1:0-468238 GCF_002213105.1 Cobetia sp. QF-1
GAGGTCAGCCTCGGTGCCGTGACGGTCGATGTAACCATTGCGAACCCGACCCTGGAACTCACCACGGATACCGCGATCAACGACGACGGCATCACCAGCAATGGTGAGGTCACCGTATCGGGCCTCGAAGATGGCGCGACATGGGAATACACCGTCGATGGCGAGACTTGGCTCGACGGCACCGGCACCACCTTCTCTCTTGATGAGGGCATCTACGCCGAAGGTGATGTGCAGATTCGTCAGACCGATGTCGCCGGCAACGTCAGCGATGAGGTCAGCCTCGGTGCCGTGACGGTCGATGTAACCATTGCGAACCCGACCCTGGAACTCACCACGGATACCGCGATCAACGACGACGGCATCACCAGCAATGGTGAAGTGGCCGTCGGTGGCATCGAAACCGATGCTACGTGGGAATACACCGTCGATGGCGAGATCTGGCTCGACGGCACCGGCACCACCTTCTCTCTTGATGAGGGCATCTACGCCGAAGGTGATGTCCAGATTCGTCAGACCGATGTCGCCGGCAACGTCAGCAATGAAATCAGCCTCGGGCCGGTGACAGTGGATATGACCGCACCGGCCGCGCCAGTCATCGTCAGCATTATTGATGATGTCGAGACATCGACTGGCCCTCTTACCGATGGTGATAGCACCAATGACACAATTCCTCTCATTGGGGGTACAGCGGAAGCCAACAGCACTCTGACTCTCTACAATGGGTCAGATGTGGTGGATATTATAAGTGTCGATGACCGTGGTAACTGGACATTCATGCCAGATGAGGCACTCGCCGATGGTGACTATACCTTCAGCGCTGTTACAACCGATATGGCTGGTAACGTCAGCAATTCCTCAAATACGTTCTCAATTACAGTGAGTACAATACCCTTCGTGGAGTCTGGGAGTTCAGCGGTAACAGAAGATGGTATTGGAGCAGCCCCTGCTGCAGGAAGGATGTTCAGAAGCTTTGCTATCGCACCTGCATCTGATAGCGATTCAGATATTACTTCTGCTACTGATAGTGGTGTATTGTCTTTCGGCAATGTATCGACCGGTGCTACTTTCACACTAGTGAAGCCTACAACAGTTGATATTGAGGCAAAAAGCCAGCTACTTATCTGGAGCCTGTCTGCGGATAGCAAGACTCTGCAGGCGATTTATACCGATGAAGATACCGGTATTGAATCTGCTTTCATCACAATCACTATCGATGATAACGGCAACTACACAACGACTATCCAGCAAGGAATTGATCATCAACTCGAAGGTGCTGATAGCCTTACCTTTGACGTTGGCGTCCAACTGGACGATGGGGCCACTAGTCTCTCCAGCAATATCAACATCAAGGTTGTGGATGATATCCCAACGGTTAAAGCGAACCAGTTCGTTGTCGTATCTGCTCTCAGTACTGACTATGACGGCTCAGCCCTCGGTGATGATGGTGGATTCGGTGCGGATGGTGGTTATGTTCAGCAGACCACTATTCATGGTGTCACCTTCACTGTATCCGATGACCTATCAAGCGCCACTGTGAGTGGTAGCTCTGAGCTCATAGATATCGATGTCAGTAATACGATTGCTATCACCGATGGTATTCTGACGATAGAAACGGTGCTTGGTGAGACTCTCACGATCAACGTCGAGACAGGTGCCTACACCTATAACAATAGTGGTAGCTCCACTATTGCCGATAGTCCGAATAGCGCACCAGAAGCTACGATAAGTGGCCAAGGCGGCTTGCTGGGCATCGTCGATATTGAAGCGCTAGGGCTTATTGACCTGGCAGGCACTCAAGACTTGAGTGTCAGTGACGCCAACAATAACATCACTGAAGTCGTGATCGAGAAATCCGCACTTCTTGGACTCAACGTATTGTCACCCAATGTGACACTCGGCTATTCACAGGAGCTTGCCGACGAACTTGGACTCATGGTCACGCTTGATACCACAGGTATCGAACTTGATCTTGGGATCGGTTCTATTACTTTAATTGGAGCCTCTACCCTAACGATAAATAAAGTGGGTGGCGGGATAATTGATCAGCAGGTGCTCAATGAATTCTTGGCTACTGTTGTCATAACGTCAGATGGTACCATAGACGTTGATGCACTTGGCGAAACAACTCTCACAGTCAAGGATAGTGGTGGGCTCAGTGACACTGCCGATGTCAGTGGTTTGCTTGGCTTGAGTGTTTTAGGCGGTAGCAACAGCACCACTGCTACTGTCATTGAAGATACTGAGAGTACAGGAGAACTGACTGCAGCCTCAGAAACCGGCAGTGCCCGTCTCTATGGCTTCGCTGGCGACGATGAGATCACCGGCAGCGCACAGGCAGATATTCTCCGCGGTGGAGAAGGAAATGACATACTCAATGGCGGTGGTGGTAGTGATCTGATCATCGGTGGAACAGGTGACGATACACTTACCGGCGGCGCTGGGGTTGACGTCTTCCGCTGGGAAGCAGGCGATGAAATCACCAGCGATGGCAGCATCGAGACCGACACCATCACCGATTTTGATACCAGCCTGCCCCTGAGTGGAGCCGGCGGCGATATCATCGACCTTTCCGGCATGTTGCAAGGAGAGTGGCGTCTCGGCAATGCTGCCAATAACCTCACCAGCTTCTTGCACATCACTTACGATGCTGGCCTGGATAAGACCATTATCGCCATCAGTACCGGCGGTGGATTCTCTTCTGGGTACGATGCAAGCCAAGTCAATCATTACATTGACTTGGCAGGAGTGGACCTTGTTGCCGACAGCACCACTGATGAAGAAATCATTGCTGGTTTGCTTGAGCAAGGCAAGCTAATCGTTGATGAGGCCAACTCCTCTACGGTCTTTGGTGATATCAGCTCCGATGTAAACTTCACGGTCACTGATGGCGACGGTGATACCGCTAGCAGCAAGGTCACCTTCAATGGCCAAGGTGGTACAGAGCCGGACACAACGACAAACTCTGCACCTGAAGTCACCGCCAGTAGCAGCAAGTTACTTGGACTTGTTGGGCTCGAAGCGCTTGGGCTCATCGATTTCTCACAGAACGATGTATTCGTCACGGATGCTGACGGAAATCTGGCATCTGTCACGATCACCTTCGAGCCATTGTTGAGTGTCGAGGTGGGGAGCACATTACTTACCGGCCCAGAATTTACGGCTAACAGCGAACTCGCTGCAGAATTGGGACTGCAGTTCACAACCACGAGTCGTGCGGGACTACTGGGGCTGGTGGCTCCCGAAGCCAGCATCACCATCACAGCCGTGGACGGTGGCGATATCGACAATCTCGCCATCAATGAACTGCTATCGACAATAGCGCTAAACGATGGCATCGCTAATGTGGAGGTGCTCAACTCCATCACCATCACTGCCACTGATTCCGATGGCGCCAGCACAACACAAAGCCTGGCATCTCTGGCTGACATTGGAGTGCTGGACGGTAATGATGACTCAGTCTTTGATGGCGATACGACCGGCAATACCATCGATCAAAGCTCTGCCTTGATTGATGTGCAGCTCTACGGCTATGCCGGCGATGACACTCTCACAGGTGGGAGCGGCAATGACCTTCTCCGAGGTGGGGACGGTGACGATACCTTGATCGGCAATCAAGGTAATGACCTGCTGTTCGGTGGCGATGGTCGCAATATCTTCACCGGTGGCGAGGGAGACGATGTCATCGTGACCTCCACTCTCGAGTTTGAAATTGATGGAGGAGTAGGTACAGACGCCGTGCGCTTCGATAATACCGGTGAGAGTATCGACCTGACGACACTGCTGGTCGCCGGTGTCGATGCCAACCTGATGACCAACATCGAAGTACTGGATATCAGTGCTAGCAGTGATACCGGTACCACCTTGACTATCGATGAAGCAACGGTGCTCAACCTCACCGATGTTGACGATATCCTGCGTATCGAAGGTGATGATGACGATACCGTAGCGGCTGACGGTGCGACATCAACAGGGGCGGAAGTCGTCAACGGCACGACCTATGATACTTATGAACTAGGAAGCGCCACCTTGTATATCGACCAAGACATTACCGTTAACACCAGTAACGGTTAAGCCCTGTAATGCGCCTCTTCGGAGGCGCATTCTATTGGTCGGGTCATATGAAACACGAACCACATAATGAAGCGTCAGGACGACGCATCTTCAGGGCTTGATCCCTGGGGCCAAGGAGCTACATGATGCCCACCCTTTTCAGTCATCGACCTTCAGCGAGGTCGGGGCCTCCTCGCTATCCGCGGCTTTCTGCACTCACGCTCTCCATCTCCGTTACTGTCATGGTGGCAGGTTTTACAACACCTCTATCAGCTAACGAACAAGCCTCACGTTCTTTGGCACAAGTACTTGAGAACGTTATCGAGCAAGACCCTCGTCTGGCCTCGGCACGCGCTAACATCCGCGCTGCGAATACTGAAATTGATATTGCTGAAGATGGATATCTCCCGCGTCTCGAGGCCAATGCCGGTACCGAAGACAACTTCAGTGGTAGTGGTTATCAAATCACTCTCAGTCAGATGCTCTATGACTGGGGACAGGTGGAGGCTGAAGTCAATCAGCGCGAAGCCGAGCGAGACCTCGAACATGAACGGCTGGATCAAACGCGTATGGAAGTCGCGCAAGAAGCCATCGCCGCCTATATCAACCTCGGTGCCAGTCGCGCCATGATTCGTCGCGTACGTGATTACATCACCTCACTGGAAGATTTGGAGCGATTAGCCAATGACCGTACTTTCTCTGGCTACGGTGATCGGGTTGAGCTTGATCGTGCCGCTGTTGATCTCGCTAGCGCTCGCGAATGGCTAGCGCGTATCAGAGGAGACGCTGATACCGCCAAGCAAGAGCTCGAGATACTCAGTGGTCGCTCCTTCGATGACGTGCCGCTTAAAGCCCCTGATGCACTACCTATCGTGGCTGACTTGGAACGCGATCCCACCATTACGGATACTGCCATCACCAATGCACCGGCCTATCGCAGCAACGCCAGTCAGCAGACAGCAGCAAGACATGCCTTGTCGCTGTCTGAAGCCGAACGTTGGCCCGAGTTGCGGCTAGAAGCCTCAACGGCCCGCCGTGAAGTCGACGATGAGATCGTGACGGATAACAGTATCGGGCTACGCATCGAGGCTCCGATTTTCCAAGGCCTCACCCCCCTGCGTCAGCCTGATGCCGCCCGTGCACGCCTGCTGGCTGCAGAGTTTGAAACTGCTGCCACTGGCCGAGAGCTTCGCCGCCAGATCAAGCGCCTATCTGCCAGCCAACCTGCCGTAGAGGCCCGCATCAAGGCGCTTGATCAACAGGCCCGCAGCGGTGGTCAGCTACGCAGTAGCTATCGCGATCAGTTCATCACCGGCACGCGCAATATCGAGGACTTGCTGACCATCGAGAAGGAAATCTTCACCGCACGCCGCCAGATGATTGAGCTCAATACACAGCTGCTGATTGATCAATACGACCTTGCCAGCCAACTCGGTGCATTGCCGTTGGTCAATGGTTCAACTGCACGACACGACGCCAACGTGAAGATCAATGCAGGAGTCAGTCCATGACAGTCACTGCGCAGACATCATCAACAGCACGGGTCACCGATGCGCCAGACTCTCTTCTCGAAAGCGTCAGGCAGCTGCTGCGCATGCAGGGTCACGGCATCGATATCGAACGGCTCTGCCACGGCATGCCGCTCACTGGTGGACGGCTAGCGCCACAGAACCTCGAACAAGCGCTCTCACGTCAGGGAATTGCTGCCCGCCTGAGCACCGCGCCACTCGAAGAGATTCCCGGCAGCCTGCTGCCGTGTGTCATCTTGATGGAAGACGGCAGCAGTCGCGTACTGCTCGCCCACGACGAAAAGCATCAATTCGACAAGCCCGAAACGCCACAGGATCCCGATGATACACATTCGCCTCGAGTAGACGACGGCGAGACTCCAACGCCTGCATCGAGCACTGGCCCTGCCCTCAAGCTATTGGACCCATTCTCGGGAGGCGAGTATTGGGAGCCCTTGAGCAAGCTGACCTCACATTACGCTGGCATGGCACTCTTTGCCCATGGCGAGATCTCGTTGGATCGTGCCGAAGGCTATAGCCAAGCAACTCAGGGCCACTGGCTGACCTCACGCCTCAAAAGGCACTGGCGCGTATTTGTCGAGGTGGCGCTGTCATCGTCGCTCGCCGCGCTACTCGCCGTCGCGACCGCCCTGTTCGCCATGCAGGTCTATGATCGTGTCGTACCAACAGGCGCTGTCGATACCCTGTGGGCACTGGCCATCGGCGTCATGCTGGCCATTGGACTGGAGGCGTTGCTGCGTGCGCTACGCGCCCAATTGATCGAGAACTCCGGCAAACAGATCGATCTCGAGCTCAACGATCATATCTTCCGTCATACCGTGCAGATGCGGCTGGCCTCCAAGCCACGCTCTACCGGTGCAATGACCAGCCAGATTCGCGACTTCGATGCGATTCGTGAATTCTTCACCGCCTCGACTCTCGGGGCCTGTGGTGACCTCCCCTTTGCCCTGCTGTTTCTTGGGCTGATCGCCCTGCTGGGCGGGCCGGTGGTTTGGGTGCCGATCGTCGCCATTGTACTGATGCTGATCCCGGTCTTGCTGGCCCAGCCGTGGCTAGCGCGCCTGTCGCGGGAAGGCATGCGTGAATCGGCGGTCAAGAATGGCGTGCTGCTGGAGACGTTGGACAATCTCGAGAATCTGAAGGCTTGCCGAGCAGAGGGTCATGCCACCCGTCAGTGGCAACGCCTCACTTCAGAGCAGACACATCGCGGCGTCACCTTCCGCCATGCCGTGGCCTGGCTGACCAGTTGGGGCACCGGCATGCAGCAGCTAGCTTACGTGGGTGTGATCATTGGCGGTGTCTATCTGATCATGGCCGGCGAGTTGAGTGTCGGTGCCTTGATCGCCTGCTCCATCCTTTCGTCCCGTGCTATCGGCCCGACTCTTCAGATCAGCGCACTCCTGAGTCGCTGGCAGCACGTCAAGGTAGCCAAGGAGGGACTCGACAACTTGATAGACACGGATATCGAGCGTCCGGCTGACCGACGTTTTGCGCGTCTGGCCAATGCCCATGGCCGTTATCAGGCCGAGAACGTGCATTGGCGTTATGACGAGGAAGCGCCTGAAGCATTGGCGCTGGATCGTCTGAACATCGCGGCCGGCGAACACATCGCGCTGCTGGGCGGCAACGGTGCTGGCAAGAGTACCTTGCTGAGGTTACTGGCGGGTTACTTCACCCCGACCGCTGGTGAGCTGACGCTGGACAATCTGTCTCTGACGCAGATTGATCCGGTCGACCGCCAGCGCGCCATCGGTTATCTCCCACAGGACATCAGCCTGTTCAGTGGCACCCTGCGCGACAATCTGTGCATCGATGGTCGAGATATCAGTGATAGTCGCCTGCTTGAAGTCATCGAGATGACCGGCCTGGGCGACCACGTCCGCCGCCATCCGTTGGGCCTCGACATGATGCTGCACGATCGCTACAGCCTCTCCGGCGGCCAGCGTCAGAGCCTTGGCCTCGCACGGCTGGTGCTGCAAGACCCGAGCGTGGTGCTGATGGACGAACCCACCGCCTCGCTTGATCAAGCCACTGAACTGCACGTCATCAAGACTCTCGCACCGTGGCTTGAAGGACGCACGCTGGTGCTTGCCACACATCGCAAGGCATTGCTGAGTTGGGTCGGCCGCGCCGTCGTATTACGTCACGGTAAACGCATCATGGATGGCCCGCTGGATCAAATCATGGCCAAGCAGCAATCTGCTGACGCCAAGCCCTCCGCTTCTCGTCAGGAGGCCTCATGAGCCAGCGCTTCGATCCTGAACAACTCAAACGTGAACTGGGCACACCTGATCAGCGTCTCGAGAGTCACTGGTCACGCCCACTGCTATGGGCCAGCTTACTGGTCATCGCACTCTTTGTCGGCTGGGCCAGCTGGGCCGAGGTCAACGAGGTTGCACGCGGTGAGGCCAAGGTCATCCCCTCCTCCCGCCAGCAGACCATCCAGAGCCTCGAAGGCGGCATTCTCGATGAGATACGCGTCAATGAAGGCGAAATCGTCGAGGCAGGCCAGATGCTGGCACTCATCGATGAGACGCGCTTCCGCTCGGCTTATATGGAATCACTCAGCCAGGCACAGGCCCTGCGAGCGACCATCGGCCGACTGGAAGCCGAGGTGCTGGACAAATCGAATATCGAGTTTTCTGAGCAGGTCAGAGAAAATACTGCACTAACAACTACTGAGCGTGAACTGTTCACCGCCCGCCGCAAACGTCGCGATAGCGCTCTGGATGCTGTCAGCAAGGAAATCAATGCTGCCCAGCGTCAGCTCGCCGTGATTCGTCCCCTCGTGAAACGTCGCGCCGTCGGCGAGATGGAAATGCTCAAGCTGGATCGTGAGATCGCCGAGCTCAAGGGACGCCAGGCCGAGATCCGCAATACCTACCTGCAGGACGCCTACGCTGAGCTTGCCGACAAGAAGTCAGAGTTGGCAGCGCTGGAGGAAACCACCGTGCAGCGACGCGACCAGCTGGACCGTACACGTCTGCTGTCGCCGGTGCGCGGTATCGTCAACAACATCTCGATCACCACCCGTGGCGGTGTCATCCCACCGGGTGAAGAGATCATGCAGATCACGCCGCTGGAAGACACCCTGGTCTTCGAGACGCGCATTCGTCCGCAGGATGTTGCCTTCATCGCGCCTGACATGCCGGCCACCATTCGCATCAGCGCCTATGACTATGCCGTCTACGGGACATTGAAAGGCAAGGTGGAGCGCATCAGCTCGGATACGCTGGAAGAAGAGACGCCACGCGGCGAGGAGAGCTACTACCGCGTACTGGTCAGCAGCAATACCAGCACGCTTGAGCACAATGGTGAAACACTGCCGATCAAGCCCGGCATGATCGCCACGGTAGATATCGAGACAGGTGAACGCAGTGTACTTTCCTACCTGCTGCGTCCGTTCACGCGTCTTGAACTACGTTGATCACGGCGCGCCGCAAACCATTGTGAGACATCATGGAAGGGACGGCTGGCGCAATGCCAGCATGTCCGGCCACAACCGCGCGAAGCTGTCCTCCAGCAATACGCGGTTGTCTGCCAGCCATGGCGTCAGAGCCTCCAACGGATTGTCGAAACGTTCCGCAAAACCACCAATCTCTACCCTGTCATCACCGCGTTTTCGAGGATTGCGCGATAATCGTTTCCCCATGGTGGCGATGGTCGCTAGCGTAAACTCCAGCTCGCCATAACGCCTGAGCGCATCACGCACCTCAATCCACTCAATCAACTGCGCCAGGCGTGATGGCACATCCTCGCGGGCCAGCAATCGATAGAGTCGTGCAATCTCAGCGTCCTGCATGTCACCTGCCAGTAGGTGGTCCCACATCATGTCCAGCGCGATACCTGCCACACGGCGCGACGCAGAGGGCACCTGCGTCAGCAGCCAACGCGTCTCGGGATGCGCATCAATGACCGCATCACAGCGTCGATGAAATCGAATGCCCGCTTCTATCTCGGCTGGCCAGTCACTGAGATCACTACCACGCACGCCATCGGCAATCAGGTTGCCAAACAGGAAGTTATCGCTGCCCGTCAGACTCAAGCGAGCATGACCAAGAAAGTTCAAGTTGCTAGACTCCTGCCTCTGATACCGATTGCCATGCCTTTCCCCTGCTATCGAGACTTATGATGCCGTCTGCGTCCATGCCTGCTCAAGCACCCGTTGTGCGAGATATTGTCCTGATCGGCGGTGGTCATAGCCACGTCGGTGTGCTGATGCGCTTCGCCATGCAGCCAGAACCTGGCGTCCGCCTTACCGTCATCTGCCGTGATACTGACACGCCCTATTCTGGCATGCTGCCGGGCTATGTCGCGGGGCATTATTCGTTTGATGATGTGCATATTGACCTACGACGGCTGTGCCAGTTCGCAGGCGCGCGTTTCTACCGCACGCATGTCACGGCCATTGATCGCGAGGAACAGCGCGTCATCTGTCACGCTCGCCCAGCGGTCGGCTACGACCTGCTATCAATCAACATCGGTTCTACCCCACGTCTTGATCATATCCAAGGAATCGGTGATCCCGAAGCCCTTGATGCCCCCGTCGTCGCAGTCAAGCCGATCAGTACCTTTCAGCAGCGCTGGCTGAATCTGCTTGAACGAGCGCGAGCAGCACAACATCCGCTGGAGATTGTGCTGGTCGGCGGTGGTGCCGGTGGGGTCGAGCTACTGCTGGCCATCCAGCAACGCCTGGCGCATGAGATGCCAGCCGGACTATTGCCTCGCCTGACGCTGATCACACGTGGCAAGCGCCTGCTACCGACGCACGCCACCGAGGTTGGTGACATGCTGGCTGCCACACTGCGTGAGCGCGGTATCACGGTGCACTTCGGTGAAGAGATCAATGCGGTCGAGTCCGCGACGGAGGCCTTGGCAGTCTCAACGCTTGGCTCCACGACACCCAGCTCTACGACACCCAGCTCTACGACACCCAGCGCCAGATCACAGCGCCTGTTGATCAGTACCTCCGGCAAGCACTATCCCGCGGACGAGGCCATCTGGGTGACGCGAGCCGGCGGAGCACGCTGGCTGGAGCAGACCGGATTGAGTCTGGATGATGATGGCTTTCTCAAGGTACGCGATACGCTACAGACACTGGATGACGCTGCCATCTTCGCGGCCGGCGACATCGCGCATCAGGTCAATCATCCACGCGAGAAAGCCGGTGTGTTCGCCGTACGTCAGTCACGCCCGCTGGCCGATAATCTACGCCGGGCAATACGGGGTGAGCCACTCAAGGACTACGTGCCACAAACCCGTTGGCTGGCCTTGATCAGCACGGGAGATCGAGCCGCGATTGCCTCACGCGGCAGACTCGGCGTGATTTCACCGCAATTGCGCCCATGGCTATGGCGCTGGAAAGACCATATTGATCACAAGTTCATGACACGCTTCAATGACCTGCCCAGCATGCAGAACGCTTCCGCCAATCGCGGCGGCCTGCTCGCACTGGCCGAGCGTTGCAGGAATGCCTGGCAGGCGCTGGCCGGTGCCAGCGGGCGACTGCACCCTCATCTGACCGCTGAGCTTGATGAGCAGGAAGCGCGCCAAGCGCTATCTGCATTGGCCATGCGGTGTGGCGGCTGTGGAGCCAAGGTTGGTGCCAATGTACTGTCACGCGCGTTGGCAAGCCTGAGCCCCTTGGAGAATGCTGATGTACTGGTAGGCCTACATGCCCCGGATGACGCAGCCATCGTGCGAGTACCGGACGGCCAGGCGTTGGTGCATAGCGTTGATTTCTTCCGGGCATTCATCGACGACCCCTATCTCTTCGGGCGCATTGCGGCTAACCATGCACTCGGCGACCTCTATGCCATGGGGGCTCGTCCTCATACCGCCACCGCCATTGCCACCGTGCCACAAGGTGTCGAGCGCAAGATAGAACCGCTGGTACGTGAGCTGATGCAGGGTGCCACTGACGTTCTCAATGCAGCGGGATGCAGTCTAGTCGGTGGGCATACCGGTGAGGGCCAGGAACTGGCACTAGGCTTTGCGCTGAACGGACTGGTCGATGAGAGCATGACGGATGTCACCTGCAAGGGCGGCATGCAACCCGGTGAGGTGCTGTTACTGACCAAGGCGCTGGGTACCGGTACGCTGTTGGCAGCTCATGCGCGATTGGAGGCACGCGGCCGCTGGATTGATGGCGCACTCGACAGCATGCAGCAGTCCAGTCAGCAGGCGGCCGATATCTTGCGTGCACACCATGCAAGTGCCTCCACCGATGTCACCGGTTTCGGCCTGTTAGGGCATCTGGTCGAGATGACACGCGCCAGCGGTGTCGATGCCGAACTCGATATCACTGCGCTCCCGATTCTGGACGGTGCCGAGGACTGTGTGGCACGTGGCGTGGTCAGCTCATTGCAACCCGCTAACCTGCGGCTGAAGCGCGCCCTGAAAGACCCGCAAACGCTGTTGGATCACCCGCGCTACCCATTGCTGTTTGACCCGCAGACGGCGGGTGGCCTGCTGGCCAGCGTACCGTTGGCTCATGCTGAGCCCTGTCTGGCTGCGCTCAAGGCAGCGGGGTACAGCGCCAGCGCCATCATTGGCCGCGTACGGGAGCAAGGTGATGCACTCGCGCCGATTAGTGTGACACGCTAATTCACGGACGGATCAAGCGCCGCGCCCAAATCACCAGAAACGCAAAACGCCCCACCTGAGAGTACTTCTCTCGGTGAGGCGTTTTTATCAGTCACGTTCCACTTTCAAGCATGCACCATGGGCTGAAGTTCACTCAGCAGCCTTCAAGCCTCAGCATTGCGCTTGAGCGCCTCGAATGACTCGACGAAAGCATCCATGGTCTCGGCACAATAATCACGCAGCCCACTGACAACCAACTTCTTGGAGCCACTGCCGATACACTCGGTGCCATCGTGAATCCCGAATTCCAGCAAGGTATCACCACGCTTGCCGTTTACCTCAAGCGAAGAGGCGACGAAATCGAGGTGCAAGTCGGCGATATCCAGACGCTCAAAACAAAAGCCCATACTGTCGTAGATCACCAGCGGGCGAGCAGGATTGAACATCACCCCCTTCTCCAGCATCAGCGGCTGCAGAAAATGCGGGAAGTTACGCCCGGAGAAGGCGATGTACTGACGAGTGAAGTTGGCCACGACGGCCTCGTCATGTGTCGTTTCACCGCTGCGTTCGACCGTCAGATAGACCTTGCCTGCCTCATCACGCACGCGCAACGACACGCCATTCTCATCGGGCACATCGAGCGCCTCGAACATCAGCGGAACATCATTTCCCACCATGCCGCAAAAGCGGATGGTCATGCACTGTGACAAACCGAATTTCGACAATAACAGGGCAAACAACAAGTCGCCGGGAACACAGAAACGTCGTGCATCCGGATCATGAATGGGGTTGTAGTCCCCTGCCATCTGCTTGGCGAATCGACTTGCCTGTTCTGCGGTAATCCGCACACGGCCGTCTTCGACCCGGTGAAACTGATCAAGAAACATGGACTGCCTTCCTGCCCTGCTTGAATGATGATCGATGGCCCGTCCTGAACCATCGCGGAAATGCCTCCATCGGGAGGAATCAACGGCCAGACATATATCAGTACACCGGCACATGACTGCTATTTTATCACTTGCAGACCAGCAGATGGTGACCTGAAGCACGCTTTACAAGGCATTGCAGCCGATTGAATGCCGACATACTGTCTATAACCTCATAGTAACGAGCCATTCTGCGCCATGTGGCACTGCTCACGTGGCGCGCTCCCCACGCTGACGAGCTGCCACGCTAATGGATGACGCCACACTGAGGCGTCTATCAAGTGATATGCGCTGCCATGGCACAATGCCTGCACGCCAATGCCTGATGACAACATCGATACCGCATTGCCAGGAGGTCATACCATGCCAGACAAGGACACTGCCCTGTGGGGTGAGGACTATCCGCGCGATCTGATCGGCTACGGGGGGACTCCGCCACACGCCAACTGGCCTGGCGGTGCGCAAATCGCCGTGCAATTCGTCCTGAATTACGAAGAAGGCAGTGAGAACTGTCTGCTGCACGGCGACAACGAGAGTGAGAAATTCCTCTCCGAAATCATCGGTGCCGAAGCCTTCCCAACACGTCACATGAGCATGGAATCGATGTACGAATATGGCTCACGCAGTGGCGTATGGCGCATTCTCGATGAATTCAAACGCCGTGATCTACCACTGACGGTGTTTGGCGTGGGTATGGCGATGGAACGCCACCCGGCATTGGTGCAACGCTTTCTGGAAGACGGTCATGAGATCGCCAGTCATAGTTGGCGCTGGGTGCATTATCAGCATATGGATGAGGCGCATGAGCGCGCCCACCTGGAACGCGCGGTGGAAAGCTATCGCGAATTGGTCGGCCATGCCCCGCAAGGCTGGTATACCGGTCGTGACAGCCCGAATACGCGGCGCCTGGTCGTCGAGCACGGTGGCTTTCGCTATGACAGCGACGACTACAGCGACGATCTACCGCTGTGGAAGATAGTCACCACCACTGATGGCGAGCAGGTTCCACACCTCGTGGTGCCCTATACGCTGGACACCAATGACATGCGCTTTGTCAGTGCCCAGGGTTTCAATACTGGCGAGGACTTCTTCACTTATCTACGCGATGCCTTTGACGTGCTCTACGCCGAAGGTGAGTCCGCGCCCAAGATGCTATCCATCGGATTGCACTGCCGTATCGCCGGACGCCCGGGACGCTTCGCTGCACTGAAGCGCTTTCTCGATTACGTGCAATCGCATGACAAGGTATGGATCACCCGGCGCATCGACATCGCCGAACATTGGCACCGCGAGCATCCTTACACCCTCTCCACGTCAGGTTGACTTGCCGACCCGCCAGCGTACAAGAATCAAGACTCGTGCGATCAAGCCTCCAGCAAACGCGCCAAGGCCAGCAGACTTTCATCACGCCCCGGCAGGCCGAGCAATGACACTCCCCATGGAGGAGGCATCAGTTCACCTGATACACGCGCTGCAGAATCATGCAGCCATGGCAAGCTGATCTGTGGAGCACCATTCAGCCCCGCCAACGCTGTCAGTCCCATCAGGTGATGCCGATAGACTTCCATTACCTGATGGCTTTCTTTGCATAACGGAGATGCCCCTGGCGTCGTCGGCAGCAAGAACATCGCTTCGCTCTCTTTACCTTCGCCCTCCTTGCCTGCCAGCTGCTGGCAATACCAGCGGCGTACGCTATTCGCACTGGCTTCTGCCGCCTGCTCATCGGCATCAGTCAGTGTCATGCACCATCCAAGGCGCGCTGCAATATCGGGATTCAAGGCAGGCCACTGTGACTCGGGGGCATGCTCTGGGGTACTCAACCATGACTGATGTGTACGCCGAATCTCACAGCCCTGCAGAATACGAAACGCTTCGCTGGCACGCGCCATGAAAGCCTGAGTCAGCATGCGTCGCTCACATACAAATCCCAGTGTCTCAAGGCGCCGTGACAGCAGGCCCAGCAGATGCTGATATGGGCCTGCCATCAAACCTTCAGGAATCAACATGATCACGCGTGCCGGCATGCGGGTAGCGGTGCTGTCCGTCAGCAGTACCTGGCTTACCTGAGTGAGCGTAGCGAGATCACGTGTCAGCCAGCCCACGGTGTCAAAGCGAGGGGCGAGCGGCTTGAGGCCTGTCATTGCCACACGTCCATGCGTCGGTCGCAGTCCGTAAAGTCCGCAGTAGCTGGCCGGCACCCGGATTGATCCACCGGTATCGGTCCCCAGGCCAATCTCGGCCTCACCACGTGCCACCGCAACGGCAGAGCCGACGCTCGACCCACCGGGCAATCTCAGCGGCGCCCGTGGATTTTCGGGGGTGCCGTAATGACCGTTGGTGCCATTGAGACTGTAAGCCAGCTCATCGGTGGTGGTACGAGCACGATAGTCCGCCCCTGCCTGTTGCAGAGCGAGCACCACAGTCGCCGTTGTCGCTTCTATCGGAGCCTGCGCCAGAAGGTCAGGATTGCCCTGCCCGGTGCGCTCGCCCTTGATCGCGAACAGATCCTTGACCACCAAGCGCTTGCCACTGAGTACACCTTCACCGCGAGGGCCTGAGTAACGGGCCGGTGCTACATAGATGCGCTTGTCCACGGCGTCCAACTCCCTTGGCAGAATGAGAGGGAGAGATGCTCTGCATGATATTGGTCAACGACATGCCTCTCCCTTATCATTCACTGCAACCCATGTGCCAAGCACACGAGTTGCAGTATCACCCTCGCATATTGGACAGGAGGGTGAGCACGGCGACACATCCATGAGCAGGCGAGATCGCCAACAAGGCATTACTGGTGCAGACAAGTCCACGGGTGCGCCATTACGAGGCAATGCCGTCTGTCACGACGCTGTGCGGTAGAGAGGTGCGGTAGATAGATGCGATAGAGACGAGTGCAATATCAGCCATTGACCATCTGAACGTGAAACAGTCGACTACCCGGATCTTTACCCGTGATGAGCTGCAGGCCTTCCTTAAGCTCTATCTGACTGCCAATCGGCAGGTCTTCGCCAGTCTGGGCATTACGCAGTGCCGGCATACGCTCGTTGACCAAAAACCAGCGCCCTTGATGCTGAACGAAGTAGCCAACGCGCGAGCGCTGATCGGCCGCCAGACGCTCATTGGGGGTGATCGTGCGGTCAACATGCCACGCGAACAGGCTCTGATTGGAGTACACCATCAAGCGATGGTTGTCCGGCCGAAAGCTGTCTCCGCGCTGAGAATACAGATTGAGAATCGGTAGCTCACCCGTATAGGGCGTCGCGCAGAAGGGGCACTGTGGCGCGGTGGTATTGGCGAACACATACCAGCCTTGAGCACAGTCATTGTTCTGACACGGCTGGATGAGATCGACGGTCTTGATCAGTGCCGCCTCCCATTCATCGGCACTAGGGCGCTTGCGTGGCGCTTGCAGCCCTTCCATGAAGGCACGATCAAACAGCTCCTTCAGATAGGGGCCGGTAATCGTGTAGGGCAATGCATCAGGATCTTTCCACGGCAACTCAGTGGGCTTGGCTTCAGCAGGACTGAGGCGATTGCTGGCATCAGCAGGATGCTCAATGAAAAGCGCCTCGCGTCCCATGGTCAACCGCTCGTCTTCTCCGGGGTCTTCGGCATGCACCTTCCTGCCCCGAAGCGGATGACGTAGCAACAATAGCGTGTAGATCATCACCGCCAGTGCGTGTCGATCAGTCGTAATACTCGGCAGCGCACGATTCGCATCAGCCTTCTCGAGATGACTGGTAGCGACCACTTCCGGTGCAATGAAATCTGGCGTACCGACCACCTCGGGCGGAAAGCGTTCAGGCACCACCAGCCCATCCACATCGATGATGCACACCTGACCGGTCGTCGGTGAGAGCAGCACATTCTTGTAACTGAGATCACTATGCGCCAGACCGGCCGCGTGCAGTCTGCGCACTGCACGCGACAGTCTCAGACATAGCTGGAGATAGGACAGCCAATTGCCTCGCTCACGCTCATCCAGAAACTTGAATTGATTGTTCGGGGCGGCAAACCATTTACCTTCCTTGTCCTTGCCACGAATCTTGAGCATGTCGTTGTTGAACGACCCGTGTTCGAAGAAAAAATGGTCTTGATAAAATGGCGCCACCACACCGACACGGCCCTCATGCTCGACCGTCGCCGTTGGCCAGCAAAACATCTGGTGCCAATAATCGCCGCTAGCCTCACCGAAGATACGCTCACGATACGGGCCAGTGATCATCTGCAGACGCTGACGCGAAGCATCATCCAGCTCAGCTCGGTAGAAGGCCACTACGTAGGTCTTGTCCGGCGAGGCGTAAACATCCTTCATTCCGCCTTGCGCGATGATCTTGTCGCGAAACTGGACTTGCTCACCATTGGAGGCCGTCAAGGTGATGATGGATTCACTCATGATTGGCCTCCTCTTCCCGCATCGTTTCGCGCGACATGCGGTCGGCGCAATACCGCCAACGTACGATCGTCGTGGTGCCCAGGCGTGAAGAAGTCGAGGTAGCGCACCAACGGGTCATCTACTGGCCCGCTGACAGCATCGGCCGCCGAGTCCTCTGCCAGTGCGCCCGTGGCGTGCGGGCCATCCAGTGACGGTGCAAGGTCATCGAACATGCGCCACCAGCTCTCGCCCATCTGCAGATCATTGTCCGACTCAAACATCGGATCGGTAATACCGTCGGTAGCCAATACCAACGCCTCCAGTGCCGTGAAGCGCTGGATACGAATACGCGGATAGAAATCCTGCTCGGCATTACTGAACACGGCGCCATCCAGGAAACGGGTCTGTCCGGCATGAGCTCCCGCATCGACGTGGTTCATCAGTGTGGCAGCGCGGCCTGTCTCCAATACTGCAATGCCACCATCGCCAATTCCGAAGGTGATCACCAGATCTCCCTGTGGCGAGGGTTTGTGCAGTGCCAGCAACAACGTGGTGGAAAACGCTTTCACCGGCTGATTCGACGCTTGGGCCTCTTCACAGATAGCCTTGTAGCCCTGATGCAGTGAGGTGAACACGCTGTGATAGAGCGCATCGATCCATGCCTTGGGCGGCGTCTTGAGGGTGGACTGCTGCTCGAAATACTCGAGAACGACGCCCTCAAGAGTGCCTTCATCTGCTTCAAGATAGGCCGCCAAGCCTTCAACAGTACGGGTGCTGGCCAGTAGGCTTCCTTGACGAGACAGCACGCAGGAGCCTGCCCCGTCCGCCACTGCCAGAATATTCCAGCCGGTACTGGTCGTTTGGATCACCCCGTGGTCATCACGCTGACCACCACGATGAGCATGTGACCGCCCTCGCTGAGAGGCCATGAACATCTGCCAGCCAGCTGGGGTGGTCTCACGCGCAACGTCGCAATCTGCCTTGGCATACAGGGCTTGTGCATCCGAGGGCAACGTCTTCCAGAGATCGCGCGGGTTGGCGATGATAGCAAGCCGAAGCGTCCAGCGTGCGAGGCAAGTACCATCATCAGCGCACCCCGTTACCACCAGCTGGAAATTACCGGCGGCCACAAGCTCACCGATCAGCTGATGGTCTTCAATCACCAATCCCGTACCACCATCATCCACCAGAGTGATATCAGTCACCGTGGATGACGCTGCCAAGAGCAGCGCGCCAAGGTCATGCTGATAAGACTGGCCTGACCTGCCATTGGGAATATTGCGGGTCATTTCACTCACGGACGGCTCCTTGGGGACTACCGAGGGGGCAGGAACGTCACCAGGCGACAGCGTTGTCTCCTGCGCGTCGATAGGCTCGCTTATCTCATGCGATGACACTGAAGACTCAAGAGATGCTTCATATCGTTCGGAGGACTGAGAAGGTTCAGAGGGCTGAGAGAATTCAGGGACCACAACCGTCTTCTCGACAGGTTCAGCAGCATCTCTCTCAGGAGCGACAGCTTGCGGAGTGATCGACGACGCTTCCTCGAGTGCCGTTAGCGTGATGGGCTCTGGCGTAATGGGCTCTGGCGTGACCATCTCAGGTGCTGGCATCTCAGGCATCGTCGTTGCCGGCAGCGGCATTTGCGCGGGAACTGATACGCCGTCTTCTCTCGCCGCCTCCGCCGTATCACTAGACGAGGACTCGGCCACATGCGACTGGAAGCGCTCGGTGAACTCATCGACCAGTGCCACAGCCTCGGTGTTGGCCATCAGTGCATCCATCACTTCAGGGCGGTAATAGCCACGCTTGCCCGTCATCAACAGCATGAAGATTTGCGCGTAGTAGTCGTGGGTATGCTTCATCCGAGTCCTCGTCCGACATCAAAGGCATCATTGCTGCCCGGGCCAAAGTTCACCGCCGCGTCGCACCACGGGCAGGTCTGCTCACCCGGACCATCGCAGCACATGAGGTGATCGCAGCCGCCCAGCGCAAAGGTCGTCGCTGCGCCGCAATGCGGGCATGGCGCAACACCTTCCAGCTGATCGGTGCTGACAGGGGTCGCTGGCGCCGTGCGCTGAGCCGTCCAGTCGAAGTAATCCTCCTCCAACCCGTAGCAGCCCTCCAAGCCATAGATGCCTGTCGGCGAGGTGCCGCCGAAATTACCGAGCACATCCGGCATCGCGAGCGCCTGATACTTGAGCAAGTAAGGCTTGCGATTACGCGAGCAGCGACCCGTCAGCACCACGACCTGATCGTCCTGGGGTGTCGATTCATCGCCCGGCTTGACCAGCGTGATGCCTGCGTCGCCGGCCTTGGCGAGCGAAATACCTGGCGCGGCTCGCCCAGCATCCAACGCCTGACTCTGAGCGGCAACAGACGCCGTCACCCACTGAGCGAAGCGTGCAAGCTCCTCACCGCCTTCTTCTTCCAACATCAGCACATCATCGGTGAGCTGCTTGAGAATCCGTGTGTCCGCGCCCTTACCCAACGTGACGGCAATCAGATGCGCGCGGCTGGAAAATGTCTTGCGCCACCGCCGAATGGCATCCGCGGTCCGATCAGTCGGACGGCCATCGGTGAGTAGGTAGACGATGGGCTCCCAATCACCACGCTGATTTGGTGTTGTCTTCTTCACGTCGACTTCAATACGCACCATCAATTCATCGAGCGCTTCACCCAACGCCGTGCCTCCGCCCAGCGGCAAGCGTGGCGGATAGAAAGACATCAGTTCTACCAGTGGCACGACCATCCCGGCCCGCCCGGCGAAGGCGATCACCGAGATATACACGGTTTCCAACGCATTGGGGTCTTGGCGTAGTTGTTCGACGATGCTTTCCATCGCCTTATGCAGCCGCATCAGTGGCTCGCCAGCCATGGATTCAGACACATCGAGTACAAAGAAAATCGGTAGGCGTCTCATGACGGCTCCTTCAGAACGGCCTGCATTTCTTGCTAATCAGGTTACAGAACAACCTGCACTTCAGCCGGCGGCGGCGGCAGTGTGATGTCTTCCGGCGCGCCCCCTGCTTGCTGGCCACTGGCGGTCGCGGCAATCGAAGCGGACACCCATTGGAAGTAAGTGGCAAAACTTGAGCTATCCATGGTTTCAAGACTTACCGTCTGGGATGCAAATTTCTGCAGATGCTCCGTCTTGGCCTTGGGGCCCGCCGCACACGCGATGATCTCGGAGAACTTCATGCCCTTGATGCGCTTCACAGCACTCTCGAATTCCATGAGGTCCGAGGGGGAGCCATCCGTCATCACGAACAGCATCGGGCGGAAGTCGCCCTTCTGATCAGCCGTTGAGGTCATGACGTCACGCTCCACACAGTCGCAGACGTGATTGAGCGCCTCGCCCATATGAGTGGCCCCCGAGCGCGGTAGCTCGATGTCCTCGACCTGCGCCGTCTCCAGCGGCTGCAGTGGGACAAGGTCGGTAATCTTGTGATCAAAGGTGATGATCGACAGATGTACCGTTTCCAGTGCGTAAGGATCCTGACGCAGCGCTGTCAGCATGGCTGAAAGGCCTACGTTCACGGACTGTATCGGTTCACCACGCATGGAGCCGGAGGAATCGATCAGTAAATAGATAGGGAGACGACGTTGCATGGAGCCCTCGCTCAGTCTTTGGATAGGTTGATGACCTGGATTTCCTTCGGCGGTGGCGGTAATTCACCACCCGCATCACCGCCGCCACCTTCGATATTCTGACTGGTCATGGACACGCTCGCCGAGACCCAGGCGAAGAAGGCACGAATGGACTCGGCGCTATTGCTATCCAGTTGCACCACATCAGTGGCAAACGACTTCAGGTCTTCGACGTCCGCGTCCTTACCCGCGGCACAACCAATCAGCTTGGCCACGCTGACACCCTTGATGGCAGCGATGCCCTTGGACATGTCGTCGGTCGCGGCACCGTCAGTGAAGACAAAGACCAGCGGACGCCAATCGCCCTTGGTATCCGCTGTCGTCTGCTTGACCTCAGCCTTGATACGCTCGGCGGTGAGCGTCAGCGCCGCGCCCAGCCCCGTCATGCCGTCCGGCTTGATGGCAGGTGTCTGGAATGTCATCAGATCGGTCAAAGGAATGGTCTGGATCGGCTCCGAGCTGAACTCAATCACCGACAGATAGACGGTTTCCAGCGCATGAGGATCCTGACGCAGCATGTCAACGAGGCCCTGCAGCCCTTGATTGACAGCGCTAATGGGCTCCCCTGACATGGAGTAGGACTTGTCGAGCACGAGATAGACGGGAAGACGACGCATGATGAACCTCTATATGGGCAGAGACGGCCACCCGCGGTGAGCCGTCTGGCAGGGAGGAGTTTCAGCGATGAAAACACCACGGCCATTCACTCTAAAGAATGTCCGTGGGTCGGTGCAAAACTGACCATGGGAACCCGTCGAGAAAATAACGGGAATTACTTGCTCCCACGGCCCCAGCTGAAGCCGAACCCATAATGAGTATCCGCTTGCTTATGACCCGCAAAGTAATTCACTTCCTTGGAGACCTTCAGCGCGCCATTGTCATTCTCAAGCATCGCCACCACGCAGAACTTCTTGCCGCTATCCGTGGCATCCAGACGAACTTCAACCTCAGGTTGATCGGGCGTCTTGAACAGAATCCGACCGTTAGCCTGTCCCCAGTTGGCAGCACCTTCATAGATGAAGGCAAAGATCATGACACGCTTGATATCAGTCCAGTGATGGCCATTGAGATAAAGGTTCTCACCATTGCTGGCGGCGCCGGAACGGTCATCTCCGTCCAGGAAGATGTACGGCGCCTGCTCCATGGAACCAAACTGCTTGCCCAGCGCCTGAATCACGCCCGCCTTGCCATCGCGCAATTCGTACATGCAACCCAGATCAAGATCGATCTTGCCATCCCCGCCGCCTCCCATCAGCCCGCTCAGGAAGCCGCCGCTCTTGCTCTTCCCCGTCCCCTGCTCCCAGTTCAGATTGACGTGAATCTTGCCAAAGGAGTTGGACTTCTTCTCAAGTGAAATGGTCTGGCCTTTCTTCTCGAGCGTGATCTTGCTCAAATTGATTGGCTTTGTTTCAGGCGTTGGGGCTGGCGCCGGCTTGGAGGCAGGTACAGCAGTCGGCGGTGTCGGAGTAGGGGCAGACTGAGTGGTTGACGCTGGCTTGCCGCCCACGGCAACGCCAAAGTGCTCTGCCAAGGGGGCCATGCCACCCACAAACCCCTGGTCTACCGCCTTCGCCTTCCACTCGCCGTTACGACGATAGAGATCCATCAAGATCAATGACTTCTCAGCACGCCCAGTACCACTTCCTGAGAAGTTTATTTCCTGACCTTCACCTCCCAACGTAAATCCGTAGCCACTGGTGAGAGCCGATAACCCCTGCTCTACCGTAAATACAAAAGCCACGCGCTCAACGTGATCAGGCAAGCGGCTGAGGTCTACGTCAAAACGCCCACCAGACACTTGGTTCACCGCACCACTGGGGTGCTTAGGCTGGTTATAGAAGACGAAATCCACATCTCCCTGCACTCGCCCCGTGCTGCCCAGCAACAAAGCACTGGCATCCAGGGTGACGTGTTCTGCCTCCGGCACCTGCAAGTCAAGTGTGTAGCGAGTTCCACTGAGACGCGTATTCTGGCCCGCGACGAGTAATGTTCCCATATGAACACTCCATGAAAAATACGTTAATGATGGATTTATAACTACTCATAACCATTATATTCAGCAACTAGTGCCTTACCATACAGCCTTATAAAAACGACTTGTATCGAAAAAAATGTTCGAAAATCAGTATACGCTTTCCAACATATTCGGTCGGATCTTACAGACTCGTTAATGTTGCATTCATTATTAAAAGTAGTTCATGCGCCATACAGGTAAAAGTTTGCACGATAACAGATCGATTTACCCGTCCTGAAGGTGCCTTTCTTATTGCCTCACCTGTTTTTTAAGGTACGCTGTAGCTGTCACCGTGAGTCACACGCTAACCGCGAGGAAATATCATGCTCAACTCAATCGTGTCGAAAGCAAGAGAATCTTTTAACTCACTCAAGACCGAAGCGAAAAAGTACAAATCCGAAAGCTTCCTGAATGCCGCGATGGCCGCCAGTGCCATGATCGCTGTAGCAGATGGGGAAATTTCTCGCGATGAAAAGCAAAAGACCATCGCGTTTGTCCGTAACCACGAGGCACTCAGCGTATTCGATCCTTCCGAGGTCGCTCGCAAGTTCAAGAGTTATCTGGACTCTCTCGATCCGCAGAACCCGGATACTGATGCCGACCTCGCTGAGATCACGGCACTGAACGACATCGGCAAGGTCAAGAAGAACGACGACCAGGCACGCATGGTGGTGCGTCTTGCCATTGCCATTGGTGGGGCTGATGGTGATTTCGACGAAGCAGAAAAAGCCAAAGCATCAGTCATCGCCCGTGAACTGGGGCTCGACCCTGCAGACTTCGGTCTATAAAGGAGCAGGACTACATGGACTTTGGATTCCCGATAGAAGCAGTCACCGTGCTAGTGGTGGTGGTCATTGCTTCTGTATGGCTTGACCTGTTTGCGCATCGCAACGCGGAAGAAGTGACGTTCAAGAATGCGCTTGGTTGGTCAGTTTTCTGGGTTGCGTTGGCGATGGCATTTTATGGCTACCTGCATATTCGCTACTCAGAAGAGTCCGCCAGTCTGTTTCTGTCGGGATATGTTCTTGAGAAGGCGTTGTCAATCGACAACATGATGGTGTTTGTCGCCATCTTTGCCAGCTTCAACATCAAGGGTATTCTGCAGCACCGCATTCTTTACTACGGCATTGCAGGGGCACTCATCTTCCGCGCCATCTTTGTGGCTGCAGGAACGGCCCTGTTTGGTATGTCGCAGTGGGTCGAACTGCTGTTCGCGGCGATCGTGCTATGGACAGGTATCAAGATGTTTGGCGGTAGCGGTGATGAAGAGACTTCTGAAGACTATTCCGAGCATTGGTCGGTACGTCTGACTCAGAAATTCATGCCGGTATTCCCACGCATGGCAGGAAAGCGCTTTGTCTTGAGTGGCAAGGAAGCTGAAGCCATCGCTGAACGTGAAGGCTTCACGCTGCCTCAGCGTGCACGCTTCTACGCCACGCCTGTGCTGTTGTGCCTGATCTGCATCGAGATCTCGGACATTATCTTCAGTTTCGACAGCGTTCCGGCCATCGTGGCAATCACTCAGGAGCCCTTCCTGGTGTACGCCTCAGTGATATTTGCCATCCTCGGCCTACGTAACCTGTACTTCATGCTCGCGGCAGCAGCCAAGCTTTTGGTACATCTCGAAAAGGCCGTCGCACTGGTACTGGTCTTCATTGCGATTAAACTCGGAACGTCGGCGCTTGATATCTACCATATCGACCACCAAGTCAGTCTATTCGTCGTCCTTGGACTCATCCTCGGTGGAGTCCTGGCAAGCCTGGTCTTCCCGGGCAAGGAGACACCGCACACCGACAATCAATCCTGATCGTCCCGGTATCCCCGCGAGGGGGTACTGGCAAGCGCCCAAGGGGGTGTTTGCCAGTGCCTCACCACCGGCACTGACCCCAATCACAGGAGTTTATTCATGATCGACCTTAGCAAAGGCAGTCGTATCAATCTCGCCAAGGAAGCACAGGGCGCGACCAAGTTCACTCTGGGTATGGGCTGGGATGCACGCATCACCGATGGCGCCGACTTTGACCTCGATGCCTCCGCCCTCATGCTGGATGACGCTGGCAAGCCGGTGGGCGCCGACAAGTCATTGGTCTTCTACGGAAACCTGAAATCCCCGTGTGGCGGCGTCTCCTCTACCGGTGACAATCTGACCGGCGAAGGCGAAGGCGATGACGAAAGCATCATCGTCGACACTACCAAAATCGATGCATCCGTCGCGAAGATCGTGGTCGTGGTCACCATTCATGAAGCCGAGTCTCGTGGCCAGAACTTCGGTATGGTCGACAACGCTTACATCCGTATCCTTCAGGATGGCAAGGAAGAAGCCGTCGCACGCTACGATCTGACGGAAGACTATTCTGCTGAAACCGCCGTCATCTTTGGCGAGCTGTACAAGAAAGACGGCGATTGGCGCTTCGTCGCCAAGGGCGATGGCTTTGCCGGCGGCCTCGCTGCCTTCCTGAAAGGCTATGGCCTGCAGTAAGCCCTGCGACAAGGCTTAAGACAGGCTCGGCTTTCGGGTCTGCTTACTCGATATAATCTGAACATTCACCAGCGACAGGACGTTCACAGCGATGGCTATTTCTCTTTCCAAAGGCAGCAATATCTCCCTGAGCAAGGAATCGCCGGGGATTCGCAAAATTCATATCGGTCTGGGCTGGGACAATCGCGTCACTACCGGCGCCGAATTCGACCTGGATGCCAGTGTTTTCCTGCTCAACAGCGAAGGCAAGTGCCGCCAGGACAAGGACTTCATCTTTTACGGCAATCTGAAGTCCACCGATGGTTCTGTTGAGCATACCGGTGACAACCTCACCGGCGAAGGTGATGGCGACGACGAAGTCATCATCGTCGATCTGGAGAAAGTGCCGGCCGATGTCGAAAAACTGGCAGTGACCGTGACCATCCACGAAGCCGAGTCACGCGGCCAGAACTTCGGTGGTATCGAAAACGCGTTCGCGCGCATCGTCAATCTCGAGTCCAGCCAGGAAGTCGTTCGTTACGATCTGTCTGAAGACTACTCCGTCGAGAACTCGATGATCTTCTGTGAAGTGTATCGTCACAACGGTGAATGGAAATTCAAAGCCATTGGTCAAGGCTTCTCCAATGGCCTGGCCGGACTGGCAGGCAAGTATGGTCTGAGCGCAAGTTAAGCGCTGGCTGTACTGATGGCGGGGGCTACGGCCCCCGCCCCTATCTCGGAGTCTCAATGTCTACACGTTCAAAACTGCGTGCCGATTTCATCGGTGCAGTAGAAGGCGCTTTCTGGCTTGTCATTACCTGGAGCAGCTTTTGGCTTGGATTCCAGCAGCAGCCGTTGTGGTGCCTGGTCCCCATTACGCTGGGATCTATCACCATCGCAGTGACTTTTCTCTATCGCCCATGGGCTCTCGCACTTAGTCGATATCGTGTACGCCTCAGTCGCGTAGAAATGCTCTGGCATGTACTCGTTATCCCCTCACTGCTGGCAATGCCCCTCTGGATGATTCTGGAAAGATTGTTTGGTCCGATAACGCCTGAATATCAACTCAGTCTGGTGGCTGTACTGAGCCTCTCTGGCTGGTGCGTCTACGTACTGACTCAGTTGATCAAGCGGTCTTTCCAGAGTCTCCGCCTCAACAGGAAGCCTGCCGCATGACAGCTCAGACCCTCACACAGCACATTACCGCCGGTCGACTGGATCTTACACTGACCGAGGGTACTGAACGGCTCGATGAGCTGCTCACCTTTGCTTCTCGCCTCAATCCCCGCCGCGGCTATCTATTCGTCTCGCGCGTTCTTGGCAAACATGTTCCTGTCGATCCGCGCAAGATGGACCAAGTCCATGCCGAGTTAGCCCAGAAGATAACGCTGGCCGGTGACAGCGCCTATGTCGTCGGCATGGCAGAAACAGCCGTAGGACTCGGCGCTGGCGTTGCACGCCATCTTGGTCGCCTCCACTGTGACTGCATCTACCAGCACACCACCCGCTTTCTCGTACCCAAGCCATGGTTGCGCATCCGCGAGGCCCACTCGCATGCCGACACCATGCACATGGCCCACCTGAGCCAAGAAGCAGCAGCCAATGTCGCAAAGGCGACTGATCTGGTGTTGGTCGACGATGAAATCTCGACCGGCCTCACGCTGGCACAGTTGGCGAGTGAGCTGGTCGGTCAGGAAGTGTTGGCAAACATCACTCGCCTGCACATCGTCTCGCTGGTCAGCTGGCTGACAGACGACGCACGCGCGCGCCTGTTGGAAGCACTGCCGGGGCATCTCGAGGTTCACTTTGTTCAACTGATGGCAGGTACCTTCACCTTCACGCCAGACCCCGGATACCACGCTGTACTGCCGGCCGATGTCGATACCGATTTCTGTGATGTGCTGATACGCGAGCATCGATCAACCTCGACCATGCCGCTTGAGCAAGATGGCCTGTTCGGCAAGCGCATGAATCACGACGCCGACCCACTCCCTGAGGCACTGCAGACACGACTGGAACAATGTGGCGACCCCGCCACCACGGGCCCTGTCGTGATCTATGGCATGGGCGAATTCCTGGATGCGCCCTTTCGTCTGGCACTCGCCATGTCCCACGCTGGGCATGACGTGCGCTTCCAAAGTTCGACCCGCTCCCCCATTGCCATTGGTGATGGCATCGCAAGCCACCTTGAGATACCTGCACTGGGGCAGCCAGAGAAACGCCACTTTCTCTACAATGCCGATGCGACGCGCCATCCGATGGCGTTCGAGGGCGTCGAGGCGCCTCGCTATTCGGTTGCACTGGAAGATGCTCATCTCGCGCAGCCTCAGCAGGCTGATACCGCCCACCTCCCTACGGAGACGGTGTGATGACAGGGCGACTGATTCTGCTGACCGATCTCGATGACACCCTGTTCGCCAGTGAGCGCTCTCTCCCGGACGGCGCAACGCGCGCGCACATGGCGGCCGTGGATGGCGATGGACAGCCACTGTCGTACCAGACGCCACAGCAACAGCGTATATGGTCGTTATTCAGCGAGCAGGCTGACATTATCGTGCCAGTGACAGGCCGTACCAGTTATGCCCTTGATCGCGTGAATCTCACTTTCAAGGCCGACTATGCAGTGGTCAGTCACGGCGCACTTCTCCTGCACAATGGGCAGTTGCTACCGGCATGGCAGGAACATTTGGCTCCGCAACAAGCTGCCGCTCAGGCCAACATTACTCAAGCGCGCCGCGCACTGACAGAAATCCTCGAATATCAATTCCCGGGCGTGGTCCTGTCACTGCGTGAGCTGAGTGATCTCGAAGTCCCCGTCTATCTGTCAATCAAGGCACCGGAATCCCTGCCTCACGGACTCCATCAGGCGTTACATGACGTCGCGGCTGCACATGACCTCACGCTTCATATGAATCGCCGCAATGCTGCACTGCGTCCGGCATATACCTGCAAGGCTGCCACCTGTGACTATCTGCTGGAACAGGTGCTCAACCGTCAGCCCGAGGACACCGTGATCGCACTGGGTGACAGTCTCTCCGACCTGAAATTCATGGCCGCCAGTGACATGACCGTCATCCCGACACGCAGCCAGATCTGGCACCAACTCAAGGGACATGCCCAATGACCACGATGGTCGCGACGGCGCCGCTTCATGGCTCTTATCAGCCAGACGATTGCCGCTTCCTGTTGACCCCGATTGAGGGTCAGTTTCTCAGTATCGAGGAGAAGGAGCGCCGTATTCAGTCGGGTGAAGCACACTACAGCGAAATGATTCACCGTGAGCCCGCGCCAAGCGCTGAGTATCTGACGCTCTTCGATACCCTATGTACGCGCTACGCACCGCGACTGGCGAGAGAAGTTCGCCAGCTGGCACGCCAGTTACTGCTGGAATACGGTCGCAGTGAAGCGCCACTGGTATTGATAAGCCTGGTACGTGCCGGCACACCGGTCGGCGCACTCCTGCGCCGGGCACTGGTCGATCATGAAGAGCAGACTGCTGCACATTACAGCGTGTCTATCATTCGGGATCGCGGTATCGACCGTGCGGCACTGGACTATCTGCTCGATGACGTCGGTGTTTCACCGAGCCGCATCGTATTCGTGGATGCCTGGACCGCCAAAGGCGTCATTACCGGCGAACTGAAGCGCGACCTCAATCACTACAACGCAGCGCGCCGTAGTCGCCAGCAATCCGAAGTCCCCGTGCGCCTGGCCGTCATCTCCGATATCGGCGGCACTGCAGATTACGCCGCTACCTATGAAGATTACGCCATTCCTTCCGGCATCTTGAATGCTACCGTGTCGGGACTGGTGTCGCGCTCGGTCTTGAATGATCAGGTGCCACAAGGTGCCTTCCATGGTTGTGTCATCTATGGCGAGCTGGCCGAGCACGATCAGTCGCAGGCTTTCATCGAGCGCGTCGCGGCTCACCTGGGCGATAGCGTGGCTATCCGTGATGTCGTCACCCGGGATGACGACCGCCTGCGTCAACAGGCATTGATGCGCGAAATGCTGAGTCAGATTCGCAAGGACTATGCGGTTGAGGACATCAATCACATCAAGCCGGGGATCGCCGAGGCGACTCGCGTCATGCTCCGCCGCGTACCTGCGCTGCTCATGGTGCGCGACCGTGAACATCCCGATGTTGAGCACCTGCTGCTGCTGGCTGAAGAGAAAGAGGTTCCGGTGATCGTGAACGGCGACATGCCGTTTCATGCCTGTGCACTGATCAAGGCACTGGAGCGTGATGGACGACGCGACGAGGCCACCCAATGAATGAACTTTATGGGCATCTGGGCGCCTCGCTGTACGTGCCAGCCACGCATAAATCACTGGACAGCATCCTGAATGAAGGCTGCCACACGGCACGGTCACTGATCATCTGCACTGAAGATGCCGTCATCGACAGTGAAGTGACGTGGGCCGTTCGGCGACTGATCAAAGCACTCAAGACCGCACCGCTGGACGTGCCCTTCCTGCGCTTCGTGCGCCCGCGCTCTCCCCTTGTGCTGCAACAGATAATTGCATCGCCCGAGGCAATGGCACGCATCGATGGCGTGGTCGTACCGAAATTCGATGCTGAGACGGCACCGGCGTGGCAGGTCGTGCTTGAAATGGCACCAACGCTTGCCATCATGCCAACGCTTGAGACGCTCGCTCTGTTTCGAGACTCCACCACAGATGCGCTGCTGGAGGCCATTCAAGCACTGTCCAATCCCGTGATTGCCTTGCGTATCGGGGCAAATGATCTGCTGGGGGCTATCGGTCTCAAACGTCAATCCGGGCAGACCATCTATGACACGCCATTGCGCGGCACGCTGGAACGCATCATCACCACCTTCCGGCCTGCAGGCTATGAGCTAGCGGCACCTGTTTGTGACTTGATCGATGAAACGGACACGCTATCTCGTGAGATCACACAGGACATCGCGTGGGGCTTCTATGCCAAGACCTGTATTCATCCGAGCCAGATTGATGTCGTCGAAGCGCATTTCACTCATGCGCTGTCACGCCAGAAGGCGCAGGCAGACGCTTTGCTCCACTCAGATACTGCCGTATTCCGGCACGATGGACAGATGATGGAACAAACCTGTCATGCCACCTGGGCACGCCGCATCTCCAGCTTGAACGTCAACGCGACCTCGTGAATCAAGGAGAGAACCACATGATCAACCTCAACAAGCCGGACCAGACCGCCACTATCGACCTGACCAAAGGCAGCAGTGATTTATTGGTTCGCGCGCAGTGGGTCGACAACGGCGATGACAAGGATAATGACGATCTGGATCTACGCTGTTCGATTCTGATGCCAGACGAGCAGATGTACCTGATCGATGGTGCCTACCCTTGCAGTCTTGATGATGTGCCGTACGCGCGTCATCACGGTGACGTTCAAGGTGCCAGTACCGAAATGCCTGGTGAAGAGCAGATTACGGTTGCCCGTGACATCGCCAAGCGCATGGGCGGTCCGGTGGCACTGTGCTTCAGCGTCTACTCCGCTGTCGCCAATGGTGCGGTCGCTGTCGCCACGCTGAAGCCGCGCATGAAAATGAGTTTTGGCAGCCAGGAGGTGGTCTGCGATTACGACTTCACCCAGAACGCCGATGCCAATGTCGATGGCGTGTACACCTACATCATCGGCTATGCCATCGTGACTGAGGATGAAGTCATCCTTGCGCCGTCAGGCAAGACATCACGTCCCGGCCAGGAAGAAACCGCCTGGCTGGCATGGCACGGTACCTCCATCGACGTCGATATCTCCGGCCCTGCCGTGTTCAAGGGCGCTCAGGCTAATTACGCTGCCAAGTACAACGCCAAGAAACGCATTGAGCGCCACTTTGCCAATGTTCCGCAGCAGGCCACCAAGAAAGGCCTCTTCGGCAAACTGTTCAGCTGACGTATTCGGGCCATCCAACAATGGCCCACTCCCACTCTCTGCCGGGGCTCCGGCGCGCAACAAGGAAGCACATAACAATGGCTATCAATCTGTCCAAAGGTCAGCGCATCAGTCTCGCCAAGGATGATGGTTCCAAGCTGGATTACATCGAAATCGGTGTAAACTGGGGCGCCATCGAGAAAAAGAAACTGTTTGGCGGTGTGAAACATCAAGCCGTCGATCTGGATGCTTCCATCGGCATGTTCGATGACAGCGGCAAGATCATCGACATCATTTATTTTGGCCAGCTCACGTCCAAGTGTTCTTCCATCAAGCACAGCGGTGATGACCGTGTCGGTGATACCGGTGGCGATGACGGGCAGGATAACGAGGTCATTCAGATCAATCTCAACAAGGTGCCCAGCAACGTCACTCAACTAGCACTGGTCTTGAATTCCTTTAGCCAGCAGAACTTTGGCGAGATTCCTTTCGCTAGTGCGCGCATCCACAACGGCCGTGCCGGTCAGGGTGAAGTCTTTGCAACATTCGACGTGGCCAATGACGCGTCCTTCTCTGGCCGCGTCAGCATGATTCTGGGCAGTGTCTATCGTCACGGTGCCGAGTGGAAATTCCGCTCCATCGGTGTCGCCGTCGAAGCTCGCGACCTGAAAACAACGCTGGCTTCGTTTGCTCAGGACTACATCAGCGCGTAATCATCATGCCTCGGGAGGATGGGTCGGCCGCTAACGCCGGCCCTCTCGCTTATGAACAAGACTGCGCCCCCTCAGGATGAGGTCGTGTTATATGTTCGGTATTTTCTGGGGCAGGCTGCTTGTGAGAGCAAGATTCAACCCCGGGCCGAACTGATCAAGATCCGTGATGCCCAGAGCCTGATTGCATGGGCAGATACATGGGCCAGCGATGATGAGTGGCGACGTGCACGTGACAATGTAAGGTCACATCGCTACAAGTCACGTCACCATCTGGCACGAACCAATATCGATCAGGCTACCAAGGAAGCGTTAGAACAGCGCGCCAGGGTGCGCGGACTTCCTCTGTGGCGATATGTGCAACAACTCGGGCTGACCGAGGAGAAACTGGAGCACCTGGAGCAGCTCTACAGTACCAGTAGCGCCCGAGCCAGCCTCGGTGAGCCATGAAGAGTAACGTCCTGGGGCCAGCTGTCCCAGGTCTACGTACGCCACGAGACATGCCCTCGACACACACCATCTTTATATCTGTATAGAAACAAGCGACACTGAAACGAGGCATATGCAATATTGACAGTGATTGTGCTTAGTAATTCTCATCACATTTATATATTAATCAACACTACTATTAAAACTCCCCGCTATATATTTAATCTCTACACAGTCTCTTCCATGACATTATATTAAATTATTTATATCACCATTATTACATTGCTAGTCATGATATACGACGTACCCTTCGCCCATGTCGATATGCCATTATTCTGCTTCATATCATGATGATGACACCCTATTCCTCGCTCCCCTAACGCATCCAGCACACCCACGATATCGGCGACAGGCCGTATCTCGCTACGCCCCTCAATCAGGCAGTACTGCAATAGGTATCTCTTGCCTCTATTGATGACAAAAGTGTGATGACAATGTCTTTGGCTCCGACATGCCTCATGACAGTGCAATCGCTAGGCCGGCTGTCCGCCGACAGTGCATCGAAGACCGATGTTCGCGCACATCAACCGTCAACATATCCGTCATTTTGTGTCCTGCCGGAGGGAACATCGCCCTCAAGCCGCTGTTTTACTTACATGGCTATCTCTCTCGGCATGCTATGCGCTTTACCTATCCCGGGCAGTCACTCACATCCTGGCTGCAATATTCCCGATAAAGCGCTCGCGATGAGCAAGGAGCTTTCTCATGGCCACCACTCCGATGACAACTCTTTTCGATACCTGCCGGGCCATGACTGCCAAGGTCACCACGCAGAAATTCACGCGGTTATCTCAGCAAGCGAACATGACAGTCGAGGCGCCACAGACATCGTCTCATCAACTGCTCGACATGATGGCCATGGGCTACCAGGCTCCACCGCATCGCACGCGAACATTGCCTGAACTTCCAGTGCACGATACACGCAATTCCAGTGAGACCAGCGCATCTCTTGTCGCCCAGCAACAGGCAGTATTCCATCCCGAAATCAATCATAGAGTGCAGGCTGACTGGGAAACATTACATCGCCATCAAGCAATCACGCGCCGCGGTATGCTGGCATGAGCATCTATACCATTGGCATGGAATGCGGCATGCACATCCCACTGGAAAATAGCCTGACAGTGGGTACTCCAGACGTGCGCGTACAGCTCAAGCTGATCAGCGGGCAGTACACTGGAGAGAACCTGAGTCTTGCAAATGGGGCGATCCAACCGCTGACCGATAGCGATAATGTGTTGCTGACAAGCCTTGAGCGACAACTCCCTCGCCGCAGCCTGATCTGGACAACACGCGGCATCATGGAGATCGGTCGCGGTTGGCGCTGGCAAGCCTCCCCCGCGCATCCTCAGGCCCCGTGGCTAGATGCCGTTCATCATAGCTGGCCAAGTCATGCGCCACGTTGGCTACTCAAGGCACCAGTGGTGGTAATCACCGCGGATGCCCTGCCGCTTGCCAATCGCGCCCGTCATCAACGGGACCTGACCCGTCTATGGTTGAGGGCAGATACCGCCCTGATTTATCTCGCGACAGAGGCACGTGATTGCTGGCAGATGCATCAACATTGCGAGCCCCTTCAACTCGCCGGCGCTCAGCTGAGCGGGCCCCCTCTCGCGGCGCTGGAATTGGCCAGCTGACATTTGCATCATGCAGCGACGTTCAGCAACGACAATGCCCGCCTCGATTTTCGGGGCGGGCATTGTCGTTAGTCGCAGGAGCATTCAGAAAGTCATGCCTGACGCGGACATAACCCATCACACAAGGTACTGGAGACGAAGTCTGCCAATCGCTCCCAGTCTTCATCGGTCTGCGGGGCTCCGCCGAGATAATCGATCTGTGCTGCAAAATCAGCGTAGTGCTGCGTAGTAGACCAGATCAGATAGATCACCCACATCGGCTCAGCCTCGCGCAGCTTGCCCGCGACCATCCAAGCCTTCATCACGTCACAGCGCACCTGCACCCAGTCACGCAGCGCGCCGCTGAGATATTCGCGCAGAAAAGGCGCGCCACTGATGACCTCTGCCGCAAATAACCGTGACGCCTGCGGGGCCTGACGCGCCAATTTCAACTTGGTACGTACCAGCGCCTCCAACACATCTCGCGGCTCATCCTCGGGCGAAATATCTTCAAGCGATGCATTCCAACGTGTCAGCGTCTGCTCAAGCAAATGCACATAGAGTTTTTCCTTGGAACCAAAGTAATACAGCAAATTCGCCTTGGGCAGCTCTGCGACATCCGCAATCTGCTTCAAGGTGCTGCCACGATAGCCATGGCAGGCGAACACACACTCGGCAGCTTCAAGAATACGACTCTCCGCCTGCTCACGGGGAGAGCTGGCAGGAGCCGCGCTAAATTCCGCACTACGAGAACGTCGGACTTCAGCATACAGAGAAGAAGGGGGATCCGCGGGCATCGGCATCACTCATCAGGTCGGAAATAATCTTACGAACACACTCGCAACAGCACTCTCGGCAATCAGAATTGAGAGACACTCTTGGAAAAATACTCGCGTGACGGCGAGCTGGGTTCCCCCATACGCCTTGTCGGAGACAAAAATAACACATCAAGGGCTGACCAGTTGGTCAGATTGTAGCTGGAAATACAGAATGGCAGGGGTAAACTGATGATTAGACGCCGTAAATGCTCAATGCTGGCCATCGTCGCCGCATGCGCGCGTCCTTGAGTACAAGGCACCACAATGACAATACGACCTGACAGGATGCCCGCATGATCGACTTCACCTTGAATGGCCGCGCGTGTCGTCTGCCCTCGCCCCCCCCAGGCACCACCGTGCTGGAGGTACTGCGCGATTCACTGGGGCATGATGGCACCAAGGAGGGCTGCGCTTCTGGCGATTGCGGTGCTTGCACGATAGCGTTGCAGACACCGGGCCAATCTCTCACTACCGCCAATGCCTGCTTGATGCCAGCGCACCAACTGGAGGGCTGCGAGCTGATCACCGTAGAGGGATTAGCATCGCCTGATAGCAAGACACCTGCACTGTCTCCCGTACAGCAGGCGCTGGTCGCCACGCATGCCAGCCAGTGCGGGTTTTGCACGCCAGGTATCGCCATCAGTCTGGCCGTACTGCATGCCAGTCACCAGCAGCATGTGAGCCAGGGCAACGTCTTTGATGACCGCCAGCGTGATACGTTGATAGACCACGCACTCGGCGGAAATCTCTGCCGCTGTACCGGCTATCGTCCCATTCGCGAGGCTGCCCACCGACTACTGGCAGGTGAGTTTGGCACTGTCAACCTATCTGCCCACTCATCGTTACTGCTGGCGTCAGTGCCAGAGACCATCGTTACACCAACCATCGACAGCCACTATCATCGTCCCCGTACATTGGCCGCACTACTGGCATTACGCACCGCACAGCCTGATATGCCACTGATTGCCGGAGGGACGGACCTGATGCTGGAGCACACCCAGCGCCTGCGCGACTTTCCCGCACTCCTCGACGTGACTCAGGTAACAGAGCTGTGCCGTATCGATGAGGGTGAGCATGCTGGCCAATCCGGCTGGTGGCTGGGTGCGGCGGTCACCTATCGCCAACTGATGCCATTATTGCGTGAACACTATCCGGAGGCAGCGGACCTCCTCAATCGCTTGGGCAGTGAGCAAATCCGTAATCGCGGCACACTCGGCGGCAACATCGGCAATGCCTCACCCATTGGTGACATGCCACCGCTACTGATCGCCCTTGAAGCCTATGTTCAGCTGATGAATCAGCGCGGTGAACGCATTCTCAAGCTCGAAGACTTCTTCCTCGACTACAAGCGCACTCAGCTGATGCCCGACGAGATCATCCACTCGGTTTTCCTGCCGCGTCCAGTCAAGAGTCAACGACTGGCTGCCTATAAGCTATCCAAACGTCGCGACGATGATATCTCTACCTTGCTGGGGGTCTTCGCCTGGCGCCGTGATGCTGATGGAGGGGCACAACATTGGCGAATCGCCTTCGGCGGCATGGCTAGTATTCCCGCGCGCGCTTTCCACCTGGAAGCGCTGCTCGATGAGATACCTCTCGAATCTCTCACGCCGGCCACACTCAACCGCCAGACACTAGGCATGATAGAGCAGGCTACTGGTGCCGATTTCTCACCATTGTCAGATGTACGCGGCTCACGTGAATATCGCCTCAAGGCCGCCAGTCATTTGATTCCCCGCGTGGCTCAGCGGATTCTCAATGAGCAAGCAGCACACTCGGCCACCCATCATACTGCCAACACCTCTTCATCTCAGCCGCCGGAGAGCCTCGATGCGTACCTTGCACAGTCTTGATTCCGATCACGCCCACGCTCTCGAGCGCACGGCGAAGGACAGCCCCACGGGCCAGCGACATGCTCAGAAACACGAAAGTGCCGAGCGTCATGTCAGCGGTACAGCGCGTTACGTCGATGACCTGCCGCTGCCCAAAGGCGCGCTGCATCTGGCGATCGGCATGAGTGAGGTGGCTCACGGCACGCTCGACACGCTCGATCTGAATGCCGTGCGGGCCGCGCCCGGCGTGGTCTGTGTGCTCAGCGCTACCGATATTCCAGGCCATCAAGATGTCGGCCCCGTCTTCCCCGGCGACCCGCTATTGGTCAGCAATGTCATCAGTCACTACGGACAGGCGCTCTTCGTGGTCGCCGCTGACAGTGAGCGCGCCGCGCGACAGGCTGCCCGTCTGGCCAAGATGAGTGTCACGCCATTACCCATCACACTGGATCCACGCGTTGCCGCCCAGCAAGGGGATCTGGTACGTCCCACCCATACCCAGGCGCGCTTGAGCAATGGCCGTCCGGCTGATCTGGAGAGCGTAACGAAAGCACTCGGAAAATCCGCCTGGCAGGTGGAAGGCGAGCTTGAGAGTGGCGGGCAGGAGCATTTCTATCTGGAAAGTCAGGCTGCACTTGCACTGCCTGGCGAAGACGATGAAATACTGGTGCACAGCTCAAGCCAGCACCCTAGTGAAGTTCAAAAACTGATTGCCGAAGTGCTGGGCGTCCCTTTCCATGCGGTGACGGTCGAGACACGTCGCATGGGCGGCGGCTTCGGTGGCAAGGAAACCCAGGCCGCGCCGGTCGCGTGTCTGGCCGCGATGATTGCTCGCCATACCGGCCGCGCCGCTCGGCTGCGCTTGCCGCGTGGCGATGACATGCATCTGACCGGCAAGCGCCACCCCTTCCACCATCGCTACCAATTCGGCGTTGATGACAGTGGGCGCGTCGAAACGGCCATCATCACGCTCACTGGTGACTGTGGGCACTCGCCGGACCTGTCAGATGCCATTGTCGATCGCGCCATGTTCCATGCCGACAATGCCTATTTCCTGGGCAACGCCTATGTGCGTGGTATTCGCGCCCGTACCAACGTGGCATCGAATACTGCCTTTCGTGGCTTTGGTGGCCCACAAGGGATGCTGGCAGTAGAGGCAGCGATGGAGAATATCGCACGCCAGCTAGGACGTGACCCGCTCGAGATTCGCAAACGAAACCTCTACTGCGAAGGCCGTGACACCACACACTATGGCCAGCACGTCAATCAGCATCCACTGCTGGCAACGTTGATCGAGCAGCTCGAGGAAGAGGGGCATTACTGGCAGCGACGCGCCGAGATTCGCGCTTTCAATGCAAAAAGCCCAGTGGTCAAGAAAGGACTCGCACTGACACCGGTCAAGTTCGGCATCTCGTTTACCGCCAAGCATCTCAACCAGGCCGGCGCGCTGGTGCATATCTATACTGACGGCAGCGTACAGGTGAACCACGGCGGTACCGAGATGGGCCAAGGACTACACACCAAGATGATCCAGGTCGCGGCGCGCGAACTGGGCCTCTCGGTGGACAAGGTCCGCATCACGGCGACCCGTACCGACAAGGTCCCCAATACCTCACCCACCGCAGCAAGTTCCGGCGCGGACCTCAACGGCATGGCGACGCGCGATGCCTGCCTGCGTCTCAAGGCACGACTGTTGGACTTCGCCGCCGAGCACCTTGCGCAACCTCGTACAAGCCTGACACTAGAGGCGGGGGAACTCCTGAGCGCCGGCAGCGTACTGATGACATGGGGTGAGCTGGTACAGGCAGCCTATATCGAGCGCATCTCGCTATCCGAGAAAGGCTTCTACGCCACGCCCGATATTCATTACGACCGTGAGCGCGGTACTGGCCATCCTTTCTACTACTACGCCTTCGGTGCAGCACTCTGCGAAGTCGTCGTGGACACTCTGAGCGGTGAATACCGTCTCGAAGGCGCTGACATCCTGCATGATGTCGGTGACTCGCTGAACCCGGCCATCGATATCGGTCAGATCGAAGGTGGCTTCGTGCAAGGCATGGGCTGGCTGACCAGCGAGGAACTCAAGTGGAACGAAGATGGCCGCCTGCTCACTGATGGCCCTGCCACTTACAAGATCCCCGCGATCAGTGACGTACCAGCAGGGGCGCTCAGAGTACAGTTACTGGAAGGCCATCCCAACTCATCGGCCAGCATCTACCGCTCCAAGGCCGTCGGTGAGCCTCCTCTCATGCTAGCAATGAGTGTCTGGGCAGCACTACGTGATGCACTCGCTTCGATCAGCGATTACCGCCACGCAGTACGCCTCGATACGCCTGCCACACCAGAACGCGTAATGCTGGCCGCCAGCGTGCAGCGTGAATGGCTGAATGAATGGCTGAGTGAGCAATCCTTGCATGATCAGACCTCACAGAGTCAGCCACCACACGTGCAACCGCATCAGGTGACACCATGACGCACAGCCCTCCATCAACCGCTCTGCGTTGGTATCAGGCGTTGGAGCAAGCGCAGGCCGCATTGGCACCGCATGCATTGGCCACGGTCGTCACCGTGGCAGGCTCAGCACCGCGCGGCGCCGGCACCAAAATGTTGATTACACCAGCGGCACTACACGATAGCCTCGGCGGCGGGCGTCTCGAACAGCTGGTGGCGATACGTGCGCGCGCGCTGCTCAGCGCAGGTCATAGCGGCTGTCACCTTGAAGAGGTCGCGCTCGGTGCACATGCTCAACAGTGCTGTGGCGGCCATGTACAGGTGCTGATCGAAGTCTTCCCAGCCGTGGCACCACGGCTGGCACTTTTTGGTGCGGGCCATGTGGGGCAAGCCATCGTCGCCCTGCTCGCGCCGCTGGGCTGGCAAATTGACTGGCTGGATTCGCGTGAACAGCAGCTAGCCTCAGCGCACAGACCCCGTGGCTGCGAGCCTCATTTGCACTGTTCCACCTTCAATATTCTAATGCGTGACGATGCCGTGCATCCGCTACCGGTAGCAGCTGACAGCCATGTGCTGGTGCTGACGCACGATCACGTTGAAGATCAAGCGCTGGTGGCCGCGCTAGCGGTACGTAGCGACCTCGCTTCGCTGGGGCTGATCGGTTCCAGCAGCAAGTGGGCACGCTTTCATCAGCGCCTGCGCGCACACCTTGCCGCCAATGAGCTGGCACGCATTCGCTGCCCGATCGGTGTGCCCGGCATTCCTGGCAAGCGCCCCGAGGAAATTGCGATTGGTGTGGTCGCCGAACTATTGCAGCTGGAGGCCCTCCGTCACGCCAGCATCAGCGAAAGCTCACGGGCTGACCCCGCAGCAGCGTCGACACTTGATCAGTGCGGCCTATCACGTAAAGAGGCCCGCCAGCTGCGAACGCACTTTACCGCACCGGATTATCGGCAGTCCTCATCCGCTGTCACATCAGACTCGACGACCGACAGGACTGCCTCATGAATGACCGCCCCTCCCATGAACACCCCCGTCACGAGCAAGCCGCCTATCATCTCGACGCTGGCCGACTGACTCAGGCGCTAAGGGATGCCGCAACAGGTGCTGAGAATGTCAGCCTACTGCGGGGTGCCTTGCTGCACTTCGTGAATGACCCTGGTGAGTGCATGGAAAGTGACATGTCGGCCAACGAGCGCGCCGCCATCGAGTACTATCCGGACGCACTGCTGGTGATGCATGCCGGACACGTCGTGGCCGTCGGCAACTATCAGGCGTTAGCCTCTGACAGGACAGTCACACCGACCCCCTGTGCCGAGCTGGTGTGTCTGAGTCCGCCGCGCAAGGTCAGCGGCCTGATGATGCCGGGATTCATCGACACCCATGTCCACTTTCCGCAGTTGGATATCATCGCAAGCTACGGTCACTGCCTGATCGACTGGCTGAACACTTACACTTTCCCCGCTGAGCAACGCTTCGTGGACTCCGCATATGCCGCAGAGGTTGCTGACGTGTTCCTCGATGAGTTGCTGCGTCACGGCTCCACCAGCGCACAGGTATTTGCCACATCGCACGCTGGCAGTGCTGATGCCCTGTTCTCGGCAGCGCGTACACGCGGCATGCGCCTGCACGCCGGACGCGTGATGATGGACCGCAATGCACCCGCCTCACTGCTCGATAAAGGCCCGGCGGCCCTCAAGGATGATGAACGCCTGATCGCCGATTGGCATGGCCGTGATCGTCTCGGCTATGTGCTGACACCGCGCTTTGCCCCCACCTCAACACCAGCGCAATTGAAGGCCGCCGGTGAGCTGCTCAAGAGCCAGCCGGACCTTCACCTGCAGACGCACCTGGCCGAGAATCTCGATGAGCTCAAATGGGTCGCGGAGCTGTTTCCCGATAGCCGTGACTATCTGGCGGTGTATGAAGAGGTCGGGCTCAGTCATGAGCGCACCACCTTTGCCCACGGCATTCATCTTGATGACGCCATGCGTGCGCGGATTGCCGAACGTGGTGCCAGCATCGCCTTCTGCCCGACGTCCAATCTATTTTTGGGCAGCGGTCTGTTTGATCGTGACAGTGCACGCAGGCTCGGTATGAACATCAGCATTGCCACCGATGTGGGCGGCGGCTCAAGCCTATGCCAGCTGGAGAGCCTCAAGGCAGCCTATCAGGTCGGCCAGCTGCACGGTGCCGTCGCACATGATGCCGACGGACTGGCGGCGCGTGCCAATCAGCCACTGACTCCATGGCAGGGCTTCTATCAGCTGACGCTGGGCAATGCGCGCGCCATGCGTCTCGAGGATAGTATCGGCAATCTGCGTCCGGGCATGGAGGCGGATGTCATTGTGCTCGAACCTACGGCTACGCCGCTGTTGGCACGCCGTACACGCTGGGGACAAGCGGATCAGGTCGCACTGGAAGAGATACTGTTTGCGCTGATGATGCTGGGCGATGACCGAGCCATTCGCGAGGTGCATGTGGCGGGGCGTTGTCGGAAATACAGCGGCATATTGATGGCAGAGCACGAGACAACAGGAGTTACGTCGACACCTCCTTCATCTGAATCTCCTGTCACAGCATTAATGCCATAAGCGCATCACGATAATGACAACTCACTGACAAAAGATGATAAACCTCGCCATTGATGCCGAAAATTCACCATAAAGGTGCGCGAGGCGAGGATATTCAACGCAAAGTATACCCATTATGATGGCGCCATCCTCTACCAAGGTCGCAGGCAGTCCAGCATTACTACGCAAGGCACCTGCCCCTGAGAATTCAAGGAGCGTCATCATGACTCCCACCGCTATCATGCAGCAGCGTTACTCCACCAAGAACTTCGATCCGGCCCGCAAGATCAGCGCCGAAGACTGGAATGAGCTTGAGCAGGTATTGCGCTTCAGCGCGTCCAGCGTCAACTCCCAGCCGTGGCATTTCCTGGTACTGGAATCTGAAGAGGCCAAGGAGCGTTTCGCTCGTGCTGGCACTCGTGAGAAGTACGACTTCAACACGCCCAAGATCCTCAATGGCTCTCACGTCGTTCTGTTCTGCACCCGCAGCACTCTCGACGACCAGTACCTGGATCATGTATTGGAAAGCGAAGCCACCGATGGTCGCTTCACTCTGGGTGACCAGTTCAGCGACATGATGGATGGCGCGCGTCGCCTGTTCATTGATCTGCATCGTCACGAGTACAAGGACATGCAGCACTGGATGGACAAGCAGGTTTATCTGAATGCCGGTAGCCTCTTGTACGCTGCCTCCAGTATGGGCATCGATGCAGTGCCGCTTGAAGGTATCGATCCGGTCGGGCTGGACGCCGAATTCGGCCTGCGTGACAAAGGCTTCAATGCCTTGGTCGCCATCAGTCTCGGCTATCGCACCGACGACGACTTCAATGCCGGCCTGCCGAAATCACGTTTACCCGCAGACGAGTTGTTCACTCGCCTGTAAGACGTACCTGGCGTCGCGTTGCTGATCAAGTTCTTTGCTTTGATACCCGATAAGTCAGCAGCGCATTGCACCCTCTTCGCGAACGTGACACCTTTTCCCTCACACTCGCTCACGACAGGATTTCCGTCATGTCCCTCAAACTTATCGCTACCCTGACCTTCCCCGCCGACCAGCAAGACAAGGCCCAAGAAGTACTTGTCGAACTGATCGAGAAGAGCCAGGCCGATCAGGGCTGTCTGCAGTACGAGTGCTTTGCGGTCGACAAGAATGTCGCGGAAGGTGAGCCCGTACCGGAAGGCGACTTCGTCGTACTGGAAGAATGGTGGGATGAAGAAGCACTCGACGTGCATGTCGCATCTGAACATTTCCAGGCCTTCCTGGGTGCCTTTGCAGAAGGCGAGATTGGCTTGAAGATTCAGCGACTCAACAAACTCGACTGAACATTCAGCACCAGGACATTCGCGACTGAGGCTTTTACGGCCAGAGATGCATCATCAGCTTGCGCTGAAAACGCCAGATCCGCTCCAACGGGTCTGGCGTTTTTTGTTGTCGCCATCGGCCCTCACTCCAAACACCCATCAAACAGAGAAATCACCTGAACATGGTGTGCTTCTTGCTTATAATTGCTGACCCTACGATGGCTGCTCAGTGCCTTCCGCCCTCTTCGTCATACCGCACCTGCGGACAAGGAACGTTTCCATGGCCACTCCCAGCCAACTCGACACGCCACTCATTGGTTTGGAAGAGCAACCGTCCGCTCCACTGTCGGCACTCGCGGGTGCTCAGCACCTACTCGCCAGCCTGGCCGGCATCATTGCGCCCACGCTGATCATTACCAGCGCCCTGTCCCTTGGCGCCTATACTGCCAGCCTGTTGTCGATGGCTCTGGTGATGTCCGGTATCGCGACCTGGATTCAATCCCAGCGCGTCGGCCCGTTCGGTTCGGGCCTGTTGAGCATTCAGGGCACTAGCTTCAGCTTTGTCGCCGCCCTCATTACCGCCGGCCTGATTGCCCGCGCCCAAGGCGCCACGGATGAGCAGGTGCTCGCGATATTATTTGGTACCTGCCTAGCTGGGAGTCTGATCGAGATGGTGCTCGGCACTATCTTGCCGTGGCTCAAGCGAGTCATCACACCAGTCGTGACGGGAGTCGTAGTCATGCTGATCGGCCTGAGCCTGATCGAAGTCGGCATGACCGATATCGGTGGTGGCTTCGGTGCAGAAGACTTCGGTGCACCGGTCAATCTTGCACTGGCAGGCTGTGTGCTGATCACGGTACTGAGCTGTCAGGTCTCGCGCTATCCGTGGCTCAGAATCGCCTCGATTTTCCTCGGCATGGCAGTAGGCTGCACCATCGCTGCCATCGCTGGACTCTACGATGCCCCGCAGTTGGCCGATGCAGCACTGATCGCCCTACCGATGCCGGCCACGCTGAGCTCTGGCTTTGACTTCTCGTTGCCCGCCTTCTTGCCGGTCGCGTTCATCTTCATGATCACGGCCATTGAGACGGTGGGTGACCTCACCGGTAGCGCGCGCGCCTCGGGACTACCAGTCAATGATGATGTGCACCAGAAGCGTCTACGCGGTGGCGTGCTCGCCGATGGCCTCAACTCAGCGCTAGCAGCGCTGGCCGGTACCTTCCCAAATACTACCTTCAGCCAGAACACCGGCGTGATTCAGCTCACTGGCATCGCCAGTCGTCATGTCGGCCGCTATGTGGCGGGCTTCCTGCTGCTGCTTGGCCTGTCACCCTTTATCGCCACCCTGCTGACACAGATGCCACGCCCAGTGCTCGGCGCGACCACCACCTTGATGTTCGCGCTGATTGCCGTCTCCGGCATTCGTATCCTGATGGCACAGACCATTGGCCGTCGCGAGATGATGATCATTGCACTGTCACTCGGGCTGGGCTTGGGTGTCGGCATGGTGCCAGAAGTGCTGTCTGCCCTGCCGCACGCTTACTCTGATGCACTGCGTTCGCCGATCACCATGGGGGGCCTGACTGCCATCATCGCCGAACTGCTGCTGCCGCAGATCGATGACAGCGAGACGCTGCCTGCCACGTCATATTCCGGCGAGGTGCCTGATACCATCAAGGCCGATCAGGAACATGCTTAAACACTCATATCCAAGCCTCTAATCACCGGGTCATCGGGCATCAGTGTCGATAAAAGCATCAGTGCCCGATGCCCTACCGAGATATCACCATGCACCTCAATCGCACCGACAGTGAGCTGCTCAATCTGCTGATCAAGGACGGCCGCATGTCGTATGCCGACATCGCCCGCAAGCTCGGCATCTCACGCGCCCATGCCCGTACCCGCGTTCAGGCGTTGGTCGAAAGCGGCGTGATCGAACAGTTCACTGCCGTCATCAATCCCGACAAGCTGGGCAAGGGCATCTCGACCTTCGTGGACCTGACCGTCGCACCCAGTGCCATCGAGCACATTGCCGAGGAGCTATCCGGCTGCGTTGAGGTCGTCAGCCTCTACATCATGAGCGACCTCAAGAGTCTGCACATCCATACCCTCACCGACAGCTACGATGCCTTTGATACCTTCGTGCGCGAACGCATCTTCAACCGCGACGAAATTCTCTCGGTCGACTGCAAGTCACTGATGACGCGCGTCAAACATCGCCGAGGCGGCGCACGCCTCTAGGCACGCCCTGCAGACGACCAAGACCGTGCACCACGCGCAGTCCAAGCCACAGGAATCCGAGCGGAAACAGCACCGTCTGGGTGATGAACAACATGGTGAGATCAATCACCTTGTCAGTCATCGCATCAAAACCTTGCGTCACAGTGGAGATCGGGCCACCAGCCCAACCTTCCATGCTGCCCTTGAACTGTTGCCACCAACTGCGCTCTTCGTGGTCACCGCCAACCTGTTGGTCCGCCGCCTCTGCCAGCTGTTGCTGCGTGATGCTGAGCTGCGCCATCTGGGTATCACGGCTGTCGTCGAGAAACGCCTGGCCTGCCGCACCACTGGCCAATGCCACGCTGAGCACCGCAAATCGCAGCACAATCCCCAGCAATGCCAACCGCAACAGGCCTGCCGTCAACAGTGACGTCATCGGACTGAGGCCTTCATCATTACCCATGCCACGGCCGTCATCAGCGCCACGCATGAGCCCCATCAGCACCATCAACCCCGCCAGTCCACAGGTGATGCTTGCTACTGCCTTGATAATCAGTGAGCCGGAAATACCCAGCAGCAATTTCTGAAGCGCAAGTGATCCTGTCGCAGCGAACATCACCCACGAAAAGCGTTCGATCATGTCATTGGCGGGGTCCAGTGCTTCTCCGGGCGACACCTGGAAGACCTGAAGATCAATCGTCGATGACTGCAGCACTGAGATGGTGGCGTTCAACCCCTTGGCGATCGCAAAGGCACTGAAAGCCTGCCCCAGTGTTTCATCAAGAAACTCAAGCGCCCAGCGCTGCGGTGTCTCCCACCAGGCAAGCCCTGCCATGACGAATAACACCACGACCAACAGCCCGCGAGCGATCATCGGTGTGCGCGCTCGCGGGGCTGACCTAGTGGTGAAGCTCGTCTGCGACTGGCTGTCTTGGGCGTGCGCCACAGCCGAGGTGGCAGGAGCAGACGGGCGAAAGGATGACGCGTCAGGATCGTGCGAGGACATGGACAGGCTCCGTCAGTGCAAAGGCGCATGATGCCATTACCGTTCAAGGCTGTCGCACCAGTGTCTGTTCTCGTCAGCGCTGATCTCACCAACCTTATTTCTCCTCTCTTTACCTCATTACATTGCACTATCAGGAAGCACCTGCACCATCTCGTGCCACACATGACATTTGTACATCACCGCCCCACATCCGAAAGACAGATGACTATCAATGGCACATCTATCACGCACAAATGCACGCTATGCGCGAAAAATGCGCCGTTTGTCAGTCATGAAAGACGACAATTACGCAACACTGCGCGCCGTTCAGTGCAATCAATGACGCATTGAGGTCGTAATAAATTAGTTTTCCGCCACATAAAACTATTATAACCGATTGAATATAAACAATTTTACCATAATTACTTGAGATGGCACACGCTTTGCAATGTCTAGGACGTAGCAGCGTGACGAATGAAAGCCCTCAAGATGACAAATGATATCCACTCGCCTCTCTGCTGCCGGCAATACCTCTACAACAAGATCGCTGGCCATGATGTCAGCGCGCCGTTCAGGCACTCCCTTGTGACCTCGCACCCCGCCGGTGGAGGGACGCCAAGGGCACTACCGGTCATCCGTCCGCAGGAGATCTCCCCATGACATTCGATCGTCGCAAGTTTCTCGGTGCCGCACTGGCCACCTCTACCGCTGGCCTGGTCATGGCCGCACCCGCCATCGTGCGCGCCGATACCAAGAAGACCTATCACTGGAAGATGACCAACGCTTACGGACCAGGCTCCCCTTTCTATGTGGAAGGCCCCGGAAGTCCGACCGACTTCTGCCGCAAGGTCGAGGAAATGTCTGGCGGACGCATGAAGATCCAGCACTTTGCCGCCGGTGAATTGATCCCCGCGCTTGAAGGTTTCAATGCTGTCGCCAGCGGGGTGGTGGAAATGAATGCCGGCAACGCCTATTTCTGGGCGGGCAAGATTCCTGCAGCGCAGTACTTCACCACCGTGCCCTTCGGCATGAATACTCAGGGCATGAACGCCTGGCTATATCACGGTGGCGGCCTTGAGCTATGGCACGAGCTTTACGCCCCCAAAGGACTGATCGCCTTCCCAATGGGCAATACCGGCGTGCAGATGACCGGCTGGTTCCGCAAGCCCATCAATACGGTCGAAGACTTTAAAGGCCTGAAAATGCGTATCCCGGGTCTGGCCGGCAAGGTCTACGCCGAGCTTGGCGTTGCCGTACGTCTGCTGCCGGGCGGCGAGATATTCCCGGCGCTGGAGCGTGGCGTCATCGACGCTGCCGAATTCGTCGGCCCTTATCAAGACCGTCGTCTGGGGCTTCAGAAAGCCGCCAAGTACTACTACACCACTGGCTGGCACGAGCCGACCAATGTCACCGAGCTGATGATCAACAAGTCCGCCTGGGAAAGCCTGCCGGAAGACCTGCAAGCCATCGTCAAGGCTGCTGCGGCCGCGTGCAATGTCGAAAGTCAGGCCTGGTGTGAATCGGTGAACGCCGAGGCACTGACGGATCTCGTCGAGAATGAAGGTGTCATCGCGCAGCCATTGCCTGATGACGTCGTTGCCCGCCTCAAGGAAGTGACCGAGAAGACACTGACCGACATGGCAGCGGCTGACCCGGATACCGCCCGCGTACATGAATCCTTCATGGCATTCCGTGAGCAACACAAGGCATGGGCTGCCATCAGCGAGAAGACCTTCCTGGCGCTCTAAAAACGCCGTATTGACTGCTGTTCCTGCGGTTCATCACTTCGCCCTGTCTGCGCCACGGCCTGTCCCGCCGTGGCGCCTGTGAGGATTGCCATGCTGCGTATCATCAATTTCCTCGAAGCCATCATCGAGCGGCTGGGCATCGTCGCCCGCTACTCGCTGCTGGCGCTCGTGCTGCTGGTCGCAAGTAACGTGCTGTTGCGTTACTTCTTCAGCATCAGCCCCGTTCCTCTCCAGGAATTGGAGTGGCACCTGATTTCCCCCATCGCGTTGCTGGGCATTTCCTATGCCCTCAAGCATCGCGCCGACGTACGCGTCGATGTCTTCTATGATCGTTTTTCCGCCAAGGGCCGCTGCCTCGTGGATCTGTTGGGAGCAGTGATGACCATCGCCATTGGCGCTGCCATTGCCTGGCTGGGCCTGGCATACACCGAACAATCCTGGCAGCTGATGGAAGGTTCACCGGATCCCGGCGGACTGCCCTATCGCTATCTTCTCAAGGCGTTCATTCCGTTGGGCTTCGCGGCACTCGCCATACAAGGCGTCGCGGACTGTCTACGTGCCTTGATGGGGCTGATGGCGCCTACCAAACCCTCTGAAGGCCACGAGGTGCGCTCATGAGCCCCAATGAATGGATCGCACTGGGCATGATCGGGGGCTTCCTTGTTTTGATGCTGATCGGGATTCCGGTCGCGATTTCTCTGGCCGTGGCAGGTTTCGTGGCAGGGCTTGCAGGCTTCGGCCCCTTGCTCTTCAGCCTGATGCCATCACGTCTTTATGGCGTGGTCACCAATTACACCCTGTTGGCGATACCCTTGTTTGTCTTCATGGGTGTGATGCTGGAGAAATCGCGCGTCGCGGAAGACATGTTGGAGACCATCGGCCGCGCAATGGGCGGCGTGAATGGCGGCATGGGTATCGCGATCATTCTGGTTGGTGTGCTGATGGGTGCATCCACCGGTATCGTCGGTGCGACCGTCGTCACCGTGGGCATGCTGACACTGCCGACACTGCTGCGTCGCGGGTATCACCCGGGGGTGGCCTCGGCCACCATCTGTGCGTCCGGCACCCTCGGGCAGATCATTCCACCGAGCCTGGTACTGATTCTGCTGTCAGAAATTCTCGGCGAATCCGTCGGTACCCTGTTCGCTGCGGCCTTCATCCCTGGCCTTGCGATTGCCATCATCTATATCGTCTATCTGCTGGTGCTTGGCTGGTGGAAGCCGGAACTCGTGCCTGCCATCCCGAAGGCGGAACGCGAGGCGGCCGGCGGCATGAAGGAATTGCTGCGCGATCTCGCGCGCAGCGTGATTCCGCCGCTGATGCTGGTGTTCGCCGTACTTGGCTCAATCCTGGGTGGCGTTGCCGCCCCCACGGAAGCCGCCTCGATGGGTGCACTGGGTAGCCTGTTGATCGCGTTGCTGGCACGGCGTCTGGATATCACGATGCTCAAGGCGTGCCTGCATTCGACCCTGACCATCACTGCGATGGTGTATTTCATTCTGCTGTGCGCCCAGCCCTTCTCGTTGGCCTTCCGAGGGCTCGGCGGCGAAAACATGGTGCACGATCTGTTCAACCTGCTGCCGGGTGGCGAACTGGGCGCGCTCATCTTCTTGATGGTGGTGCTGTTCGTGCTTGGTTTCTTCCTCGAGTGGATCGAGATCAGCTACATTGCGTTGCCGATGTTCCTGCCGATCTTCATCGGCTATGGCACTGACATGGTATGGCTAGGCGTACTGGTGGCAATGAACCTGCAGATGTCATTCCTGACGCCGCCCTTTGGTTGGGCGCTGTTCTTCCTCAAAGGCGTCGCGCCACCCGAAGTCACCACGCGTCATCTGTATCTGGGCGTACTGCCCTTCGTAGGTCTGCAAGCCATGGCAGTGGTACTGCTGTTCTGCTTCCCCGGACTTGCCACCTGGCTGCCCGAGGCTATCGGCTGGTAGGAAAGCCATCGCCTGTCCCCCGCGATACCTGAAGAGGGGGGACACTCATCGTGGTTGTCTAATATCATGCACAACCGGATGACATCTACTCTCCTCACTTGCGAGGAGTCGCCAAAGCGCATCATCCTCCATGCCGGCACTCGGTACGGTGATGCGTCTCACAAGGAAACGCCATGGAACTGTTCTCAGCCTATCCGCTGCATTGGATCATCGGATTGATCGTCGCACTCATCGTCACCGGCATGATTGCCGGCGTGATGGCAGGGTTGTTGGGGGTCGGCGGCGGTATCGTCATCGTCCCCGTCCTCTTCCATCTGTTCAGCCTGTTGGGTGTCGATGAAGCCGTGCGCATGCATCAGGCCGTCGGCACCTCGCTGGCCACCATCATTCCCACCTCGATCATGTCGGCCAGGGCGCACTACGCCAAGGGCAGTCTTGATCCCTCGATTCTCAAGCGGCTACTGCCCGGCGTCATCCTCGGTGTCATCATCGGTGGCCTGCTGTCCAGTCTTTTCAGCGGTGCCGTCCTGATGGGGCTGTTTGCCACCATCGCCTTGCTGGTCGCCCTTAACATGTTCCGTCGTCAATCCAAGGTACTGGGCAAAGGCTTGCCGGGACCGCTGGGCAGCGGCGTGCTGGGGACCTTCATCGGCGGTGTCTCGACGCTGATGGGAATTGGCGGTGGCACCTTGAGCGTGCCGACCTTGAGCACCCTGGGCACGCCGATGCATCTTGCGGTCGGTACCGGTGCGGCGCTCGGCTTGGTCATCAGTCTGCCGGGCACCGTGAGCTTCCTGCTCAGCGGGCTGGGTGAGCCCAATCTTCTGCCGGGTTCCATCGGTTACGTCAATCTGCTTGGATTTGCGGCCATCGTTCCCGCGACCATGCTCTGTGCACCAGTGGGCGCAAGGCTTGCCCACTCGATGGATGCCTCGAAACTCAAGAAGATCTTCGCCATCTTCCTGCTCTTCACTGCGCTGCGCATGTTCTATGACCTCTTCACCGGTAGCTGATCTGCGGCCGTATTGATCACTTGAGACATCACCACACGTGCCGAGCCCTTATCTCGGTACGTGTGCCAGCACAGCAATGAACAATAACAACAGGAGCACGACGCCATGATTCATACCCGACGTGGATTTGGTGGCGCCTGCGCCGCGCCACATCATCTGGCGGCAGAAGCAGGACGCGATATCTTGCGTGACGGCGGCAATGCGATAGAAGCCATGGTCGCCATGGCAGCAACCATCGCCGTCGTCTATCCGCACATGAATGGCATTGGCGGCGATGGCTTCTGGCTGATCAAACGCCCCGGCCAGGCGCCGATCGCGATCGATGCCTGTGGCGCTGCCGCAGAACATGCCAGCCGTGAGTTCTATGCCGATCTCGGCTATGGCTATGCCACTTCTCTTGGGGAGGTACCTGCCGCGCCCTTGGCAAAAGGCAACAGTATCCCGACGCGCGGACCACTGGCGGCATTGACGGTCGCGGGCACCATTGGCGGCTGGCAGGAAGCTCTCGCGTACTCGACAGAGACTTCTGCTCCAGAGCACACACCCCTACCGCTGACACAACTGCTGGCCACCGCCATCCGTCTCGGCAATGACGGGATCGCCGTGAGCGCGAGTCAGCAAGCCTTGAGTGAAAAACACCTCGCCACCCTCTCTCAGCAGCCTGTTTTCGCCGAGCGCTATCTTGGCCAGAGCGAGACAGGCGATGCCATTGCATTGCAGGAAGGCGCGCGTCTGCGTCAGCCAGAACTGGCGGCCACATTGGCGCATCTCGCCGATGCCGGTCTCGATGACTTTTATCGTGGCGAACTGGCCACACACATGGCAACGGAGTTGGAGGACGCTGGCAGTCCGCTGCGTCTGTCAGACCTCAATCACTATCAGGCTCAGCGCGTCACTCCTCTCAAAGTACGCCTGCATGATGGTGACATCTACAACCTGCCCGCACCGACTCAGGGACTGGCGACGTTGATGATCATCGGTCTCTACGATGCACTGAGCGCAACACATGGCATCAGCGAAGCGGAGGGCAATACACCGCGTCATCTGCATGCGCTGATAGAGGCCACCAAACGCGCGTTCCTGGTGCGTGACAGCCTGATCACCTCACCGGATGCCATGGAAGGCGGTCTGGAAGGATACGTGGCGACCCAGCAAGCGCATCTTGAAACATCAGCCTTGGCTGAAGAGGCTGAAAAGATCGACATGCAGTCGGCGCTGACCTGGCCCTACGAACCCGCCGAAGGCGACACCATCTGGATGGGCGCCACGGATAGCGACGGCACTACCGTCAGCTTCATCCAGAGTGTGTACTGGGAGTTCGGCAGTGGCATGGTACTGCCAAGCAGTGGCGTGATGTGGCAGAACCGCGGGCTGGCGTTTGACCTCGCATCGAATCAGCTACGCAGTCTCGCGCCGGGTCGCAAGCCCTTCCATACCCTCAACCCGTCACTGGCGTGCTTCGATGATGGCCGCGTGATGGCCTTCGGCACCATGGGCGGTGAAGGTCAGCCACAGACACAGGCCGCTATCTTCACGCGTATCGCTCGTCACGGCATGTCACTCCAGACTGCCATCAGCGCCCCACGCTGGCTGCTCGGCCGCACCTGGGGCGATATCAGCACCAGCCTGAAACTTGAGTCACGTCTCGACGGTGACATGGCAGATGCCCTAAGGGAGCTCGGACATGAAGTAGAGGTTCTGGAAGACGCCTACAGCGATACTCTGGGTCATGCCGGTGCCGTGATGCGTCATCCGGATGGCACTGTCGAAGCCGCACACGACCCGCGCAGTGATGGTGGTGCGGCATTCACCTGATGAGATAGTGGCGTGTATTGTCCTCCAGGCATATCCCGATGCACGCACTTGGTTTGCTTGGCACTCATTTCCCATGACAACGATAAAGAGCGACACACCACAATGATGAAAGAACACTTCATGACTCCCCGACGTCTCGTTGCTGCCATCTCGATTGCCGCCTGCTCCTTGGCCTATGGCGTACAGGCAAGCGCCGTGGAACTCCCGGGCGTGAAAATCTATGCCACGGGCGGCACGATTGCCGGTAGCTCAGCCTCCTCCACGGATACCACCAACTACACCTCCGGCAGTCTGGGCGTGCAAACGCTGCTGGATGCCGTCCCAGAACTGGCCGATGTCGCTGACGTGACAGGCGAGCAGATCGCCAATACCGGCAGCAGCAACATCAATCAGGAAATCCTGCTCAAGCTGTCCAAGGCCATCAATGAAGCATTGGCCACGGATGCGACGCATGGCGTGGTCATCACTCACGGCACCGATACCCTGGAAGAGACAGGCTTTTTCCTCGACCTCACTGTCAATAGTGACAAGCCTGTCGTGATGGTCGGTGCCATGCGCCCGGCCACCGCCATCAGTGCCGATGGCCCGTTCAACCTGCTGGAAGCGGTCACTCTGGCGGCCGATGATGGGGCGGAAGGTCGTGGTGCCATGATCGTGCTCAACGACCGAATCGGTTCGGCGTATTACACCACCAAGACCAACGCCATCATGATGGATACCTTCAAGGCCACCGAGCAGGGCTATCTGGGTGCCTTCGTCAGCGGCAAGCCGCACTTCTACTACACACCGGCAACACCGACCGACAAGCCGCACTTTGATGTGACCTCTCTGGATGGCCTGCCGAAGGTCGATATCGTCTACGCCCATCAGGACATGGACCCGGCACTGTTTACCGCAGCGCTCGACAATGGTGCCAAAGGCATCGTGATTGCCGGCAGTGGCAATGGCTCCATCCCCGATACCCTCAAGCCGCTGGTCAAGCAGGCAGTGGAGGATGGTATCCCCGTCGTACGTAGCACCCGTACCGGCAATGGCATCGTCAGCGCCAAGGAAGAAGGTATCGGCAGCGGCGCCCTGAATCCCCAGAAGGCCCGCATCCTGCTCTCACTGGTGCTGACCGAGACAGATGACATGGACAAGGTGCGTGGCTACTTCGAGTGATCCGGCAGTCAATGACGTGACGTGACGAAACGTGACTGACTATCAATGCTAAAAGGGACTGCCCAGGCAGCCCCTTTTACTTCCAGTCTTTATTTCAATGAACTCAGCCACGCGCACAACTTGGCCTGCGGCCCCTGAGACTCGAAGGGTTCAGCTGATAAAAGATAGTAGCCAGTACCATCTTCTACAAAACCCAACGGGGCTGTTAGTAGACCATTATCAAGATCATCGCGCACCAAGTTCCAAGGACCCATCGCGACACCAAGCCCTGCAACAGCGGCTTGCAAACTGAAGTAGAAATGCTCGAAAACCTGCTCATATTGACTATCAACCAACATACTTGTGCTTTGTATAGGATTTGCAATACTCGCCCATTTTTGCCAAGCATCCATCCGGGTACGTGTATGCGTTAGCGGTGAATTCTCAAGCAGGGCATTACCACTAGATTTCGAAAACCACTCAGTTTCTTTATCTGGGCGACAAACTGGCCCGATACGTTCATTGAACAATAGTGAGGAGTGGGCGTCCTGTGGCCAAGGAAAGTCATCGCGACGAATGGCAAAGTCAATGCCATTGGAAAAAGAAAATGCCCCACCTCCTGCGACCAATAACACGTCGATATGTGGATGATCTGCCTTGAATTGCGGCCACCGCGGGATCAACCAGCGCATCAGCAAAGTCGGCTCGCATGAAAGCACCCATTGTCTGTGCCGGGCATTGGCACGCAGTTGACCTACAGCTTGCTGCATCAAATCGAATCCCTCCGCTACCGCACGCGCCAGAACATGGCCAGATTCAGTGAGAAAAACGCGGCGACTCCGACGAACGAACAGTGCAATACACAGATCATCCTCGAGTAATCGTACTGCACGACTGACAGCGCCATGCGTCAGGCTCAATTCATGTGCTGCACGAGTAAAGTTCTCATGTCGCGCTGCTGCCTCAAAACAGCGCAGAGCGAGTAATGAAGGTAGTCGTTTGCTGTTTGATGGTGATTCTAACTCACCATTCCTGACAGGAATCATCGTTATTCATCCGAAAAAGTCATGGGTAAAATCAAGAGACTATATCAACCACTCAAGGATAACTCATGACGGAATTGATAGCTGTCATCACCATCACCATGCTTGCCGTAATCAGTCCTGGCCCTGACTTTGCCATGGTCACACGTAATAGTCTCGTGCTGTCGCGCCGTAGCGGCATATGGACGGCTATAGGTATCGGCTTGGGAGTTATGATCCACGTAACTTATACACTTTTAGGAGTAAGCATCTTAATACAGCAGTCAAACTGGCTTTACAATGCTATCAAGCTAGTAGGTGCATTATACCTAATCTACTTAGGACTCAAGATGCTATTGAGCAAAAACAAAAATGTATTACCTAACGAAAAATCTACTCCTATCTCAAATTGGGCAGCGCTACGCGCAGGCTTTTTAACAAACGCACTCAACCCAAAGACCACTTTATTCATAGTCAGTCTTTTCTTGCAAATAGTGCAATCCGATACACATTTGGTGATACAAATTGGCTACGGGCTATTTATCTCACTAGCGCATATATCTTGGTTTATATTAGTCGCTGTATGTTTTTCAGCAAGCTTAGTACGTGATCAAATTTTACGAGTTCACCATTGGTTGGATCGAACATTTGGCTGCTTACTGATTATCTTTGGCGGTATTCTGGCAATGTCCCATAACTAATCGTAATCGTCACAAAAATCAAATGCTCTAATGTACAAAACTATTAATCCAAGGGCCCAGCGTTATTTACCGCCGCCCTCGACAACGGTGCCAAGGGTATCGTGATTGCCGGCAGTGGCAATGGCTCCATCCCGGACACGCTCGAGCCGCTGGTCAAGCAGGCCATGCAAGATGGTATCCCTGTCGTACGTAGCACCCGTACCGGCAATGGCATCGTCAGCGCCAAGGAAGAAGGTATCGGCAGCGGCGCCCTGAATCCCCAGAAGGCCAGCATCCTGCTCTCACTGGTGCTGACCGAGACAGATGACATGGACAAGGTGCGTGGCTACTTCGAGTAAGCAGACAGCAAAACACCTCATGGCCTGACTTGGCTTGAAACTCACCGGAAACGCAAAAGGGGCTGCCAATGGCAGCCCCTTTTGCGTTCAGCATGGCCTATGGGCTCGTGCCCCGTTCTAACATTGCTCCTCAGCATCCTCCACTTTCAAAGCCTCATATCCCCCACCAGACTTGCACGTACTGTCATATTTTGAGATTGACGTGCCATACCCCATCGAATGACTTGGCATAAATATCATTATAGTCAATCACTTACATATCTCTGGCCAATTTCTTACATCAACTATCGTCAGATACCTGTAACAAACATGCACCTTTACTAATAAAGTATTAGCATTCTCATCAAGCGAGAATGAAAATCATAACCATCGGAAAGCGCAGGCACAGAGGAAGGCAGGCAATGAAAGATAGTGATTCAGACATAGCGGTAATCACGCAATTCTCGTCATCATTTCCGAATCAGTCAGATAGAAAGACCGTGTCATTTTTCGGTCGAAGCCACCCTCTCTACAAAGACGTTCTGAAGATGCGTGATGAGCATCATGGGGCCGCCAAGGCATACGTGATGAAGCACAAGAGTCATGACGATGTCATCGATAGCAATAGTCAGCATATCTGCCTGGTGGATACACAGCGTGATGCATTGATGGGATGTATCAGAGTGACGCCTGGGGGTCTTGAATCAAGAACCCTGTTTGATCAGAACGACAAGGTCAGCATCCCCGAAGGAGCTATCTACGAGTTCAGTCGCCTTGTAACAGACCCTAGTGCGAAACGATTTTCCCACGGCAACCTGCTGATGGCGGCAGCAGCCAGACATGTCAAAGCCAACAAGGGGGATGGCATCCTCGCCTTGTGCAAGCGCTCCAACATGAAGATCTTCAAGCGCTTCGGATTACTCCCCATTCATGAGTCGACCTTGCAGACAGAAGAGAACATGGGCGAGCTTTATATGGTGTACGCCAGCATGGAGTCCATCATGAAGACATCCCAGAAAAGAGTGAGCACGACACCGGTGCCCAGCCCATTACCCACGCCATCAGTGGTGTGATGCCTGTCACCAGCACAAGGGGCAAAATGTCAATGTGATAGGTCGCCCCGCTCGTCATGTACAAAACCTGGCGGTGTCAAAAGAGCCCCTGGTAAACCTCTTCCGTCTTACCCCACTTTCCCCTTGAAATATTTCATGGGATAGACCATTATCAAATGATAATGATTATCAAAATCATGTAGATCTGCATCTGTACAGCGCTTACAAGGAGTGACCCATGGATCAGTGGAAGTTCGAGACGACAGCGGGAAATGCCCTATTTGATAAAGGCCAGTACCACATCGCTGAGCACCACTATCTGAGCGCGTGCCTACGCGCTGACACTCTGCTTGAGCCCTGGAAAGACCCTGAAGGAGCGGTAGTGGCACTGGTGGTGAGCTATCAGAATCTGGCGGATCTCTATCGCGCTCAAGGCCACCACCAGCAAGCCTTGGAGGCACTGCAAACAGTGCACGCTCGCCTCTCTCACGCGCTTGCATTGCCAGATCTTTCATACGAACGACAGCAAGCGTTACTGCGTGGGTCGGGACAAGCCCGTCTCGACATCATGAACACTGTTCAATGGCTGGGTGTCTCTACCCAGCGTGTCAGTCAAGCACGCAATACCAAAGCTGATTACTAACCTGCACCGCAACAGGAGGCAAGGCATGAAGAAAGCGCTCAGCATTAGTAGCCTATTGATATTGGCCATTGCCAATACTGCTCAAGCTCATCCGGGACATGATCACAGTAGCTGGACCAGCCCTCTTACCCATACCTTGTTCTATGGATCAATCGCGGCAGTCGTGGGAACTGCTTTCTATGTCATGCGTCAAGCCAGACTGAAGCGTCAACGCAGTGAACAAAAGGATCGTCAGTTATGATGTATGCCCTGCTCCGCACCGTTGACCGCCTGGTCTCACTCCCTGCGGCCTCCGCGCATTGTGATATCCCCTGCAAGATCTATGACCCGTCCGCTGCCCAGATCGCCGCACTCAGTGTGATCCGCTTCATGGGCCTCATCAATGAGCTGGGCCAGAAGGACAGCCTGACGCTGGCAGACCAGGCCTTGCTCGCCCGTCTGGTGGAGCAGAAGGAAAGCCACGCCGAGAAAGCCAAGCATGAGATCCGCATCATCTGGGGCGATTACATCAAGCAGCCGCAGCGTGACGCCTATCCGGACATCGATGCACTGGTCCACAGCCTCATGCTGGCCGGCTCTGCCTGCAAACAGGGCATCGAGCGCGACAAGGGCGAGAAACTGCTGACCCTCATCAATGAATTCGCCGCGGCGTTCTGGGATACCAAGGGGCTCACCACCTTTACCGCGACCTGCCCGTATCCGCCGTCTGAAAGCGTCGTCTATCCGAAGCTGGATTGAGGCGGCTCGAATGACGCGCGCGAAAATGGAGAAAGCGTGAACTGATGCCCTTCAGACTCTATCGCGTCAATGGACTCAGCATGTCTCCCGGCCTTGCGCCGGGAGATTATGTCGTCACGCTGAAACGCTGGAAATCGCGCTATCGCGTCGGGGATATCGTGGTGGCACGGCACCCCCACTATGGCCGCATCATCAAGCGCATCCGTGAGATACAACCAGACGGCATGCTCTGGCTGGAAGGCACCCATCCTGACAGTACCTCTACTGAAAAGATGGGCTTGCTGTCTTGTCGCCTGGTCAAGGGGCGAGTGATCCACACCATCTCTCAAGACAATACGTGAGCCTTTCTTTCTCCCTGGCCATGGCTCCTCTGTGATATCCAACCTCTCTGCTCACCCTCACACCACCTTCATCAGCCTCAGCGCGTCATAGATCGCCGCATGGGTATTGCGGGTCGCGACGGCATCGCCGATGCGGTAGAGCTGGAACTTGCCGTCTGCTGAGCGCTCGGTGTGCTCAGGACTTGGGCCGTCTGCGGGCTGGGCGAGTCCTTCTATCAAGGCGTCGTAGTCGACTGCCCCGCCGTTGCGAGAGTGAGGTTTCAGCTCGAAGTAGAGGTCTTCCATCGGGCGGGCACCGTAGTTGACGACCACCTGGTCGAGGAGTCGCTGATTAGCGAAGGGCCCTGTGCCCTTGCCTTGCGCCACGGCGTCATCCAGATAATCACTGCCGATCTGCGCGATCAGCTGGCCATCTTCACTGCGCGTGACACTGCCGAGGCGATAGGTCGGCGTGAAGGTGACGGCGAGGCGTTGCAGGCTGCGCATGTAAGGCACCAGGTTCATGGCCATGATTTCCGGCGCGAAGGTGCGGTCTGGCGTCATCATCTCGAGCCTGGCGCCGGTGTTGGCGATCATCTCGGCGGCCTGGAGTGCGGCGTGGTCTCCCGCGTCATCGAACAGCAGCACGTTGCGGCCAGGCGTGACATGCCCGGAGAGAATGTCCCAGCTGGAGACGACCAGCTCACTGCCGACCTGCGGCATGTCTTCCTCGGGGTAGCCGCCCGTGGCGACGATGACCACATCCGGCTGCTCCGCCAGCACGTCCTCGGCCTCGGCGAAGACGTTGTAGCGAATCTCGACGCCCAACGCCTCGCAGCGACTGATGCGCCAATCGATGATGCCGATCATCTCGCGACGTCGCTCGCTCTGCGCGGTCAGGCGAATTTGGCCACCGGGTTGATCCGCCGCTTCCAGCACCACCACCTGATGTCCACGCTCACCAGCGACACGCGCCGCCTCAAGCCCTGCCGGCCCCGCCCCGATGATCACCACCTTCCTGGCGACCTCGGCCGGTGCGATGTCATGCGGCTGCTCCAGCTCACGCCCGGTGGCGGCATTGTGAATGCAGTAGGCGGAGCCACCCTGATAGATGCGATCAAGACAATAGTTGGCCCCGACACAGGGACGGATGCTCTCCTCCTGCCCCGCCATCAGCTTGCGCACGATATGCGGGTCCGCCATGTGCGCACGTGTCATGCCAACCATGTCGACCTTGCCGGTGGCGATGGCATGGCGTGCGGTGGCGATATCCTGAATCTTGGCACCATGGAAGGTCGGGAAATCCATCGCCTCACGAATCTGTCCCGCAAAGTCCAGATGCGGCGCACTGGCCATGCCTTGAATGGGAATGACGTCAGTGAGCCCCGCATCGGTATCAATATGGCCGCGTACCACATTGAGAAAATCGACGTTGCCGCTATCACGCAACAGGCGTGAAATTGTCATGCCATCCTGCGCATCAAATCCCCCAGCGAGGCATTCATCGCCGGTATAGCGGACGCCAACGATGAAGTGCTCGCCGACGCGTGCACGGATCACCGCTAGCACCTCAAGCGTGAAACGCAGGCGATTATCCAGCGAGCCGCCATAGGGAGATTCAAGCGTATTGGTCAGCGGTGACCAGAACTGGTCCATCAGGTGGCCATAGGCCTGTAGCTCGATACCATCAAGACCCGCCGCTTTCATGCGTTCTGCGGCATCCGCGTAATCATTGATCAGGCGCGTGATGTCCCAATCTTCGACGCGCTTGGGATAGGCACGATGAGAGGCTTCACGACGATGGGAGGGTGACACGGCGGGCAGCCAGTCAGCCTTGTCCCAACGCGTACGGCGACCCAGATGGGTCAGCTGAATCATGACTGCCGTGCCGTGCTCATGGCAGGCATCGGTCAACTCGCTCAGCCACGGCACCACCTCATCGCGATAGGCGAGGATATTGTTGAATACCGGCGGGCTGTCCTTGGCGACCGAGGCGGAACCTGCTGTCATGGTCAGCGCGATACCGGCACGTGCACGCTCCTCGTGATAGGCGCGATACCGTGCCTTGGGCATGCCATCTTCGGGATAGGCGGGCTCGTGAGACGTCATCATCAAGCGATTCTTGAGTGTCAGGTGCTTGAGCGTGAACGGTGTGAGCAGCGGATCCTGAGCCATGTGGCCTCCTGAAAGTCAGGTCATGAGAGGACGACAAACAGTCATGTCTTTATTGTGTACACTACTGTACATGGACTGACTATAGCCCTAGGATTCAGGTTATGCGCTGCCCCTGAACGCTATTTCATGGATTCTGGCGCTGTCAGAAACGCCGATGTCGCAAACAGCATGCTCTTCGCTTTTGTCATTCTCACTCATCAGCCCACGCGGCCACGGTATCCGACAGCCCCTCAGGAGAACGTCAATGCCAGATGCCATCGATCACACACAGACAAACGTCAACACGCAGCCTCTCGGGCGCGGCAAGGCTGAAGACTGGCTGGAAGCCGCCTATCATCAGCTTCTCGACGGTGGCGTGGATTCGGTACGCGTGATGACGCTTGCCAAGACGTTGGGACTATCACGTACCAGCTTCTACTGGAGCTTCAAAGACCGCGAGGCGCTGCTCGATGCCCTGCTCGCGCGCTGGGATTCGACCAATACCGCCGGGTTGACACGACAATGTGAGCGCTATGCGGCGACAGTCGTCGAAGCCATGCTCAACGTCTTCGACTGCTGGCTGGATGAGACGTTATTCGACTCGCGCTTCGAGTTGGCGATCCGTAATTGGGCGGCCCAGAATGATGCGGTCGCAGACGCCGTCGCGGTGGCAGACAGCGCCCGTATCACGGCACTGACGCAGATGCTGATCCGCTTCGAGCAGCCCGAGCAACTCGCCAACGTGCGTGCACGCACTATCTACCTGACACAGATCGGTTATCTCTCGATGCGCACCCAGGAAAGCGCCGCAGAGCGTATCGGACGCATGGCGGAATATGTCGAGGTGTTCGTCGGTGAGCGTTGCCAATCCGACGATATTGCGCGGTTTTCGTCGCGTCATCCCGCATAGTGAAGCGCGACTCTTGATAGATACCGATGCCATAGTCGACTCTTTCTAGCAAGCAAAAACCCCCATGATCTTCTCGATCAACGGGGGCTTTTGCTTGTGCGGAGGGCAAGGCTTGAACTGTCTAGAGACGAGTCATTGAGTCGCCTTCCACCAGTCATCCAGCAGCTGACGCTCGGCAGCGGTCATCTGCGTCATGTTCGCCAGCGGCATGCTCTTGTCGACCACACTGCGCTGGTGAATCCGCAGTGCCTGACGATCGATATCGTCCCAGTCATTGAATGCCATTCCTGCCGCCGGTGCTGTCAATCCAATCAGCGTCGGAGAATCGCTGTGACAACCCGCACAGCGATTTTCGATGATCTGCGCGACCTGTTCACGCATCGCGTCCGTGGCCTTGTCGCCTTCACTCGCAACACCAGCGGACGTGGCCGGGGACTGTGCTGTTGAAGATGCAGATTCTGGCAGCGGCGCTTGCGCTCGCGGGGCACACAACACGATGACACCGATCAACGCGAGCAGCGCCCCCACCGGCACCCAGCGTCGCTTGATGCCCTTGTGATGATCCACCGTAGCGATGCGAATCAAGCCACCTGTCACCAGCAGCAGCAGGATGACCCCGAGACGGTAGTCATTGGCATACAGCAACGGATAGTGATTGCTGATCATCATCAATACTGCCGGCAGCGTGATGAAGGTGTTATGCACCGACCGCTGCTTGGCGCGCTTGCCATGCACAGGATCCGGCGTTTCACCTCGCTGCGCCGCCGCCAGCAACGCTTTCTGGCCCGGAATGATCACATTGAAGACGTTACCCGCCATGATGCTGCCCATCAGCGCGCCCATCAGCAGGAAGGCGGCACGTCCTGAAAACAGCTCAGTGGCAATCCATGCCGCCAGTGTCAGCCAGAGCCCGACAGCGATGAACAGCCCACCACCATGACGTTTGAGCGGACTGCGGCAGATCGCTTCGTAGCCCATCCACCCTCCCACCAGCACGCCGAGTGCCGCGATGACAGCTTGGCTGCCACTCATCTCATACACGCGAGGATCGATCAGATAGGCGTGAGGCTGCAGGAGATAGATCAGTGTGAACAGCGCCATGCCAGAAAGCCAAGTGACGTAGGCCTCCCATTTGAACCAGTGAATCTCACCTGGCAATGTCTCGCTGACGCCATCATGTCGGAACAGGTGATAAAGACCGCCGCCATGCACGGCCCACAGCTCACCACCGGGCCGCCCATCCACCGCGTGATGGGCAGGTTGGCGACGGTTATCAAGCCAGATGAAAAAGAATGATGCGCCAATCCAGGCAATGCCGGCCATGACGTGCAGCCAGCGCGTCAGCAGCATCGACCAGTCCAGTAGGTATGCGCTCATGCCGACTCCTTAGCTGCCGCGATAGACGCTATAGGCCCACGGAGTGACCAGCAGCGGGATGTGGTAATGACCTTCAGCCTCAAGCGCACACTCGACAGGGATTCGCATCAGCATCCCCTTTCCACAGGGGCGTGTAGCAAAATACTCGCCGACCATGAAGCTGAGGCGATAGTCGCCGGGTTGATCATCATCCAGAAGCGGCGCATCTAGACGGCCATCAGCATTGGTGACACTACGAGCGATCTCATGGCAACTGCCATCCGCGGCTAACTGCTCCAGTACAATATGAATGCCGCTACCGGCAATACCTTCCGCTTGATTGAGCACGTGAGTCGTAAGTTTGGGCATTACGCCATCCTTGTAGTGTTGTCAGCGACCGAGGCACTATCGTTGTATTGCACCGCTGCGGTGCAAGCATTGACTTGACCGATTGGTCAAGGTGCAATGTCGAGACTGCCCTGAGCGATGCTTCGGAGTCTCCGCCATGGATTGGCTCACCCGCTGTGAGATGATCGGCGGCACGCGCCTTGCAGGCCTCAGATTCATCGTTGTACATACAACTATTAGCCCTTCAGGGAGCAAATCGCATGCCAATCGAGAGCCCCATGCGGTATATCGCGATGCTGGACACGCTCAATGTGCTACCGCCAGAGGCTTTGGCGCGTCGCTTGAGCGGGCTATACGAGCACTCGGATTGGGTGGTGGAGCGTGCCGCCAGCGAGCGGCCCTTCTACAGTCCAGAAGTCCTGCTGATGGCCTGTGCCAATGCCGTACGTGCCGGGAGTCTGGTGGAGCAACGCGCCTTGATACTGGCGCACCCGGAACTCGCCATGAGCAAGCTGGACACCCTGACACGCGCCTCGCAGAGCGAGCAGCAAGGTGCTGGGCTAGATCAGCTGGATGACAACATGCGCAAGCGCTTCATCACTGCCAATGCTGCCTATCAGGCACGTCATCAGATCCCCTTCATCATCTGCGTGAAGGGCCATGATGCCGTGAGCATCCTTGATGAACTGGAGCGTCGCTTGCCGCACGCCCCCGAGGAAGAATTCAGCGAGGCGCTGGCGCAGATCGACGCCATCGCGGCGGTGAGGCTGCCCGCCATGCTGGAAGCTGAGTAAGACAGCCAGTCGGGAGCTTTTTTATCGTCGTCCCTCACACGGCACTGGCAGTATGTTTTGCGGCCAGTGCCTCGATGCTGGCGATCAGGGCGGACAGTGCTCGCGCAACATCTCCTTCAGTCACTGATTCCAGCGGATGATGGCTGATGCCGTGCTCGCAACGCACAAACAGCATGCCCACGGGGCATAGATGGCTGATCGCCATCGCATCATGGCCGGCACCGCTGGGCAGCCGGAACGCAGGTTGCCCAGTGCTCGCGATCCCCGTATCGATCGCTTGCATCAGCTGTGCGTCACAAGCCACGGCATCAGCGGCATGGGTCTGCTGGTGGCTCACGCTGATACCACGACGCTGTGCAATACGCTGTGCTGTGCTCAACAGCTCATCCAGTGCCTGATCACGCTGGGCATCATCCAGGGCTCGGATATCGAGACTGAGAGCTGCACGTCCCGGTATGACATTGACCGCACCGGGCCGCAGTTCACAACAGCCCACGGTGGCGACCAGAGAATGGTCTGACATGTCACTGCGCTTACCCGCCTGGACATCACGCGCCAGCGCCTCGACGGCCAGCGCCCATTCGGCTGCGGCGCACAAGGCGTCCTGACGCAGCGCCATGGGTGTCGTGCCAGCATGTCCTGCCTGACCCACGAAATTGACGGTGAAGCGGCGCGCGCCAGCGATACCCGTCACCGTGCCAAGTGCCAGCCTCTCAGCCTCCAGCACCGGACCTTGCTCAATATGCACCTCTAGATAGCCGAGCGGTGGTGCATCCTGCAACGAGGCTTGTGTCGCCGTCTGCCCCGACAGGCCAAACGCCTGAAGCGCCTCACCAAGACTCACGCCCTCCTCGTCTTCAAGCGCCTCCCAGTCAGGCTGCCAGCCACCGGCCATCGCATGGCTGCCCAATAGCGTCGCCCCGAAGCGGACACCTTCTTCATCGCCGAAGCCGACGACTTCAAGCGCAAACGGCAGTGCATGACCGTGATACTGGGCCTGATGCTGAAAGTGTGTCAGTGCCGCAATGCCCAATAGAACACCAAGAATGCCATCGTAGCGCCCGGCATCCGGCACGCTATCAAGATGCGAGCCGATCACCAGCCGTGGCGTGGCATCTGTATCCTGCAGTGCAGCTGGGCACCAGCGGCCCCATTGGTTGCCCGCACCATCCTGCCAGATACGCAACCCCGCCGCCGCCAGCCAAGCCGCCATCGTCGCGTTGGCTGCGGCGTGTTCCGAAGTGAGATAACGTCGATCGATGCCGTGCTCACTACAAGAAAGCGTCGCCAGCACGTCACAGGCTGTCAGTACGTCTGCTGCGCTGCACAGCGGCATCAGCGTGTCTTTCGCCATGACACTCATGCGTGACCTCGCAGGGCCTGATCCGAATAGAAATCGAGTGCTGTCCCGACGCCACTTCCACCCACGACGCTGATTCCACCGCGTCGCAGGGTCTGTTCAAGCGCCGCAAGCGTCGTCAACACGGTATCGCGCCGTGCGTTGTAGCCCATTACGCCAAAACGCCAGACCTTACCGTGGAGAGGGCCAAAGCTGGTGCCTATCTCGATGCCAAAGTCTTCCAGCATACTGCGACGCAGCCCTTCGCCTTCCAGTCCAGCGGGAATCACCGCCGCACTGACGTTGTGCATGCGATGCGCTTGATCACCGAACATCTCAAGCCCCAGCCCCTTTAGTCCCTCTACCATCGCTTGTCCGTGCAACGCATGGCGATCAATGGCGTTCTCCATGCCTTCATTGATCAACAGGCGTGCACATTCGCGGGCGCCATACAGCATGCTGGTCGCCTCGGTATGGTGGTTGAGACGTAACTCCCCCCAGTAATCGAGAATCATCGACAGGTCGAAATAGTTGGAGCGAATACGCGCGCCGGGGTCGGTCAGACGATCACGTCCACTGCTGATGCCCGCCTCGACATGTCGGCGTCCATGTACGACCTCGACGGCACGCGATGAAAGCGTCAGCGGTGAGCTGCCCGATGGACCCGCCAGACACTTCTGCAAGCCTGCCGTCACGGCATCCAGCCCCCACTCATCAGTCTTGAGCGAATTACCCGCCAGCGAGGCCGTGGCATCGGTATAGAACAGCACATCTTCACGACGACAGATTGCGCCAATCTCGGCCAGCGGTTGGCACATCGTGGTTGAGGTATCGCCCTGCACCAGCGCTAGCAAGCGCGGCTTGACCTTACGGATCGCGGTCTCGATCTGCTCCGGCTGAAAGACTTCGCCCCAGGGACACTCGATCACATGCACCTCACCGCCACAGCGCTCTGCGATCTCACGCAGCAGATGACCGAAACGCCCGAATATCGGTACCAGCACTCGCTCGCCTGGCTTAATCAATGACACCAGCACAGCCTCGATACCAGCACGCGAGGTGCCATCGATCAGTAGTGTGGCGGTATTGTCGGTGGCAAAGACCTCGCGATAGAGCTGCATGGTCTCGTGCATGTACTGCGTCATGGCCGGATCGTATTGGCCGATCAATGGCGCTGAAAGTGCGCGCAATACGCGCGGGTCAGCATTGATCGGCCCGGGCCCCATCAGTAAACGCTGAGGGGGGTGAATCTGGTCAAAGGGTGGGCTCACGGTCGCTCCTTGAATACTGGGCACTGGCGCATCACGTTAGATGACACCGTTAGCTGACAGGCTCGTCGAGTGGCAGATGTCCTTCAGACACTTTGCAACAAATGCGCCATCTGCTGCTATATGAAACATCTGCTGAGAAACACACTGCACGCATTGTCATCCAATAGAGATATTGCGGCAGATAATGTGAGCACTATCAAGATAACGGGATAATTTCATGGGCAATGCAGCATCATGATGCTGATGAGTAAGTATTACGCACCATCGCAAGACGTTACCTCGTAACAATGGGGAGGCAGAAAGATACCGTCGATAACAGCTGTCGATGACAGCGCATGGCTGAACTCGCCACACGAGTCTGTTATACAGAAGGGAACGCGGTGGGTGAGAACGGTCATTCATGTCCTCATTCACCCTATTCGTCACCGCTGGAGAGCCACATGACGCTGGAACAACGCTTGGAACGCGCAACGGAGCTGGCCAGAATGGCTGGTGAACGGATGATCAAGGCGCGTGAGGAGCAAGGGTTTGCGCACCACTACAAGAAAGGTGATGAGCTAGTCACCGATATTGATGTCGCGATTGATACCTTGCTGGCCGAGGCACTGGAAGCTGAATTCCCTGAAGATGCCCGCCTGACCGAAGAGTTGTCCCCGGAGCGCGATGTCATTGCCACCAAGGGCGGTCTATGGGTAATCGATCCTATCGATGGCACCGTCAACTTCGCGCATGGCCTGCGTCATGTGGCAGTCTCCATCGCGTGGTGTGAGCGCGGCAAGATTCAGATGGGCGTCGTGCATGCGCCTTTCCTCGGTGAAACCTTCACCGCGATTCGCGGCAAGGGGGCATGGCTCAACGGTGAGTCGATTTCGGTCAGTGGCATGGAAGAAATGAGTCGTGCGCTGGTCGCCACCGGTTTCCCGTACAACCGCGATAGCCGTCCGCCGCTGCTCAAGCGTCTCTCGGCCATGTTGCTGGTGTGTCAGGATGTGCGTCGTAACGGTAGTGCAGCACTCGATCTGTGCGATGTGGCCTGCGGCCGCCTGGACGCTTATTACGAGAGTGTTTCGCCGTGGGACTTTGCCGCTGGCCTACTGATCGCGCGTGAGGCTGGTGCACGTACTGGCCATCTCTATCGCTGTCCAGATGGCATTCCCGAGGAGCTCTATGGCGAGAATATCGTGGTCAGTACACCTGAGTTGCATGCACCATTGAAGCGTCTCTTGGAAGACGCGGATGCCACCTCCGGTCTACCGGGTTTGTAAGACTTCGATGTCACCCTTGCTCGCTAGAGATAAAAACGGCCCGCACTCCATGGAGTGCAGGCCGTTTGCATATCGGCTTTCATCATCCACCGTGGACCAGCGATCCACCGGCCAAACCTGTCAGCTCGCAGGCGTTTCCGGTAATCCGAGTCGCTGGGCAACCTCCTGCCATAACTCACGGTAGCTAACCGCAGGCGCGCTAGTACGCGAATAGACGGAAATCGGTGCGCGCTCAATCCCCATACGTTCCACCACACTCGAATAGGGAATGTTGGCACTCAACTGTAGTGGGTAATCGCGCTTGAGCGAAGACATCACATCCTTGTGCAAGGTCTTGCGACGATCGACCAAGGTAAAGAACGGCCACACCTGAGCATCCAAGTCCAACTCTGCCAGACAGGTATTGAGTTGCTCAAGCGTACGCAGTGACAATACCGTCGGGATCAACGGTACGAGTAACGCATCAGCCGCCGCAAAAACCTGTTCCGACAGGCTGGAGATACTCGGAGGGCAATCCAGCACCACCAGATCATAATCATCACGGATCGGTTTGAGCAGCTTGCGCAGCCGCGAGCGCTTTTCATCCTCAAGAATATGATCAAGGTGCCGGTAGGAAAACTCGGCAGGCAGGATATCGAGCCCCTCATACTCTGTTGAGCGAATCACTCGCGCCATCTCCTGCTTGCCCTTGACCAGCTTCTCGATGCCGCCCTTGAGACGAGGCTTGGTACGCACATAGAAGGTCGCGGCAGCCTGGGGGTCCAGATCCCACAGCAGCACACGAAGGCCACATGCTGCTGCCGAATGAGCAAGATTAATTGCCGAAGCCGTTTTCCCCACGCCACCCTTGATGCTGTATAGCGCCACAATTCTCATTGCCACCCCGCCTCTCCCTGTTTTAAGCCACGTTAGCACATCATGGCAGCAGTTCGATGACAGTATGTGGGCAGTTACCCGTTAACGTTAGATCAGACGCCTTCGCGACCCGGCGACAGCCCTTTCGCGACCAGCGTGCGGCTAAGCCAGCTCAGTAGCAGGCCGTACATGGGCAAGAACAGCAGCAGTGAAATTGCCAGCTTGATGGCATAATCCACCCAGGCAATTTCAATCCAATGCAGCGCCATAAAGGCGTCTGGCCCATTACGAAATGCTACCGAGAAGAAGGCAAAGGTATCGGCAAGATTACCCAATAATGTCGATGCCATCGGCGCCAGCCACCAATGTGCATTGCGACGCAGACGATCAAACACCTGAATATCGAGTAATTGGCCGATCACGTAGGCAATGAAACTGGCCAGCGCAATACGCGCCACGAAGAGATTGAAATCTCCTAACGCTTCAACGCCAGCAAAAATGCCATCCTGAAACATCACCGACAACATGTAGCTGATGATCAGCGCTGGCAGCATCACCAGTGCAATGATACGACGCGCATAGTACTTGCCGAACAACCGTACGGTGAGATCTGTCGCGAGGAAGATAAACGGGAAGCTGAAGGCGCCCCACGTTGTATGGAATCCAAACAGTGTCATCGGCAGCTGGACCAGATAGTTACTGGCCGTGATGATCAGAATATGAAACAGGGAAAGTGCAATAAGAGCACGTCGCGACTGGGTGTCGGAGAGGATCAACATCTAAGGTCCTTTTTTAACTGCAAGTCGCCGCTCAGGGGTGAGGGAACCCTGACACGAGGCATGACGCTATTATCGACATCATGAAACCGAAGAACCATGGTCTCCATGACGTAAAATGGCCGCGCATCGTATCACGATGCGCGGCCATTGGCATGCAGAGCAGTGTCATTTCTGGCCAGTTGGTCAGGCCCTCAACTCACACTGCCTTTCATGCACTTACTTCTTCCAGATGCTCGGATCAATCTTGCCTTTGAGTTCCGGGAACTGGTCCGGATCAAAGGTCGGCTCCTTGCCTGCCTTGTGCTGACGGTCATAGTCCTTGAACAGACGGAAGGCCAGTGGTGACAGCAACAGGATGGCAATCAAGTTAATTAGTGCCATCGCACCCATCGAGAGATCCGCGAAATTCCAGATGCTTTTCAGGCTAGCGACAGCCCCCAGCATGACCATGCCCAACACGGCAAAACGATAGATCATGATGACCGACTTGGCGTTCTTCTTGCCGGCGATGTACTCGATGTTGGACTCGCCATAGGAATAGTTGGCGACCAGCGAGGTGAAGGCAAACAACAGAATAGCAATTGCGATGAAGGCACCACCCCAGCTACCGACCTGAGACGTCAGCGCTGCTTGGGTGATCTGAATACCATCATTGCTGCCGTCAGTGCCCAGTGTGCCACTCATGATGATGATCGCCGCGGTCGCGGTGCAAATCACCAGCGTATCGATGAACACACCCAGCATCTGCACAAAGCCCTGTGAGGCCGGATGCTTGGTGGTCGCCATCGCAGCAGCATTCGGTGCGGAGCCCATACCCGCTTCGTTGGAGAACAGACCACGCTTGATACCGTTCATCATCGCCTGAGCAATTGTGTAACCCAGCGCGCCACCGGCCGCTTGCTCAAGACCAAAGGCACTACGGAAGATGGTACCCAGCGCCTGCGGAAGCTCAGTGATGTTAGAGATCACCACGAATACCGCCAACAGCAGATATAGGATGGCCATGATCGGAACGATCAGTTCGGCGGTACGTGCAATACGCTTCATACCACCGAAGATGATCGGTGTCATGACAACTACCAGCACAATACCCATGATCCATGGTGGCACATCGAAGGCCTGCTCCATGGCTAGCGCGATGGAATTGGACTGCACGGAGTTGAAAGCAAGGCCAAAGGCGATGATCAAGCAGATGGAGAATAGAATCGCCATCCAGCGCTGACCCAGCCCTTTCTCGATGTAATACGCCGGGCCACCACGGAAGGTCTTGTCGTCGTGCGGAACCTTATAAGCTTGAGCCAATGTGGACTCGATGAAACTGGTGGCCATGCCGACCAGTGCCGTCATCCACATCCAGAAGATCGCGCCCGGGCCACCCAGGGAGATGGCCACGGCCACGCCCGCAAGGTTACCGGTCCCGACACGTGCCGCCAGGGAGGTGGCCAATGCCTGGAAGGAGGAGATGCCTCCCTCGCTGCCCTGACGAGAAGTCGCCAACAGCTTCCACATATGTCCGAAGTAACGGAACTGGATGCCCTTGGTCATGACAGTGAAGAAGATGCCTGCCCCGATGAGCAGGTAAATCAGCACACTGCCCCACAGCAGGCCGTTGCCGGCGTCGATCAGCGCAAGAATCGGCGCTGGAATGATGGAAGTAGTTTCCGACATGTCGGTCTCGCTTTAGCGGGTTCTTGGTCTCGTCGTCGCTGCCAGAGGTGTCATGGAGGCAAGCCTCGACCCTTGCAGGCAGCGAGCAGCATCTACAGGCGTGCTGCTCGACATGCTTTGGTGAGCGCCATTCTTCATATCCAACAGCGATAAGCAAGAAGAGCCCACTGTTTGTCAGCATTTCGTGACACGATTTTAGGGGATAACAGCCGAAATAGCGGTCTTTTTTACTGCATTGTAGACTTTAGATTAAAGCAGCAATGTTTCGCTGTTTCGCCTGCTCGGGCATAATGCGCCCCCTCCTTTCCGGCCTGCCTGCTTCAGCGGGCCTGAAGTGGCAAGACTTGTCGTGCGCGCCTAATGTTTTCCGCATGCCCAATGGCTTTTCGGTCTCAAGGCGCGCTGCGATCAGGCGGTGCACCTCCCTGACGCCCACGCACCATAATAGCCAACATGGCACTCGGTAGAACGCGTTGTCCCGGCGTCTACCTTTGAAAAACAGGTGATACATGGAACTGACCAGCTACGCGGCATCCCCGCTTTCGCTGCTCGCCCCGATCATAGCCATCGGTCTCGCAATACTGACACGCCGCGTCATGCTCTCCCTCGGGCTGGGCATTGTCTCTGGCGCGCTTCTGCTGAATGGCTTTGCGCCAATCGCAACGCTCGATTACCTCTGGCAGCAGCTGGTAGCCGTCTTTGTTGAGCTACCTGAAAGTGGCCATTTCAGTGATGTCGCTCTCAATAGCTGGAACGTCTACATCCTGCTATTCCTGCTCGCACTTGGGGCAATGGTTGGCGTCATCACCTTGGCCGGGGGCACGCGCGCCTTCGGCAACTGGGCACGCGAACGCGTCACCACACGCCGCGGCTCGCAGCTGATGACGGTCATGCTCGGAGTCTTCATCTTCATCGATGACTACTTCAATAGCCTGGCAGTCGGCAATATCTGCCGTCCATTGACTGATCGCCAAGGGCTGTCTCGGGCACGTCTCGCTTATCTGATTGATTCGACTGCCGCACCGGTCTGCGTGCTGACGCCAATTTCCAGCTGGGGTGCCTACATCATCAGCTTGATTGCCGGTATCTTGGCAACGCATCACATCACGGACATCAGCCCCTTCGGTGCCTTCCTTGAGTTGTCTGCACTCAACTATTACGCCATTGCCGCGCTAGTGCTTGTAATTGCCTCAGCCTGGTTCGACATCAATTTCGGCGCCATGCGTCGTCACGCTGTCGCAGCACGTGATGGTGAGCTGTTTGATGCTTCGCGCGGTAACCCGCCGGGCAACACCCATGTCGAAGAGTCCAAGCGTGGTCGCCCGATGGACCTGCTGATTCCCATCGTCGTACTCGTGATCGCAACCTTCTTCATGATCGTCCAGACCGGTGCCAGCGCACTCGCCGCTGACGGTGAAGCCTTCGATATCATTCGTGCCTTTGAACTGACGGATGTCGCCAAGTCGCTGATCATCGGGGGCGCCATTGGCCTGCTGACAGCAGTACTGATGCTGCTGCGTCATCGCATGGGCATGAGCCGTAGCGTCGGTGCCATCGCGCAGGGCGCGCGCTCCATGATGCCTGCCGTGTATATCCTCATCTTCGCCTGGCTGTTGACGGGTATCATTGGTTCGCTCGGTACCGGTCAATATCTCGCAACACTGGTCGATGGTGTGGTCTCTCCGACCTGGTTGCCGATGTTACTGTTCGTGCTCTCTGGCTTGATGGCCTTTGCGACCGGCACGAGTTGGGGCACATTCGGCATCATGTTGCCAATCGCGGGAGACATGGCGGCCGCCACCGAGATCAGCATGATGCTGCCGATGATGGGCGCGGTACTGGCGGGCTCGGTGTTCGGTGATCACTGCTCCCCGATTTCCGATACCACCATCCTGTCTTCGACCGGTGCCAGCTGCCACCACATCGATCACGTGATGACACAGCTACCCTATGCACTATTGGGTGCTGCGATATCGCTACTGGCCTATCTGGTAATGGGCCTGACTGACAGTACGCTGTTCGGCTGGCTGAGCTTGGCTGGCCTGCTATTCGTCAGCATTGCCTGGTTGGCACGCCGTGAGCAAGCCAACCCGGTGGTTGCTCGCATCTAAATCGTCAGCTCTCCTCCCAGAATCACAGCGATGTTAGAACAATAAAGAAGCCCCGCCATGGCGGGGCTTCTTTATGTGTAGCAACTAACGAACTGTCGATTTACTCAACACTCGCTACCGGTCTATTCATGCGCGCAACGCGCTTGCTCTGCCCGCCCGATTCCTGCATCACTAAGCGCTTCTCTGACATCTTCAAGGCTTGAAGGGTCATCAATGGTCGAAGGCACCTGATACTGCTCGCCCGCAGCGATCTGACGGATCATCTTGCGCAGAATCTTGCCAGAACGGGTTTTGGGCAAGCGCTCCACGATCAGCACATCCTTGAGCGAGGCAATGGCACCGATACTGTCACGTACACGCTCACGCAGCATCTGACGAAGAACCTTCTCATCGCCGGTCCAGTCATCCTTGATGATCACGAGTCCCAGCGGCATTTCACCTTTGAGTGAGTCTTCGATACCGATCACGGCGCACTCGGCAATGGCTGGATGCGCGCCCAATACCTGCTCCATTTCACCCGTCGAGAGACGATGGCCTGCCACATTGATGACATCATCGATGCGCCCCATCACGAATAGATAGCCGTCTTCATCGAGATAACCACCATCACCAGTCAGATAATAACCGGGGTAGGCGGCAAGATAGGCCGACTGAAAGCGAGCGGCATCTTGATAGAGGCCCGTCAGGCATCCCGGTGGCAGCGGCTGTTGAATGACGACATTTCCCTGCTCTCCTGCCGCGACTTGGTCCCCCATGCCATCCAGTATCTGGACATTGAAGCCGGGCAAGGGCCAGGTGGCACTCCCGGCACGCGCAGGGACCGGCGCATGCGGCAGTGCCTGCGCATCTTCCAGCATATCAAGCCCCAGGAGGTTACCGGCGACGGGCCAGCCGGTCTCTGTCTGCCACCAGTGATCCACGATAGGCACCGGCAACAAGTCATTCAGCCAGTGATAGGTCGGGGGATCGAGGCGCTCTCCGGCGAGAAACAGACTGCGCAGACTGGAAATATCTCGCCCTCCTATCAGTGACGCTTCGGGGTCTTCCTTCTTGATCGCGCGAAACGCGGTCGGCGCGCTGAAGAAACAACTGATGCGATATTCCTCAATCAAGCGCCAGAAGGCACCTGCATCCGGCGTCTTGACTGGTTTCCCTTCATACATGACAGCCGTCGCCCCAATGAGCAACGGGCCGTACACAATATAGGAGTGGCCAACGACCCAACCGATATCGGAAGCCGCCATGAAGATATCGCCGGGGCGGACACCGTATAGAATTTCCATCGAATAATGCAGCGCAACCGCATAGCCGGCATGGTCTCTCACCACTCCCTTGGGCTTGCCGGTAGTACCGGAGGTATACAGTATATATAACGGCTCACTACCCAGCATGCTGACGGCTTCAGTTGCCTGAGCATCTTGCAAGCACGCTTGCCAGTCATGATCTCGTGGGCCAAGCGTCGCGAGCTGTTGATCGCGCTGGAGGACCAGACAGGCCTCAGGTGTGTGCCCAGCAAGTTCAATCGCTTCATCCAACCACGGCTTGTAAGGGATGACTCGATCTATCTCGACGCCACAAGAAGCCGCCATGATGACCTTGGGGGCGGCATCATCGATGCGTACAGCAAGCTCCTTGGGCGAAAAACCACCGAAGACGACCGAGTGCACAGCCCCCAGGCGAGCGCATGCCAGCATGGCCATCATGGCTTCCGGCACCATCGGCATATAAATGATGACCCGATCACCCTTCTCGACACCCAAGCCACGCAAGACACCGGCCAGCCGTGCAACATCATCACGCAGCTCACGATAGGTATACTGCCGTTTGCTATCGGTGACCGGTGAGTCCCAATACAGAGCGACCTGATCGCCTCGCCCCTCTGCAACATGATGATCCAGCGCGGCGTGGCAGATATTCATCTCACCATCGATATACCAGCGAGCATGCTGCTGAGTATCCCAGGCGAGAATGGTCTGCGGCTGTCGAAACCAGTTAATCCGTCGAGCCTGCTTGGCCCAAAAATCCTCTGGCGCCTCATTGGCGCACGCGACAAGTGCCATATAGCGCTCGCGCGACGCAAGCGTGGTGTCCTCGAGCATGTATTACCTCTTCCATCGCTTGGATGACGGCTATTTTATTGTTCTTCCACTGCCCTTCACTTGGAGGGGTATGACTCAGGCTAGTGCTGCGTATAACGAACGTTTGAACATAGCGGCAGCCAATTGCCGTCTTTTCGTAAAAATCGTCATACCATGATGTACCTTAGGACATAAATTGCCTTATTGAGATGCCATCCCGCTAGTCATACCACTGTACTGGCACTGAAAAATCGAAAGACAAGCCTTAAACATACGCTTGAATGCCTACTCAGGGCAGACTTGTCAAAATGTCAAAGCATCAAGACACCACGCTCGATGATTTACCGTTTAAGATTCCCTTGGACGTAACACGCGGAGTTATTGATCATTCACTAATCAAGGATAGGTCATAACCAAGCGCCACGGCGTAGCCCAGAATCGATTACCAAGGATATTACGCATGAATGCCAAATTATCAGCCGCGAGGAAAAGCCCCATGCCTGCGCCCAGCAATGTCATCACGCTGCACCAGTCGGGTGAACGAATCATTGAAGAAGCCACTGCCCTGCTCAAGGCAATGGGCAATGAGAACCGCCTGCGCATTCTGTGCCTGCTCAGCGATAGCGAAATGTCGGTCAGTGAATTGAATGCTCGTCTTGAACTATCTCAGTCAGCGCTTTCCCAGCACCTGGCAATTCTACGCCGCGAAGGCATGGTCCGGACACGACGCTCCTCTCAGACCATCTATTACTCGCTGCAAGGTCCTCATGCAGCAGGCGTCATTCGCGCGCTGCAGGAACTCTATCGTTAAAAAAGGGCGCCAGTCTTAGACTGACGCCCTTGTCGTAAAGCCACTCGCATTACCAGGAACTACATTCTGACTTTCAGTAGCGAGGATGCAGCACCGCTAGCCGTCAATAATGGCACGCGCAACACCCTTTCTCCCAAGACTCTCGATGTGAAACAGGCGGGCCACGGAATGGCCTTCTGTCTTGAGCAAATATTGAGAACACTATCTCAAGGTAGCACGCGACAACCTCGCTTGAGCTTACTGCTGATGCCAGCGAGACTCTGCATTGCGCTCCAACACACGGTCTAGTACGCGATCCAGCCCCAATGTCACCCCTTTGCCAAAACGATCCATCACACGACGCGGCTTCTCCAGGCTGACTTCAAACACCTTGACCTCTTCTTTCAGATAGCGAGACAACAGCGCCTGGCTAGTTCCCACTTCATCGATAAGTCCAATATCGATCGCCTCACTTCCATACCAGATATCACCCTGAGATACAGCGTCGACATCCAGTTGCGGCCGGCGACTACCGACATGCTGTTTGAACAGCTCATGAGTCCGTGCGAGATCAGACAAGAACTTCTCACGTCCTTCTTCGCTATTCTCACCCAGCATCGTCAGAGTGCGCTTATAACGCCCTGCCGTCAGAATTTCGACATCTACATCGTGTTTCTTGAGTAAACGATGCACATTGGGCACCTGGGCAACCACACCAATGGAGCCGATGACCGCGAACGGTGCTGCAATTACATGATCTGCCGCGCAGGCCATCATGTAGCCTCCACTGGCAGCCACTTTATCGACGGTGATCGTCAGTCGCGCACCGCTGGCACGCAGACGATCCAATTGCGCTGCTGCCAAGCCATAGGCATGGACGAGGCCACCACCAGACTCCAGTCGCAGAACCACTTCATCCTTCTCACCCAGTACACCTTCGAGCGCGGTAATCTGCTCTGCAAGACTTTCAACACCAGTTGCCTTGATGTCGCCGACAAAATCCAGCACAAACGCGCGACGCCCGTTGCCATGCACAGTGGCATCGGTAGATGACTTGTCACCACTCTTGGCTTTCGCCTTCAGTGCCTTCTTGAGCACCTTGGCTTCCTGCTTATGCTGCTTGGCGCGGGCCTTTTCGTTGGCCGCGTATTCAGCATCTTCAAGACCAGCTTGGCTTAGCTCACGCTGATAGGCTTTCATGCGCTCATTCCAAGGGCGAATCTTCAGCTTGGCTTCACGCTCACCCCCATCACCTTGGCGCGCACGCACAATGATAAGAATGATGGCACCAATCGCTACCACGACAGTGATTGCCTGTGCCAGAAAGAGGCCGTAGGCCGAAATCCATTGCATGCACTTGCTCCTGAGCAGATAAGATAATTGCCGGACATTTTCCCGAGCAGATAATAGGTTAGCCGGCAGCATGGCCGGCTAACGGAGATCCGACAGACATTGGGGCGTCACTGCCTGCCTGCAAGTGCTGAAGGCTGTCACTCTCCCTGTTTCATCAATAAAGAATAATGCTCGGTCACACACTTCAAAAGATCATCCCCAACGACTTGATTGGAACGGTCGTTTGAAATAGTCTGATAGACATTCTCGACGGCCGCTTTTGTATTTTCTCGGCTCTCATCGCCACTCGTATCGATAAGGAATACCCTCATGGCCACAGCCAACACTGTTATCGACATGCTCAAGAACCGCTTCAACCCGGAAGCGGCCAAGGGCATGGACGAAGTTTTCCAGTTCAACATCACCGATAGCGATGATTACTACATGATCATCAAGGATGGCACGCTGGATGTCGCCGAAGGAGAGCATGATGATCCGTCTGTCACGTTGAGCACCGACAGCGAAACTCTCAAGGGCGTCATGAAGGGCGAAGTCGATGGTATGCAAGCGTTCATGACTGGCCGACTCAAGGCAACCGGCAACATCATGCTGGCCACCAAGCTGACGTCACTGTTTCCTAATGGCTGATGTTTGAAAGAAACACGTGAGAGCTGCTTTCCTCCAAAAAAGCCCCTGCCAACTGGCAGGGGCTTTTTTGGAGGTGGCGATTCGCATTGCCACATGGGGGGGCGCTCAACGACCGCTGGCTACCGAGCGCAGAAAGTTGTCAATCAGCGCATGCGAGATGGAGAACCTCGGCGGTAACCCCGGCAGATCTTCTGGCGTAAACCACTGGGCATCCTCGATCTCGGCACCATCAATGACAATATCCCCTCCTGCATATTCAGCGTAGTAGCCAAGCATGAAGGAATGCGGGAAAGGCCAGGACTGACTCTGGAAGTAGCTCACCCGCCCGACTTCAACGCCAACCTCCTCGAACACTTCGCGCCGCACTGCCTCTTCAGCACTTTCACCGGCTTCGATAAAACCTGCAAGTGTCGAGTACATGCCTGGCCCGAAACGCGGACTACGCGCCAGTAACAATTCGCGCCCTCGCGTAATCAGCGTGATGATGCAAGGCGAGATACGCGGATAACTACGATGCTGACAACCGGTGCAATGCATCGCAAACTCGTGCTCAAGCCGCTTCATGCGCTTACCACAACGGCCGCAGAACCGATGGTCACGCATCCACTTGAGCACCTGTAGTGCACTCGACAACAATGGAAACTGATCCCGCGGCAAACTATGCAGCCATTGCCGCGCAGCTGGCCACTCTGGTGAGCCGGCCTCGCCGAGTGCGGCAATTGGCGCCCCCTGCCACTCACCAATTCCTATCGCGCCTGACGGCCAATCGCACTGTGGCTGAATGATTCCACCATCAGCTGCCGGCGCGACGCCTTCGCGGCCAATACGGATCAGATATCCGTGACGACTAGCCATCCGAGATAGATCACGCACCAACATCAAGCATGCCCTCCCGGGTTACCCCGAGAATCCAGACTGCCCAGTGCTGCAATGGTCACGTGATCGAATGCACAATCTGCCTTGGCGCGTATCTCTTCGCACCAGGCATTGTGGCGTTCAAGCTCCAACGCAGAAAGACCAGGCGTGACCAGCCGCGGGCGATCATCGCGCAGGCGACGAACCCCGACAACGCCGCCTTCTTCACCATCACCTTCGTCGAGGGTATCCAGCCCCAGCGCGGTCTGACCACCGGTCATCGCCAGGTAGACATCACCCAGAATCTCGGCATCCAGCAACGCGCCGTGTAGCACGCGATGCCCGTTGTCGATGTCATAGCGCTTACACAGCGCGTCCAGGTTATTACGCTGGCCGGGGTGCTTGGTACGAGCCAGTTTCAGCGTATCAAGGATGGCGCAGTGATCGGCCACTGGCCCAAGCGGAGTGGCGCGCGCCGAATTGATCAGCCTGAATTCGTTATCAATGAAGCCCACATCGAATGGTGCATTATGGATAATCAGCTGGGCGCCCTTGATGAACTCCCAGAAGGCATCCGCCACATCGGCAAACACCGGCTCGTTGGCGACACGTTCATCGGTGATGCCGTGGACACCCATCGCCTCTTCGTCGATCAGACGTTCAGGATTGACGTACTGATGATAGCTGCGGCCGGTCAGGCGGCGATTGACCATCTCCACCGCACCGATTTCGATCAGGCGATGGCCTTCCTTTGGATCAATACCGGTGGTTTCAGTATCGAGAATAATCTGACGCATCTCAGACCTCTTGGTGAACAGTGGAGCGACTGACGTCGCTGCCGCAAGGCGCAAGCCTCATGGTGAAAGCCGGAAGAGAACATGACATATCCGGCACTGCGTTGCTGACAGAAAGCGTAAGAGTGTGATGCTTCAAACGCGGCGCTGCATCTCGTCAATCGCTTCGTTGGCCAGACTATCAGCGCGCTCATTACCTTCATCACCGCTATGGCCCTTTACCCAGCGCCACTCGATAGCATGACGCTCGCTCTGGGCCAACAGCGCCTTCCAGAGCTCCTCATTCTTGACCGGCTGCTTGGCGGCTGTCTTCCAGCCACGCTTGACCCAGCCATGCACCCATTTGGTAATACCGTTCTTGACGTATTCAGAATCCGTCCACAACACCACATCACATCGCTTGGTCAATGCCTTCAGTGCTTCGATAGCGGCTGTCATTTCCATGCGGTTATTGGTGGTCTCACGCTCACTGCCCTTGAGCTCTTTGCGATGCTTGCCACTGACAAGGATCGCCCCCCAGCCACCCGGGCCCGGATTACCCCTGCAGGCACCGTCGGTATGGATCACAACCCGGGAAGGCAAAGTATCGGCGGTAGCATCAGCGGCTGAATCAGGCGTGGAAGGACTTTGACTCACAGGGAACACTCTCAAAGGATGAAAGAAACGCACACGCTGCCAGGACATCAATACGCCCCTCACCGACAACAACGCACGACAATGGGCCATCATTCTAACCATTCGTGCCGGACTGCGGCAAAAGCCACTGTGTTTTTTTACAGCCTCTGACATCGAGGCGAATACGGCGTGTCATGGTGTCTCGTCAGCAAGCATGACTGAATGTCAGCGCTTACCCTTATCAGCCTCACGCCGGGGCACATGTCCTTCACGGGCATGCATACGCGTTGCCTGACTGATGGCAACACCCTGAATGGCGACACGAGAACGCTTGGCATTGATTGGCTGCACATAGCCGACATTGCGTCGTGCCCGAATCAGCATGAGACTGCCCAGAGGCAGGTTATAACGACGCCCCATGCGTTCCAGCCAACCATGACGAAGTCTCAGTCCCGGCAGATGGAAGCCGGCATAGTCGATGCGCTCAATATCGAAATCCACGAATGCCAGCCAATCACGCAAGGCAGCAGACGTCCGCCAACGTCCTTCCCATGGCGTGATATGGCGACGACGAGGGTCTAGGCGCAACAACCCTTCACCTGAGAGGGGTTGCCAGGCAACGATGATCAAACTGCCACTGGAGCGCAGAACCCGTGCAGCTTCGCGTAGCAAACGATGAGGTTCCGGCGCCACTTCCAGTAGATGATGAATCATGACCAGATCCATACTTTCATCTGGCAGCGCAAGCTGTGTCAGGGGGCAAATCAAGGTCGAGGGTGACTCGGCAAGCTCCGGACCAGGCGCCCACTGAATCGCGTGACGAATGGCAGACAGCGATAACAGATCATTGCCACCGGGACCAAGACACAGGCTATGGAAGCCGAAACAGCGCTCAAACAGCGGTGTCAGCATCTCGCGCTCTGCTGTCAGTACATCCTGCCCCTCCGGTCCTTCAAGGAAGGCACGCATCGCTCTTACATGTGCGCTCAGCAAACGAGCATGCTGACGTTGTCGTTCTTCAGCCGTTAGCTGCGTGGCGGTATTGGCCACAGTGAAGGGATCTTTCCACATCCATCCATCTCCCGACATTTCAGAGAGAAAAGCTCCCTCTGACACAGGCAAATTTTGACACTTGCCTACATTCTCACACCATAAGGGGTTTGACACTTACATGCTTGCTCGTCAGGCTTGATGCCTTTGAATGGCGCCAACACGTTCAATGACATCATCTCGACATGCTCGCTGGGCGTCTTTAGTCGCCCAGCCGACCCGTGACGAGCCTGACATTCAATGAACGATACCGCTGTTTACAGGTCATGATACTGCCCTGTTCAATAACACGAACAGGCACCTTGACTCAGGCAAATGAGAAAGGTGACAGGACAGCAGGGCCCAATGCCATCATGAATGGCAGCATGACAGAACATACTTCGCGTTGTTGATGTCGCTCTCCCCTCTGTATACCGCCCTATCAATAAGGCACACAGAGGGTTGGCAGCAAGATCGGCAGCTCATAATCCAAGCGTATGCGTCAGTGTCTATGGCGTCGCGACGAACCTTCAGTATTCGTCGATGACAGCATGCTTTTTATCGCTTCAATCTGATGGCTCCTCGCCTGCAGATATGTTGAAGCTCTTGATTTGTCACCGCATGCGAGACCGTTCAGCACACTGATCAGCACGCACAAGATAACGTAGAGCACCTGACCCATATGATGAGCGTAACGCCCATAGCGGCTTTTCAGGACAACTATATCTGGCTAATTCAAAGCGATGGCAGCAATGCTGTTGCGGTGGTTGATCCGGGTGATGCCACGCCAGTGATAGAGGTATTGGAATCACGGGGCCTGACCCTGGATACCATCCTGATCACCCATCACCACAAAGATCACACCGGTGGACTGCCAGAGTTGGTCAAACGCTATCAACCTCGTGTCATCGGCCCGCATAACCCGGCCATTCAAGACATTGATGAGCGCGTTGCACAGGGCGACACCTTCCGTGTGCAGGGCCGCCTCTTTGAAGTCATGGAAGTGCCCGGACATACACTGGACCACATCGCTTTCGTGACCTCAGGCATGCCGGGGCTGCTGTTCTGTGGTGATACTCTCTTTAGCGGTGGCTGTGGCCGTCTGTTTGAGGGGACAGCACAACAGATGCACGACTCTCTCAGCCGACTGGCCGCATTACCAGAAGATACACTCGTCTTTCCCGCACATGAATATACCTTGGCCAACCTGGCCTTTGCACACGCTGCAGAGCCTGATAACAAGCTGTTGGACGATGTCACGGCCGACTGCGAGAACACGCGCTCGCTGGGCCGCCCCACACTGCCCTCGAACATCAATCGAGAGCGGCATATCAATCCGTTCCTGCGAAGTGCCAATCCGGCACTTCAACGGCATCTGGTGCAGGAAGGACGCCTGTCAGCCTCCTCGGATCAAGAAGATTCCGCCTTGTTAGCCTTTACGGCATTACGCCAGTGGAAGGACAACTTTTAGTCCTGCTGCCCGCGCACCTGTTTTCTCGGTACTGCAGTGCGATCTGCGCTCAAACGTGCGATGCATGGCCACCGACACAGGTGTTTCGCGTGACAGCGGGTCGAGAACCTTATTGATCTCGATCAGCCCCCGCAGTCACTGATTGTGCCGGAATGTCCGGCTAGCTGAGCCCGCGTCGTGCCCATCCGACGCCGGCTCGCCATAGAGTAATCATTCAATGCATCAGCAAGACCTCCGTACCGACGGCCAGAAGACCGCCGACACGCCGTCTAATGCATCTTTTGGCCAGTATCGACTGCGCCAGCTAATTCGCCTCGCCTCCTTTGGAGCAGGCATGTGCCTACCATTGATCGCTCTGCCGGCCAGCGCCAGCTCAGCGGCGATAAATGACATGACAGCGTCCAGTGTTCAGCAAGCCGCACCACTGAACTTCATGGAAGCGCTGGACGCCATCCCGGCCAATTACGCCGATGTCTGGGAGCGCCTGCGCGCAGGTTACCAACTCCAGCAGGACACTGGGCGGCCTCGCGTTCGCAAGTGGATCGATTGGTATCAGGAGCATCCCCAGCACGTCGAACGTATCGCTGAGCAAGCGCGCCCATGGATTCGTTACGTCACTCGTCGCGCTGAAGCGCGTGGTTTGCCCGCAGAGCTAGCACTGTTGCCTTTCATCGAGAGCGCCTACGACCCTGATGCCGCCCACCCCGGCGGCGCGACAGGCATGTGGCAGTTCATGCCGGCCACCGGCGATGAAATGGGGCTGACACGCAATCGCTGGTACGACGGCCGCAAGGATGTCCTGCTCGCCACTGATGCTGCACTGGACTACCTCCAGGCCCAAGGCACTCGTTGGTATGACGGTGATTGGGAGCTAGCGCTGGCCGCCTATAACGCTGGCGCTGGCACCGTGAACCGTGCTCGTGAACGAGCTGATGGTGATGATGACTACTGGGGCATCAGCTTGCCCAATGAAACCATGGAATATGTGCCCAAGCTGCTGGCGCTGGCTGCCATCATTCGTGCGCCGGATGAGTACGGCATCACGCTGCCAGAAATTCCTGACAAAGCCGAAATCGCTGCCGTAGACACCGGTGGGCAGTTGGATCTTTCTACTGCCGCAGAACTTGCAGGTATCAGCGAGCGTGAGCTGCGCGCACTGAATCCAGCCTATAAGCGTTGGGCGACTAGCCCCGGCGATAGCTCGCTGGTCATTCCAGCAACGGCGCGCGATACCTTCCTCAGCCAGTTGGCTACACTGCCGCAGGAAGCCCGTCAGAGCTGGGATAGTTATCGCGTTCAGCATGGTGACACCCTGTCAGTCATTGCACGACGCAGCGGCCTGTCACTGTCAGAACTGAAACGTAAAAATCATCTCTCGAGCAATACGATTCGTATCGGCCAGGCATTGATGGTGCCAGACCGCATCGGCGCGACGGCCACTCAGCTGGCCAGTGCCAATGGCCAGAAAAAAGTCCTTGTGAAGCGTGGTGACTCACTCTCACGCATTGCTGCACGCCATAATGTCACCACTCGCCAAATCACGCGCTGGAACAAGCTGTCAGTGTCTGACTATCTACGCCCGGGCCAGATGCTGACGCTTTACAGCGCGAACTGATCAGCCACACTCGCCAGAGTCGTAGCATCAAGAAAACGCCCCCGTCATCGATGATGACGGGGGCGTTTTCTCAAGGGGCGTCAGGCACTCGTCATCTAATGTCAATAAAGTAATCTCGCGTATCTACTCGTGGGCCTGAGCATGGCCGCTGGCAGGGAACTTCGTTACTCTTGGCGAGGTCGATTGTGACAGAGTCGCCTTTAGACAACATGCTCGCGGCAGTATATTGCGTTCACCAATGTCAGCCATACCGTCAACGGCCCACTGACCAGGGTCATTCAGTCAAGGAAGTTGCCGATGCATCTTGTTTCTCCTGTCACACGCCGAACCTCGGGGGCACTACGCACCCTGTGCATCGGCCTGCTGATACTGAGTGGTACATTCACCGGCAGCGCACAGGCACAACCCTCACGACAGATTTCTGCAACGGCACCAGAGCAGACATCTCAACAATCTCCTCTGAATGTGCCGACCGTGCACGGGCTGGCCATTTACGGCGAGCCTGCTCACAAGGCAGGCTTTGACCACTTCCCCTACGTCAATGTAAATGCCCCCGTTGGGGGCCGCATGACGCGCGCCGCCATCGGCAGTTTCGACTCCACCAACCCCTTTATCCTCAAGGGAAATCCGGTGGCCGGGCTGAACTACTTCGGGGGGCTGATCTACGACACTCTGATGACACAATCCGCTGATGAGCCTTTCACCGAATATGGCTTGCTGGCCAGCGGTATTCGCCTCGCCAAGGATCGAAGCGCGATCGAGTTTGATATCGATACACGCGCCCGCTTCCACGATGGCGTGCCTATCACGGCCGCAGATGTCGTCTTCACCTATCGACTGCTCAAGGACGAAGGCCTGCCTTTCTTCAAGAGCTATTACCATGACGTCACGGGTGTCAGCGTAATCGATGACGACACCGTCAGGTTCGACATGTCGCCTGAAGCCGCTCGTGAACTGCCCTTGATCATTGGCCAGCTGCCGGTACTTCCCGAACATTACTGGAAGAATCGCGACTTCACGCGCGCCACGCTGGACATCCCGCTGGGCTCTGGCCCTTATCGCATGGATTCACTGGATGCGGGGCGCCAGGTTCGTTACGTGCGCGTCGAAAATTACTGGGGCAAGGATCTACCCGTCAACAAGGGTCGCAACAATATCCAGACGCTGGTCTACGACTACTACCGAGACCAGACCGTATCACTGGAGGCCTTCAAGGCCGGCAGCATTGACCTTCATGTCGAAAGCAGCGCCAAGAGTTGGGCAACCGCGTATGACACACCCGCCCTGCAAGAAGGGCGCCTGAAGAAGCTCGAGGTGCCGGACAGCAATCCGGCCGGCATGCAGGGCTTCGTGCTCAATGAGCGTCGCGCACGCTTTGAGGATCCGCGCGTACGTGAGGCGCTGGCGCTGGTCTTCGACTTCGACTGGATCAACCGCAACCTCTTCTACGGCGCCTATCAACAGACGCATAGCTACTTCGAGAATTCCGACATGGCGGCTGACGGCGTGCCGACCGGCAAGGAGCTTGAGTTGCTGGCGCCCTTCAAGGACGAACTCCCCCCAGCGGTTTTCGAGCAATCGCTACCGATCGATGAGCCCACTGACCTACGCCCACGCCTACGCAAGGCGCTGGGCCTACTGCGTGAAGCGGGCTATCAGGTCGTCAAGGGACAGCTTGTCAACCGCAGTACCGGCAAGCCGCTGACGCTGGAAGTGCTCAACTACGACACCCAGTTCGAGCGCGTCATCCAGCCCTGGATTCGAAATCTGGCACGTATCGGTATCCAGGCGCGTATCCGTACCGTCGACGTCAATCAGTACATCAATCGTCGCCGTAGCTTCGATTTTGATGTGGTGGTGGGCAGCTATCCGCAGTCCAACAGCCCGGGTAGCGAGCAGCGCGAATACTGGACCAGCGACTATGCCGACGTGGCAGGTTCTCGCAATCTGATCGGCCTCAAGAGTCCGGTCATCGATGCCTTGACCGACACGCTGATTCAAGCCCAGACCCGCGAAGAACTTCTCAGCGCAACGCGCGCCCTGGATCGCGTGCTGCGCTGGGGCTTTCATGTCGTGCCCCAGTGGCACCTTGCTGCTACGCGCATCGCACTCTGGAACAAGTTCGGCTACCCCCAGCCGTTCCCTGAATATCTCTTGAGCCTGGATAGTTGGTGGGTAGAACCGACAAAAGACGCCACGCTCGACCCTGGAGAGTAATTCTTCAATTACAGCACGTGCTGATGAATATCTGGGTCGCTGGATCTACTCATGCGCCATTTGCTTAACCAATAAACATGATGCCCTCCAGAACGCACATCCGCTGCCGACAATGGAGGGCACGCGGGGAGATTACTCTTGGGTGCTTATATTCTGCGCCGAGTCTTGTTGATGGTTCCAACATTACTCGGGATTTTGTTGCTCAACTTTCTGATCGTTCAAGCCGCCCCCGGTGGGCCCATCGAGCAGTTGATGTCACGCCTGGATGGCCTGAGCGCCGGCGCCAGCACACGACTGAATAGTGGTGGTGGCGATGGTGTCAGTAGCGGTGGCGGAGGAGCATCCACCTATCGAGGCGCCTCGGGCGTCGACCCCGCCCTCATCGCGGAACTGGAGCAGCAGTTCGGCTTCGACAAGCCCGCCTGGCAGCGCTTCAGCGACATGGTCGTGGATTACGCCCAATTCGATTTCGGCGATAGCTTCTTTCGCGACAAGCCAGTGATCGACCTGATGCTCGAACGGCTGCCGGTTTCCATCTCATTGGGGCTATGGACGACGTTACTGGTCTACCTGATCTCAATTCCACTGGGGATTCGCAAGGCGCTAGTGCACGGTTCGCGCTTCGATGTCTGGACATCAGGCGTCGTCATCGTCGGCTATGCCATCCCGGGATTCTTGTTCGCCATCCTGCTGATCGTGGTCTTTGCCGGCGGCAGCTATCTGGATTGGTTCCCGCTCAGAGGGCTGACCTCGCCAGACTTCGATGAGCTTTCTACCGGCGGCAAGATCCTGGATTACTTCCACCACATCGCCCTGCCCGTCGCCGCTTCGGCCATCGGCAGCTTTGCGACCCTGACGATGCTGACCAAGAACAGCTTCCTTGATGAAATTCACAAACAGTACGTGCTGACGGCGCGTGCCAAGGGTGCCAGTGAAAACCGCATTCTTTACGGGCATGTGTTTCGCAATGCGATGCTGATCATCATCGCCGGGCTACCGGCAGCGCTCGTTGGCATCTTCTTCACGGGATCGCTGCTGATCGAGGTCATCTTTTCGCTCGATGGGCTGGGCCTGCTCGGTTTCGAGGCGGTACTGCAACGCGACTATCCGCTGATATTCGGCACACTCTTCCTTTACACCCTGATTGGCCTGGTGCTGAAACTGGTGTCTGACCTGATGTATGTGTGGATCGATCCGCGCATCGACTTCGCAAGCCGGGAGGCCTGAGATGCGCAGCGACACTCTTTCCAACACTCAAGCAATGCCTGAACTCCCATCACGCGATTCCTCCAGACTGTCTCCCATCACGCGACGCAGAATTTCGGCCTTTCGCGATAACCGTCGCGCCTGGTGGTCATTACTGATTTTCGGCGTACTGTTCATCGCGTCACTGGGAGCTGAGCTGATCGCCAACGACAAGCCGCTGCTGGTCGAGTATCAAGGTGAGACGTATCTGCCGATGCTGCACGACTATCCAGAGACCACCTTCGGTGGCTTTCTACCGACCGCGACCGACTATCGTGACCCCTATGTGATCGAGGCGATCAATGCCGATGGCTTCATGATCAACACCCTCATTCCCTACTCCTATGACACGCTGGACCTCAACCTTGGTTCGCCAGCGCCCTCCTCACCCAATGCTCGCCATTGGCTGGGTACCGATGATCAAGGTCGTGATGTACTGGCACGCGTGATCTATGGCTTCCGCCTGTCGGTCATCTTCGCGTTGGTACTGACAGTGGGGTCAATGGTGTTGGGCGTGCTGATCGGCGGCGTGCAGGGCTACTTTGGCGGCAAGGTCGACCTCATCGGCCAGCGGCTCATCGAAATCTGGTCGGGTTTGCCGGTACTGTTCCTCCTGATCATTCTGGCCAGCATCGTCGAGCCCAACCTCTGGTGGCTGACCGGCATCATGTTGCTGTTCTCGTGGTTGGGCATCGTCGATATCGTGCGCGCCGAATTCCTGCGGGCACGCAATCTGGAATACGTACGTGCCGCGCGGGCCATGGGGCTGCGATCACGCCTGATCATGTGGCGTCACGTGCTGCCCAATGCGATGGTCGCGACGCTGACCTTCATTCCATTCCTGTTCACCGGCGCGATCACGACCCTGACAGCGCTCGACTTCCTTGGCTTCGGGCTACCGGCAGGCTCACCGTCACTCGGCGAACTGGTCGCGCAGGGCAAAAACAATCTGCAGGCGCCCTGGCTTGGCATGACGGCTTTCCTGAGCCTCGGGATCATGCTCACGTTATTGGTCTTCATCGGTGAGGGATTGCGAGATGCCTTCGATCCACGTCATGTCAGCGCTCGGGAGCAGAACGCATGAATCGTCCCTCTCCATCCCCGCAAGCCACCACGACCGGTGCTGAGCCCAGCGTGCTGCGTCTTGAGAATCTCGGTATCCACTTTGGCAAGAGTGAGGTCGTCAAGGGGTTATCGCTTGAAGTGAAACGCGGCGAGTGTCTGGCGATCGTCGGCGAATCAGGTTCCGGCAAGTCTGTCAGCCTGCTAGCGAGTCTTGGCCTGCTACCGGGACACGCACATGTCACCGGTACGCGAGAGTTCACTGCTGCCGATGGCACCACGACCGACCTTGCCGCACTGACACCTCGTCAATGGCAGCGAGTGCGCGGCGGACGCATCGGGTTTGTGTTTCAGGAACCCATGACCTCGCTCAATCCCTTGACGCGAGTCGGCGAACAGATCGCGGAAAGTCTGCGTCTGCATCAAGGATTGCGTGGCAATGCGGCTCGCCATCGCGTCCTGGAATTGCTGCAGCAGGTACAGCTGCCGCGCCCTGCAGAGCTGATCGATGCCTGGCCACATCAGCTGTCTGGTGGCCAGCGTCAACGCGTCATGATCGCCATGGCCATGGCCAATGAACCGCCGCTGTTGATCGCCGATGAACCAACCACGGCCCTTGACGTCACGGTTCAACAAGAGATCCTGGCGCTGCTCGACGGGCTGCGCCGTAATCAGGGCATGGCCATGGTACTCATCAGTCACGACCTCAATCTGGTGCGTCGCCATGCCGATCGCGTGGTCGTGATGCGCCATGGCGAATGCATCGAGCAGGGGCCCGTGGCACAGGTCTTTGATCACCCCAGCGCCGACTATACGCGCGAGTTGCTCGCCGCCGAGCCTGAAGGCAGCGCCATTGCGCTCAATGAGGCCGATGCCGCGACGCCTGTGCTCGAAGCACGCAGACTTGAAGTCCGCTTCTCGCGCACGCGCAAGCTGTTTCAGAAACGGCCCGCCGACTTCATCGCTCTCCAGCCATTGGATCTGACACTGGCCAGAGGCGAGACACTTGGAGTGGTGGGAGAATCGGGCTCCGGCAAGACTACGCTCGCACTCGCCTTGCTGAAGCTACAGACCTCCCGTGGTGAGATTCATCTCGAAGGAGAACGTCTGGACACGATGGATCGCCATACCTTGCGTGCCCGGCGCCGACAGATGCAGATCGTCTTCCAGGACCCGTACGGATCGCTCTCACCGCGCATGCCGGTCTCGGACATCATCAGCGAGGGACTGCGCTTTCATCATCCTGCGCTCTCGGAAAGCGAGGTCAATCAGCGCGTGGCTCAAGTGCTTGAGGAAGTCGAACTACCTGCCGCCTGTGCTGATCGCTATCCGCATGAGTTCTCGGGTGGACAGCGACAGCGTATCGCGTTGGCACGCGCGCTGATTCTGGAACCACGCTTGCTGGTGCTCGATGAACCGACCTCGGCACTTGACCGCAGCGTACAGAAACAGCTGATCGCCTTGCTACGCGATCTTCAAGCACGCCGTAGTCTCAGCTACTTGTTCATCAGCCATGACCTGGCGGTAGTGCGCGCACTGTCACACCGCGTAATGGTACTGCGGGACGGAAAGCTGATTGAAACCGGGACGACAACACAGGTGTTGGGCAATCCACAGCAAGACTACACGCGCGCCTTGATCAAGGCGGCGGGCTTGTCCAGACAGTGACAACATCAGTGATACAAGGCTGACACACCCTGAAGGGCTGGCACTGTGCCAGCCCTTCAGGCTTTCAGACATCCATACTTTCAGACATTCATGCTTACCGCCCTGACACAGACACTACGAGCTTGAGAAACAATCGGTTGGGCAGCGCTACGCCATTGCACTCTTTGCATCTTTGCGTTGCACATGTACCAACATATGATTGCAAATAATAAAGGTTCTCAATATGATTCAGTCAGATCCTGGGCCAGCAAAAGAGAGATCAAGCGACGTGAACGTCGCCTCTCGACATACCTGAAGCCCATGCAACGTCGCTTCACGCGCACGGCATAACAAATAGACTGATCAAGGGAACCTCATGACCGCTCAATTCCGCTTTGCTTCTCGCAAGCCGCTCGCCGTCGCGATCGCACTGTCCGCCTCACTGCTCGCCGGTGCCGCTCATGCACACGAAGGGCACCAGGCAGAGGCCAAGGATGTCACTGCTGAAGCCGTCGTCTCTCAATATGCCAATGTGGCTCATGCCACCTATAGCGATGCACTCGCCAGTGCCAACGCGCTGCGCGCCGCCAATGCTGCGCTGATCGAAGCACCATCCGAGGCAACTCTTGAGGCGGCTCGCACTGCCTGGAAGCAAGCTCGCGTGGCGTATCAGCAGAGTGAAGTGTTCCGCTTCGGTAATGCCATCGTCGATGACTGGGAAGGTCAGCTGAATGCGTGGCCGCTGGATGAAGGCCTGATCGATTACGTCGAAGGTGATGGTTATCAGGCAGAGCTTGGCAACCCGGGCGCCAGTGCCAACATCATTGCCAGCGAAAGCGTGCAGATCGGTGCCGACAAGATCGATACCACCGAAATCACTCCAGAGCTGCTGGCCTCTCTCAATGAGCTGGGCGGCTTTGAAGCCAACGTGGCCAGTGGCTATCACGCCATCGAATTCCTGCTCTGGGGCCAGGATCTCAACGGTTTCGACGCCGGTGCCGGTGAACGCCCCGCCAGCGACTTCGCCAAGGGTGATGCCTGCACAGGCGACAACTGTGATCGTCGTGGCGCATATCTGCTCGCCGCCAACGACCTGCTGATCACTGACCTGGAATATATGGTGGGTCAGTGGGCTGAGGGCGACAAGGCCAACTACCGCACTGAGCTGACCGCACTGCCGGCCGGTGAAGGCCTCGAGAAGATGCTGTTCGGCATGGGCTCACTGTCGCTGGGCGAACTGGGTGGCGAGCGCATGAAGGTCGCACTGGAAGCCAATTCCTTCGAGGACGAACACGACTGCTTCTCTGACAACACCCACTACTCACACTTCTACAATGCCAAGGGCATTCAGAATGTGTATGAAGGAAAATACGTGACACTGGATGGCCGGACCTTTGAAGGCCCGTCGCTGCATCAGCTGGTGGCCAACAACAGCCCTGAGCTTGCCAAGAAGATGCACGATGCGTTCGACACTACCATGGGCCAGTTACAGGTCATGGTCGATACGGCCGAAGCAGAAGACGGCATGAAATTTGACCAGATGATCGCACCGGGCAACGCCGAAGGGGCCGCCATCGTCAATGCCAGCATTCAGGACCTCGTCGCCCAGACTCGTCTGATCGAAGAAATTGCCGGTACCGTGGGTATCAGTGGCCTTGAAGCCGATACCGCCGATCACGAATTCTAAGCCGCTGGGTGCTGACGTCATGCGCAGCAGATGATTGACGCTTGTGTGATTCACTCAGCGTAACCGCCTCTGGTGCGGTCACGCTGAGTGAGTCGTGCAAGCCAGGGGTAACCACCCTCTGAATCACTGGACGCGTTGATTTCAGACCATCATTTTCGCCCGGGCCTGCCTTGTTGCAGGTTCGGGCGTTGATGGTTTTTTACACCGGCAATTAATGCGCGACTGCTAATTGAGCAACCTGACCGCGCTCGCCAGGATATCTTCATGATGTACCGACCGATGATGCACCGTCCGATGATGCACGCTTTACCGTTAGCCATTGCGCTGGCAACCCTTGCGACGACCGCCGTCACGGTACAGGCCGCACCGATCACCACCGTCACCGAATATCTGTCAGCCCTGCCCCTGCAGAATACCGCCAAAAGCGGTGGTGAAGGCAGTGTTCGCAAACACGATACCAACGCGTATTCCCTCCCCGCCAAGAACATGAGCTTCGATCAGCGATTGTCGTTCAGTGTCGGTAACAGCTTCTTCAAGAGCCCGTGGGTCATTGCACCTGCCAGTACTACCGCACGTGATGGTCTGGGCCCGCTATTCAATACCAACGCCTGTCAAAACTGCCACGTCAAGGATGGCCGCGGCAGCCTGCCTGCCGGCAATGATCCTTCCGTTGGTCTGTTTCTCCGCCTCGGCATGCCAGACAGTCCGGAACACAGTTGGGACGATGAGGAACGTGAATTCCGTCGTATCAGCGGTGTAATGCCACATCCCGTCTATGGCACGCAGCTACAGAATGCCTCTGTGCCCGGAGTGCCTCAAGAAGGCCGCATGCAGGTCGATTATCAGCAGAAGTCAGTCACGCTGGCCGATGGTGAAGTCATCACTCTGCGCGCCCCCCACTACTCCATTGTCGCGGCTGGCTTTGGTGATCCAGGTCCGATCGCTCTCTCGCCCCGTCTGGCGCCGGGCATGGTCGGTCTTGGGCTACTTGAGGCAGTCAGCGATGCCATGCTGCTGGAATGGGCCGACCCTGAAGATAATGACAGTGACGGCATCAGCGGCAAGCCCAACACAGTATGGTCCATCGCTGATGATGCACTGGTACAAGGGCGTTTCGGCTGGAAAGCCGGTCAACCGAGTGTTCGTCAGCAGAGTGCCAAGGCCTTTGCCGGAGACATGGGACTGACATCGTCACTCGTCGGATCAACCGACTGCACACCGGTGCAGAAGTGTGACGTCATGCCCAGCGGTGGCACGATTGAAGTCGAAGACAACGTGATGGATAACGTAGCCTTCTACTCGCGCAATCTGGCCGTCCCGACGCGTCGCGACATCGACGCACCCGAGGTACGCGCCGGTGAGCAACTCTTCCGAGACCTGCAATGTGCCAGCTGCCATCGCCCAACACTCACCACTGACAAGGCTGGCGTCGCCGCACAGCTGGCTGGCCAGGTGATCTGGCCGTATAGCGACATGCTGCTGCACGACATGGGCGATGCGCTGTCGGATAACCGCCGTGAGTTCGAGGCGACTGGTAACGAATGGCGCACGCCACCACTATGGGGCATTGGCCTGGCACAGACCGTGAATTCCGCGACCGGCTTCCTGCATGACGGCCGTGCACGCACGCTGCTGGAAGCCGTGCTATGGCATGGTGGCGAAGCACAATCCAGTCGTGATGCTGTCGTGGCCCTGCCGACCGAGCAACGTGAAAGCCTACTGCGCTTCCTGGAATCGCTCTAAGCGGGAAAATCCTGCCTCAGGGCCGTCAAGACATGACTACCCTGCCCTGAGTCAGATACCCGAACGACGATTCATCTTGATCATGTTTGTCTTGCTGCTCTGATATAGGAAACCCTGTTCATGTCCCACGTCTTGTTTACTGCTTCTCGCCCGCAGGCCATGACTCTGCGCAAGACCTCGACCGCTGCCCTGGTGGCCTCAGGCATGACACTGCTCGCCGCCGCTCTGGCCTCACCTTCAGTGATGGCAGAAACGAGCAAGGAAACAGCCAGTGCTGAAGCCGTCAGTCAATTCGCGGCTGATACGCTGACCACTGCCCATCAGCAGCTCGCCACACGCCTCGCCACGCTGGCGACCAACGCTCAGCAGTATTGCACCGCAGAAGGCGACACCTCTCTCGAAACCCTCAAAGATAATTGGCGCAGTGCCATGTTGGGACTGAATCAAGTCAACTGGATCGAGATGGGGCCGATTCTGCAAAACTCCCGTCAATGGCAGCTCTATTTCTGGCCGGACAAGAAAGATCTGGTATCACGCAAGACACGCGCCCTGCTGACAACCGATATGCCTATCACCAGCGATGGCCTCGCCGATCAATCCATCGTATTGCAGGGCCTGGGCGGGGTGGAATATCAGCTGTTCGATGCCCAATATGCCGATTCACCGCTGACAGCTGACTCGCGCCGCTGCGAACTGATGACAGCCAACACTGACTATCTCGCCGCCAGTGGCAAGACGCTGCTCGGGGAATGGCAACAGTTCGCACCGCAACTGGCCGAGGGTAACGGCAGCTTCAGCGATCCACGTGATGCCGTGCTGTCTCTGGTACGCGCGATGACGGTTCAGCTCGAAGCCATCAAGGACCGCAAGCTGCGTCGTCCGGTCGGCCTCAACAATGGCGGGACCGCCAACCCCTATGCGGCCGAATCCTGGCGTGGTGGCATGGGTCTGGCCAACATTCGCTCGACACTCGAGGAGATGGAGCGCATCTGGGTCGGCAACGCGAAAGTCCCGGGCATTCATGGCTATCTGAATGGTCAGGTAGACCCGCGCATGGTGGCCTCAACGACCCGCGATTTTACCGATACACGCGCAGCCTTTGCCGCATTGCCGGATGATCTGGCTGCCCTGCTGCGTGATGACCCACGCAACAGCGACCTCCAGCAAGCATTGATCCATCTGGAAACGCTGCAGGCTGGCTTCGCCGATACGCTCAATCCGGCACTCGGCCTGTCACTGGGCTTCAACAGCACCGATGGTGATTGATCAGCAATGAGCAATTTCTCGATAGGAGGAGGCACGAGAGCCTCCTGTGCTTCTCAGCGCCGACGCCTACTTCAGGCATTGGCCAGTGTGCCGCTGATGGGATTGACAGGCGGGCAGGTGGCCTTCGCTGGCGGTAACAACGCAACCAGTGGACAGGGCCGCCGCCCTGCAGGAGTCGTAATATCTGCCTGCGATGACGAGAGCGGTCAGCATCATGCCAGCTGTATGCGCTATTCAGGTGAAGAGCGCTGGCGCCAACCAATCAATGAACGTGCGCATGGTGCAACTCGTCACCCCCATAAGCCGTGGGCGCTGATCTTTGCTCGCCGTCCGGGCCAGGAAATCAATGTCTTCGATATCGAAAGCGGCGAGCGAATCACCCGCATCAAGGCAGCATCGGATCGCCACTTCTATGGGCATGGCGTGTTCAGCCCGGATGGCGGCCTGCTGTATGCCACCGAGAATGCCATCACCCGCGGCGAAGGCCGGATCGGTGTCTATGATGCCAATCGCGACTTCGCACGCATTGGCGAATTCGACAGTGGTGGCATAGGGCCACACGAAATACGCCTACATCCGGATGGTCAGCAGCTGATCATTGCCAATGGCGGAATTCTGACACGCCCCGAGACGGGACGTGTGAAACTGAACCTGAACACGATGCAGTCCAACCTGACACTGCTGGATCGCATCTCAGGCAAGGTCAACTGGCGAGATTCTCCCTCGCATCACCAACTCTCCCTGCGCCATCTGGATGTCAGTCGCGACGGCATTATCGTGGCGGGCTATCAGTACCAAGGGCCGCCCTCCGATTCGCGCTCCTTGATCGTGATGAAGCGCCCTGCAAGTACTGCACTGGAAGAATTACCATTGCCGATGGACTACGTCTCACAGCTCAAGCAGTACATTGCGAGTATCGCCATCTCGCCTGATGGAACGCTGGCCGTAGCGACTGCGCCGCGCGGGAACCTCATCACGCTGTGGAATCTGGATACTGGCGAACTTGATTCGACGCTGGACTTCGCCGACTGTGCCGGTGTGCTGGCCGTGCCAACCACCAATGATACTCCGGCAGGTTTCGTGGTCAGCAACGGGCGTGGCGAATGGCTACTGATCGATGAAGATGGCCTGCCCGCGCTGGGTCCCGTTCGTCTCGCCAATACCCACTGGGACAACCACCTTGCGCTGATGTGAGCTGGTGGTCTTTCAGTGATCTTCTCCACGAATGACAACGCCCCGCAGGCAATGGCCTGTGGGGCGTTGTCACTTACAGCAAGCAGGCTCAGAAGCGATAAGACAGGCTGCCGATGATGCTGCGCGATTCGCCGTAGTAGCACCAATAGCTGCAGCTGGCGACGTATTCCTTGTCCGTCAGATTGCTGACATTGACCTGAGCGCTCAGCTCACGAGTGAAGTCATAGCCGACCATGGCATCAAACAGCAGGTAGTCAGATACGGTGGTATCGCCATCCACTGATTCCCCCACATAGCGGGCACCGGCACCGAGTCGCAAGCCATCCAGCGTACCGCTCTCAAAAGCATAATCCAGCCAGCTTGAGGCCTGGTGACGCGGAATCAGCGGCGCACGCACATCGTCTTCCAGACGAGCATCTGTATAGGTGTAAGCCGATGTCAGCTTGAGGTGATCGCTGAGATAGCCGACCATTTCCAGCTCGAAGCCACGCGACTGACGCTCGCCTTCCTGCACTTGGATGGCGCCCCGGGTGACCAGGGTATTGTCTTCGGTGAGATCAAAGACGGCAGCGGTCAGGTAACCATCCCAACCCGCGGGCTGGTACTTGGCACCCAGCTCCCACTGGCGCCCTTCGCGCGGCTCATACAGTGACCCGCCATCGTCCACCGCACTGATCGGCTCGAAGGATTCGGTATAGCTCAGGTAGGGATTGAGACCGACATCACTCAGGTACATCACGCCACCCGACCAACTGATCTCATCATCATCGGAGCGTTCACGCGTGCCCGTGGACTCATTCACGTTTTCGGTCTCGGCCTGGTCGTAGCGCACCCCCGCCAGCAGTACCCACTTGTCGTCGATGCGCAGCTGATCCTGCACGTAGAGGCCGATCTGCTCCTTGTCGATATCGCGCCGCGTGATCTGGTCATCGCTCAAGGCGGTGTAATTGCCGTATTGCGGGTCAAATAGATCGATCGGATCGCCGAAGGAATAGTCATCCGCTTCCTTGCCCGACAGGCTCAGATTCTGATAATCCACGCCCAGCAGCAGAGTATTTTCGGTGCGGTCGCCATACCATTTGCCGATCGCGCGATTGTCGACGGTATAGCTATCGATGGTGCCCTCGCGGTACAGAAGCCCCCGCTGTCCTTCGCGCGCCGAGGACTGATAGAGGATGTAGCTGCTGATCAGATCAAGATCGAGCTGGCTATAGCGGAAATCCTGCTCAAGTGACCAGGTATCGTTCAGGCGATGGCGTAGCTCGTAACCCAGTGAGGCCTGAGTACGTTCATCCTTGTCATAGCCCGGCTCACTGTAATTGGTCTGTGGGTCGATCTTGCCAAACGGCGTATCGTCCACGGTGCCATAGGCCAGTTTGAAGGCATTGGTGGGTACACCGTCATCCTTCTGAAGGCTAGCCAGCACGGTCAGCTGAGTGTCATCCGAGATATCCCACGTCAAGCTGGGCGCGAAGTAGTAACGCTCATTCTCGGTGTTATCCAGATCACCATCGCGCTCACGATATAGCCCCACCAGTCGATAGCGAACATCGCCGTTCTCGCTCAGATAGCCACTGGTATCGAGCCCCGTCTGACGTAGCCCACGATTGCCAATCTGCAGCTGAATTTCAGTCTGCGGTTCATCTGTCGGGCGTTTGCTGATGGCATTGATCAGACCGCCGGGAGGCGCCTCACCATAGAGGATGGAAGATGGCCCCTTGAACAGATCGATCCGCTCCAGACCGTAGGTTTCGGGCAGCCACTGATAGAAGCCTTCGCGATAGATACGCAGGCCATCCTGATAGGTCGATTGATCGAAGCCGCGCACCTTGAACCAGTCAGTATTGTTGTCAGAGCCGTAGTGGCCCGATAACACGCCTGCGCGATAGCGGAAGGTTTCATCGAGCTGCTGTACATTGCGCGTATCGAGCTCGGCACGGTCGACAGTCGAGACCGCCCGTGGTGTTTCCACCAGTGGCGCATCGACCTTGAGTGCAGTACCGACCACGACCATGGTGTCGTCATTATCACGCTGCTCTGCGAGTGACGTGAGCGGCTGGACCAATAGCCCCGTCGCGATGCAGACGCGAATCGCGTGACGCAATGGTGTGAAGGTCGGACGAGCGTCAGTCGGTGATGCTGGCGCCATTTGCAGCGAATGTGCGGACATGTCGAGTTCCCTTGATGATTGATTGGGCCTGAAGATCTTGTTATCTCCTCTCGTGATGCGGCTCTTGATGGCACGCTACCGTATCGAGGATACAAATCACGGTGATTCGTATTTATCGTAAAAATCCCGTATTGGGCCTCGAACATCCCTCCAAGGCCCGGCCGTGTCTCAGTCCTTTAGCGGTCTCTTGAGCACTCTACCCGACATGTCCGCCTACCTACGCTACGCGCCTTGCCAATAACCACTGACAAGGCCAAACGCATGCAGGCGATGACTATCAGGCCACGTCCTTGTGTGGCCTTCTTGCCTTTTCCACTGCATCAGTGCGCCATCAAATGCCGCACGTTTCTGACTCGGCCGGTTCACGCCTCGTCAAGACGCGCGACAGCGTCCTGACTGATACGCTCGCGTTGCGTGCCTGACAGCTCATGCAAGCGACCGGACCGCATTTCAAACAGGCGATCAGCCTGCTGGAAGTAATGATCATCATGGCTGATGGCGAATACCGTCTTGCCCATCTCGCGCAGGCGCGGCAACAGGTCACGATAGAAGATGCGTCGAAACTGTGGGTCCTGATCGGCAGCCCATTCGTCCAGCAGCAGAATGTCACGTGATTCAGCGACCGCCATCAGCAGCGCCAATCGCTTGCGCTGCCCTTGGGAAAGCGCCGGGTTAGCCACCCGGTCTCCCTCAAGTTCCAGTTTCTCGCGCATATCGAGATAACCCAGCCACTGATCAATCAATGCCGAATCCGCTGAAATGCCATCTTGGCCAAGCAATCGATCAAACTGGTGGAAATCGGTGAATACCGCCGAAAACTGCTGCCGCCAAGCCTCACGCTCATCCTCTTCCAGCGTACGTCCATCCAGTAGCAGCTCGCCTTCACTCGGGCGATAAAGACCCGTCAATAGCTTGGCCAATGTGGACTTTCCACTGCCATTACCGCCGATCAGAAATACCAGTTCGCCACGCGTTAGCGTCAGATCCAATGGTCCGACCGCAAAGGCAGACTTGTCTGAGGTCTGTCCGGCATAGGTGAAGCTCACACCATGCAGGCTGAGCGTTTTCCACTGCTCAATTGGCGAATGCGATGGGGTCATGCTGGACTCGAAACCTTCTCTGGCTGGCGCCAGTGAGAGTTTGCGAAGCTTTTCAAACGCGACATCAGCCCCTAGCAAGGTAGGCAGTGCACCCACCGCCTGAATCAGCGGCGTGCGTAGAAACAATAGCGTCAACGAGTAGGTTGCCGCGACTTCGCTACTCGCCCAGCCAAGGCCATTGGCCAGATAGAAGACAATACCAATGGCACCCAGCATCATGATGTTGGAGAAGTTGATCGCACTCAGGTGGCAGGTATCGGCGCGTACGACATGATGCTGATACTGACGTGCATTGACGCTGTAATCGCTCTCGAAGTACTCACGCGCACGCTGCCGATTCAGCGCGAGTTCCTTGCGACCATGAATGACCGCTTCGAAGTTGGCGTAGAGGCGGCTTTCTGTTTCACGCACTTCAGCCAGGTGTCGATATACTCGCGCGACCAACCAGCTCCCTCCCATGATGGTCAGCGTCACCCATGCCGCAGTGACCAGCATCATCGAGGGAGAGAGCCAGCCCAGATAAAGCACAGCGCCAAGCGTCAAGACGATCCCCTGCACTAGCTCCGGCAAGCGTACGAATGCCAGCGTGATGTTGCGAATATCACTGGAGAGACTGGCCAGTAAATCAGCACTGCCCAGCTGCTCAAGGCGCTCAATATCAGTATCCAGAATCTGCTTGACCAGTCGGCCGCGCAATCCATGCACAAAATGATGGCCCAACAGGGTCAGCGCTAGCTGTGCACCAAGCGTCACAGCCAACAACAGCACAATGAGACCGAGGAATTCCGGTAGGACACCGGCGTAATCTGCCAGCTGATCGCCAGAGCGTGCGATCAATCGCTGATTGATATAGGCGATGGCCCCAATACCCAGCCCAGCACTGGCCAAGCTCAAGATCATGACGCCAATGAAAGGCCAGCGATAATAGGCAAATACCACGCGCAATAACGTCAAGTCTGCCCCCATTCACAAGATTCGAGAAGTGTGGCCATCCAAAGCGATGACTCCACACCAAGAGGGGCAATCTTACGAGCACAGCCTATCAATGCAAGCAATATTGATAAGTATTACCATTAGCAAGAATGGAGGTGCCTCAGGTGAAGCACCTCCTGCCATGACGCCCATGTCATCGCCAATCACCATAAGGTCATCTGACGGTCCAGTAGACGATCAAAGTCGTCGTTCACAAACGGTAGAATGCCATCCGCCACTGGCTTGAGCTGACGACTGAGATAATGCTCTGCATCAATGGCCGAACGGTGATATTCGATCGGCTCCGGCCCCGCAGTGGTCATCACATAGCGAATCCAGCCGCCCTTCTGATAACGCAACGGCAACCCTCGACGCTGATTCTCTTCATCAGCCAACCGTGCGGCACGCACATGCGGTGGAACATTACGCTGATAGTCGTCCAGCCGACGCCGCAGCCGCTTGCGATAGATCAAGGCCTCCACATCAAAGCTTTCTGAAGCGTTCGGCTCCTGAACACTGCTCGCGACAGGAAGATAGGCGCTGACATACGCCAGCAGGTAGTCCTGATAAGGCTGACCTTCGAAAATCCGGCGATAAAGCTGCTGCTGAAAGCGCTTGGCCAACGGAGTCCAGTCGGAGCGCACCGACTCCAGTCCCTTGAACACCAGCTCCGTTTTCGTGTCACTGATCTGCCTCAGCCCGGCATAGCGTTTCTTGCTGCCCTCTTCCGCACCGCGAATGGTCGGCATGAGAAAGCGCTGGTAATGAGTCTCGAACTGCAGCTCCAGTACACTGTCGAGCGCCAGTGTCTCGGCCAGATGCGCTCGCCACCACTCGGTGACATGTCCCGCCAACTCTCGTCCGATGGCACAGGCACTGTCCTCATCATGAGCCTTGCCCAGCCACACGAAGGTGGAATCGGTATCTCCGTAGATGACGGTATAGCCACGTGCTTCGATCAGCTCGACCGTCTGTTGAATGATCTGATGGCCCCGCCGAGTGATGGAAGACGCCAGACGGGGATCGAAGAAGCGACAGCCACGCGAGCCCAATACACCGTAGAAGGCGTTCATGATGATCTTGAGTGCTTGTGTCAGCGGGGCATCACCTGCCGTGCGCGCGGCATCGCGAGCCTTCCAGACCTCCGAGACAATACCCGGCAAACAATGTGTGTCGCGGGAAAAGCGACCCTCGAGAAAACCCGGCACCGCGTCATCAGGTGCGCGCAGTCCTTCGATCAACCCGAGGGGGTCAATCAGAAAGGTGCGGATGATGGAGGGATACAGACTCTTGAAGTCGAGCACCAATACCGAGTCATAAAGGCCAGGCCGTGAGTCCATCACGAAACCGCCGGGGCTGTCCTCACCGACGATATCGCCAAGATTGGGGGCTACCTTGCCCTGTCGATGCAAGCGAGGGAGGTAGAGGTGGGTGAAAGCCGCAACCGAGCCACCACTGCGATCGGCAGGCAAGCCGGTAACGCGGGCGCGGGCGAGAAGAAACTCCATCAGCCCGGCCTGTTTGAAAATACGCGTTACCAACTCACAATCCTTGAGGTTGTAACGCGCCAGTGATGTCTTGTCCTCGGCGAACATGCGCAGAATTTCATCAAGTCGGCTGTAGGGATCATCAATCGCCTTGCCTTCCCCGAGCAGTTCACGCGAGACATTCTCAAGACTGAAGGACGCAAAGTGCCAGGTAGCAGACTTGAGCGCTTCGATGCCATCCACCACCCAGCGGCCGGCGATCTCGGCAAAATGATGGTCTGGCTGCTGTGAATGGGCACGCCACTGCATCACACTGCCGTCACGCCCCAGTGTCAGCGGCAAGTGCTCCTGCTGGGAGAGTCGCACCAGCATGCGTAGGTCGAACTGGATCAGATTCCAGCCGATAATGACATCGGGATCATGCTGTGCGATCCAGCGGTTCAAGCACTCCAGCAGCTCGCGGCGTGTTGCAAGGTACTCGAGAGAAAAATCGATATCGTCTGCGGGCTCACCAGTGTCGGGGCCCAGCATATAAACCTGGCGCTGTCCGCAGCCCTCCAGAGCGATGGAATAGAGGTTGCCATGGGCGTCAGTCTCGATATCCAGTGACGCCCAGCGTAACGGCGGCCGGAAATCGTTCAAGGGTTTGAGTCGAGCACCGAGGATGACACCCTTGTCGAGATGGCTCTCCTGCACACTCACGCCAGCCGTGATGAAGCGCTCCATCAGAAAACGATCTGGGGGACGAACGTCGGCTTCGTAGACATCGACACCCCGGGCTTTCAGCTGACGTACCAGTTTTCCCAGTACGCGATACTGCCGGCAATAGAGCCCGACAACGGGACGATGCTGAAAATCTTCCAGTGTCAGTGAGCGTAGCGCCACCTCCCGCTCCGTCAGCAATGCCTCAGCGATGACACCGCGCGCCTTTTCCTCCTGTGCTGCCGGGAGAAAGGCCACCACCTCTTGAGGGTCACACTGCACATGAATCGCCGCCTCGTGAGTGCGTATCCAGAAGCTGACCACCACTCCGCTAGTGGTATCCTGCCAATGGCGCGTCAGCAGGAAGCCATGATGCGTCATTGGCCTCACATCACAAGGCGTGGCATCACGGCTTGGCGGAGCAATCTCGCTACCCGTCTTGCAGACGTCAGGCACAGTGACACCTCGATAATTCGTTGAATAGGCGTACGCTGAAGGACGTAGTTACCAACACTTGTCTCAATCTCATACGATAATATGAAGCGCGAGGGGCAGGACTTCTCCCTCTTGGCACATGGGAAGTGATGATAAACGCCATATGGCATGACACAAGGAGTGACACCATGCCCAGCTTTGACATGATACAGAAACTGCTGGGCCAGATGCTGGGCCAGATCGACAACATCATTCTGATGGCTGATGCGCAGCGCAATATCACCTACATGAATGCCAGCGCAGAGGATGCTTTTGGCTATTCCCTGGAAGAGGTCATCGGGCAGCCCACCCAACGCCTCTACCTGAATGCTGATGAATTCAAGCGCCAGGGTTCGCTTCGCTTCAATGAAAAGGGGGCACTGAATAGCGAAGGCACGGTGATTCGTTATCTGTGCAAGAACGGTGCGAGCTTTTATGGTGAGACCGTTGGCGGCCCCATCAAGGACCCCGACAGTGACAGCGTATTCATGTTCGGGCTCATTCGTGATGTTTCTCGGCGCGTCACTACAGAGCAGACACTTCACAGCCTGCATGCCATCACATCCTCTCGAGATCTGGATTTTGATGACCGTATCGATGCGCTGTTGCATCTGGGATGTGCGCACTTCGGATTGCCGATCGGCATTTTCAGCCGAATTGATGGGGACCAATATGTTGTTCAACGCGCCTGCCATCCCGAAGGATTGTTGACACCCGGCTTGAGCTTTTCGCTCAGTGAGACCTATTGTGATCACGTCTACAAGGCTGACAACGTTCAAGCGTTCCACAACGTGGGCAAGAGCGAAATCCGCCATCACCCCTGCTATGCCAGTTTCAACCTCGAGGCCTATATCGGAGCCCCGGTCATCGTCGATGGTGAGCGCTATGGCACCTTCAACTTCTCAAGTGCCGATACCGTGGCGCCATTCACGCAGCAGGATGTCGAATTGGTGCGGTTGATCGCCCTGTGGGCAGGTCATGAAGTGGCGAGATTCAATGACATAAAGGCGTTGGAAGAGGCACACAAGGCACTCGAGAAGGTCGCGATCACCGACCCTCTGACGGGACTCGCCAACCGGCGTCATGCTCAGAAAGTGCTGGATGAATGTCTGGCCACTCTCGCTCAGAGCACAGGAACCGTCTGTGTGGCATTGCTGGATTTTGATCACTTCAAACAGATCAATGACCAACATGGCCACGATGCAGGTGATCTGGCTCTCCAGCATCTGGCAACCTTGAGTCACGACTTCCTGTTGCCTACTGACACCTTGGCCCGCTGGGGCGGCGAGGAATTCCTGGCCATCCTGCCTGACGCTCTGACAAGTGATGCCGCGACCCGCATCAATCTATTGCGCCAAGCCGTGAAAGACAGTCAGATCGAACACAACGGCCGCATACTCCCCATCTCGCTGAGCATCGGCCTGACGATGGCAACTCCAGAAGATGTATCGTCGCGTGATGAATTGATTGCCCGATCAGACGAAGCCATGTATGCCGCCAAGGAAGCTGGCCGCAACTGCCTCAAGATGCTGTGACAGAACGCGAGATGCGCCACACCGGTCCACTGCGACACCCTCCTCGCACTCAGGTGATGAAAAGGCTAAGGTCAGCGCTACCCTTACCCATTTGTCACCTGAACGTCATGCCCTCACACGACTCACTCGACCACAATTCCCTCACTAACCCGCCTTCCAATACTGTCCAGCATCTGGGTATTTTATTGCTGCCTGGCTTTGCCATGGTGGCACTCTTCTCGATGATTGAACCGCTACGTATTGCTAACCGCCTGCGTGGGTCTCGCCTGTACCAGTGGACACTTTCCAGCCAGGACGGCACTCCCGTTACGGCTTCCAATGGCATGGCACTTCCCGTAGATACGGCGCGAGATGAGCTGCCTGACGTACATAGCCTGATTGTCTGTACAAGCTTCGCCCCCGAGGCTCAGCTTGAAGATGCAACGCTTAGTTGGCTTCAACAGCTATCACATACCGAGTGCCAGATAGGAGGTATTGATACCGGCTGCTTTGTATTGGCGCGCGCAGGGCTCCTGACCGAAAAGACCGTCACCTTGCATTGGGAGAGCCTGCCGGAATTTTCGCAGCGCTTTGACGATGTGGACGCAGTGGAATCTCTCTACGAGATCAGCGAGGACGGCTTCTATTGTGCCGGCGGCAGCGCGGCCATCGATATGAGTCTTGAGTTGATTCGGCGTAAACATGGCCATGCCTTGTATCGCGCAGTGCGCGAACAGCTGATTCATGACCAGGGGCGATTGCCTGCCAGCCGACAGCGGGGGTTCAGTCAGCAGTCTGAAGACTTGGCAGACCCACTTCTGAGGCGCGCCATCATGAGGATGGAAAGTGAGCTTGAAGCCCCTCTGAGCATTCAGGCACTGGCCCAGGAACTGGGCCTTTCCTGGCGTCAGCTGGAACGTCGTTTTCACCATGGGGTGGGATGTACGCCTCAAGCCTTTCAAGCCGAGCGGCGGTTGGTCCATGCGCGCAGCCTGCTGCACGATACCCGCCATAGCATCACTGATATTGCACTAGCGTGCGGCTTTACCTCTCACCCGAGTTTTTCGCGTGCCTTCCGACGTCGATTTGGCATCACTCCATCACAGGCGCGCCGCCAGTCCCCGCGTGTACACCCCTGAGCCATTGAGTGCTGAGCCATTGAATTCCTTGGGAGCGCAAGTCGCCAAGACAAGAAGTGGCTCATATGTCGAATTGAGCACAGTCATGGTCGAATTGGGCACAATAAAGGCTGATCAGAGCTGCCACCATGTGTAGGGAATTTACCTACACGACAGAAAGGAGCTCAGCATGTCACTGCCCAAGACACCTGATTACGATAGCTGGCCGATCGATGAAACTCTGGTGAGCGTGAGCCATGAAGCGCGTCAACTCAGCGTGACCTGGAGTGACGGTCGCGTGAGCCGTTATCACAGTGTCTGGCTGCGTGAGAATGCTGCCGATGACTCCACGATCAATCCGGCGACGCGCGAGAGAATCCTGGACCTTTCCCTGATTCCCGCCTGGCCGGAAATCGCCGAGGCCAGCATTGATGACAAGGGAGCACTGTCGGTGCTGTTCACGCCAGAAGATCGTCGCCTGCGCTTTCATCCGGGGTTCCTGCGCACCAATGATTACGACAATCAGCAGTTGCTGCCATCAGAACTTCCCCCAGTATCTCTCTGGAATGGCGAGCAACTCCAGCAGCCACCCACCATCGATGCCGCAACACTGGCCGGTGCTGAACACGGTAGCAAGGAAGAGGCTGACATCCTGAATCCGACGCTGCATGAGCTGCTCGGCAAGGGATTGGTACGCCTGCGCAATCTACCGGCAGAAGAAGGCGCCATTGAAAAGGTCGCCGAGCGTATCGGTTCGATCCGGTCGACCAACTTCGGGCATCTTTTCAACGTGCGTGCCATCCAGAACCCGGATTCCAACGCCTATACCTCCATCGCGCTGCCGCCGCATGTCGACCTGCCGACACGTGAATATCAGCCGGGCCTGCAGTGCCTGTACTGCATCGAGAACAGCGTGGAAGGCGGCATGGCGGTCATGATGGATGGCTTTGCCATCGCCACCGCCATGAAGGAAGAGCATCCTGAGGCTTACGCGACGCTCACCACGATACATTGGCGCTATGCAAACACCTCGCGCAATACCGACCATGTCTGGTATTCCCCGATGATCGTGCTGGGTCAGGCGGGAGAGTTACTGGAAGTCCGGATCGCTGACTTCCTGCGTGGCCCGATGACGGCCCCCTTCGATCAGACCGAAACTGCCTATGAAGCACTCATGACGCTACAGCGCATGCTGCGTGAACCGCGCTTTGCCATGCGCTTCACTTATACTCCGGGTGACATGGTCATCTTCGACAATCGCCGCCTGCTGCACGCCCGCGATGCCTTCGAAGGCGACAGCGGCAGCCGCTGGCTGCAGGGCTGCTACCTGGAACGTGACGAGGTGCGCTCACGCTATCGCATGCTCAAGCGTGCCGAGCGCGCGGAGCGGGTCGAGGCCTCTTCACCGGCCTGATTCATCCTGTCTGGCATGACGTAGAAGACTGAAGCCCCTCAGGCCCATGACGGTCAGAGGGGCTTTTCATTACTGGCACTTCTTTCCTGACGTTGCATCACCAGTTCATTCATCAGCGGAGACTTTGCAGACAATGCCACCCTGGATGGGCCCACACATGTCCTAAAGGCAATACTGTGCAGCGCCGCCTGCTCAAGGTAGCCTTGCACGCCTGCCAGGCAGGTCATGCATCATGTCGACTGTCTTGCCTGAGCCCCCCATTCCCTCTCTTTATTGGCTATCTGCACAGGATGCCCGCCTAGCGCCCATGGAGGGCCGTAAGTCTGAAGCCAATTAAGAAAATCTTTAGTTATGCATGCTTTCAATTTTTGCCTTCTCTTCATCTGTTCTCTCTTTTCTGAAATTTTCAGCCTTAAGTTTAAGAAATGCATCCGGATTTATTTTACAGTGATAATGATGGTGTTCTTTAAGCTGCTTTTCTTTCTCGTTCTCGATATCTTGAGGAGATCTATGCTTCACGCCCCACAGTTCAAGACCTTTTCTTGCTGCCATATACAAGCTATAGCCAAAAGCCATCGAAGATACGATAGGATTCGACCACCCTAAATATGCAATCAGTGATGGAATTACACAAAGCCATAAAACCAAAACTATGCGCGCTGCTTTTACTTCTAACGCCTTTTGACCAAGCTCTTCGTTAATCTGGGCACTTGTTTTGCAAGGTAAGTTTGAATATATTTCAGCCAGATTATCTTTAGACAGGTTAACGTTTGGCTTATGATCTTCTGGATAGTCTCCCCAACTATGATAGACTCCGTCTTTTGTCGGGTATCCTAACAAGTAGTTTTCACCAGTTAAACCCTTGATTCCCAGATCAACATCTGTCAGATTCTTTACTAATACCATAACAGGCACTGGGTATCTTTTAATCCAACACTTCAATTCCATTTCAGCGATATTTTTAGCATCTTCGACTAATTCGGATTTGTATATATGAGTTTTTAGCACAGCAAATTCTTCACCGGTAAAAACCGGAGAATAACTTACATAGTAACCTTCTCTTTTTTCTTCTATATCATTGTACCGCACCCAATCTTTAATCATGGAAAAATTACCTCAATGAATTCAGTATAAATTAATCAAACACATCTGACATTGGAAAAACATCCATCATATTTAACTACGTTATAGCGGTGCACACCACACTAAATATAAGTTACTAAGATCAGCACAGAAAATAGACGATCAGGAATTCTAAGGACCTTTAGCTCCCACTTGCTTATGATAGCAGCCCAAAAGCTATTAGACAGTTCCATAGCCGCCTTAAATAATATCACCTTAGAACACTAGTATCTCTACACGCAGAAAGAATACCCTTAGTTTTGATCCTTGGCTGTTATTTCATCTACTCTGACATCATATTAGACAACAACTGCCACACTTTAACCTATAAAATAATGATCATCCTTTATTAACATGGGTGTTAATCTAAACCAACGGTAAACTCACACTATTAGCATGGAATTTAGCTCAATTATAGCAATCTTAGAAACTTACCTTGAAGAAAAACCTCTGAAACCAATCCCAAAAGCAAATTTAAAAGCGGTACTCTGATGTAGGTTGCACTCTGTGCAGCGCCGCCTGCTCACGGTAGCCTTGCACGCCTATCAGGCAGGTCATGCATCATGTCGTCTGCCTGAGACCCTATCCATCTTTATTGGCTATCTGCACAGGATGCCCGTAATGCCCGCCAATCCCGCCGATATTCCCTACCTCGCAAGCCTGCTTGATGGTCTCGCGCAGCATTTCCCGCTCTCGCTGCCCATCGTCTTCGCGTTGATCCTGCTGGCTGCTGCCACCTCCGCGCTGTCTGCGGCTGTCGGGGTCGGCGGTGGCACTCTGCTGATCATGTTCATGGCGCAGTTGATGCCTGCCACCGCCTTGATTCCGGTGCATGGCATGGTGCAGCTTGGGTCCAACGGCGGGCGTATGGCGATGACATGGCGCCATATCGACATGCGCCGTCTGTTGGCCTTTCTGCCCGGTGTGGCGCTGGGTGCGCTGGTCGCGGCCTGGGTGTTGATCCGCTTGCCTGAGGGGGTGCTGGAGCTTTCCATTGCGCTGTTCGTGCTGTTCACCTGCTGGGGGCCGGCACTGCCCAAGCGGGCTCTGAGCCGCACAGGCACCTTGATCGCCGGTGCCATCACGACTTTCCTTTCGAGTCTGATCGGGGCCAGCGGCCCACTGGTCGCGAGCTTCATCAAGCAAGGCGGCGGCGAGCGTCACACCAAGGTGGCGACCTTCGCGGCCTGCATGGTCGCGCAGCATCTGACCAAGGCGTTCATCTTCGGCATGGCAGGGTTTCTCTTCCATGAGTGGTTGCCCCTAATCGTGCTGATGATCGGTGCGGGCCTGATCGGTACCCGCCTCGGACTGCGTTTTCTGGATCGTGTCTCCAACCGGCACTTCGATGGCCTGTTCAAATGGGCGCTGTCATTGCTGGCACTCAGGCTTGCCTGGCTGGGTAGCGTCTCTCTGATCAGTCATTGATACGCCACCAGGCGGAGCTTGGGGTGCGACATTATTGCGGGGGACACCACAGTGCTGGCTGAGGTAACGTGCCCCTTCTGCAAGTGCATACCTCTGGTCAGAGGGTGTGAAGGCGCTTGGCCAGCGCACGCACCTACTTCAGCCCCTGATCCTCATATCCGCCTGGGCAGTGCCTCTCTGTCACGGTCGCCTTGCGTGCCTGTCAGGCGGCAAATGCGTCAAGCCGTCTGGCTGAGCCCCATTCCCGCCATTGGCTATCTGCACAGGATGCCAGTCAGTCCCGGCGAGATATCTCTCCTCGCCAGCCTGCTCGACGACCTCGCCCAGTATTTCCGCTCTCGCTGCCGCTAAGACTGGTAGAGCGACAAACACCGGTCGCACCAAGCTCAAGTTGAAAATCTACAAAAACCCAAATACCGGAGAGGTCATTTAGACACGCGATGGCAACCAAAAGACTCTGAAAGCGTGGAAAGAAGAGTATGGTGCCGAGACTATGGAATATTGGCTCGTGAAACCGAGGACTAAATCATTCCACTGCCCGCAGGAGGGATGGTAGGCGGGGCCGCTTGCGGCCAGAAGCGGACGTTGATGCTTATCTAATGGTTTATTCCATGCTCAGCAGTAAAGTTTGAATCACGGGAAATATTAATTCTATCTGAGCACTTTTTCGAGTATTAGAGGGTATAAATCGCATGCTGGATTTTTACGCGAAAAGCATCTTGCTATTGTACGGCCATCTATTTATGCCGCGCCCGGCCACAAGCGGAAGGAATACTCAATTTACTATCCGAAATTAGTTGACCACTGCAATGCTTTTAGCTTACGTGTCCAACATATCCCATTCATCACCTAGTACCCAACGCAGAGCTGATAACTTCCCGTTGAGCATCCCCCACTCAAAGTCACTCCACGGGCCTGTATCTTCATACTTTCCTTGAATGCGTTCAGCTGATTTAATAGCGCCTTGAAGAACATCCTCATGAATTATATCTGAGCCATAGCGCTTAGTTCCCTTAGGTACGATTTCAACTCTACCATTGTCGATGAGCCATATACGGTTTTGATGACGATTATACCAGACCTTATCGACCAACTCATCCATAGAGTCCAATATTTCTCTCAATCCTCTGGTTTCTTCTGAAAAGTCATGCTCGAACTCGACTTCGGCAAGCAAGTCAGAATCGAAGTAGTCAATAGCGGAGACTAGACTATTAAAATAGCAAGAGTTCGAATATGCAAATATCTCGTCAAAATCCGAATGGGGTTTACGATGATCTTTCGAGGAAAAGTCGTTATGATTATGGGTAACAAAAATGCAAGTATCATAGCCGCTATTCAAGCTACACATAAACTCGAAAAACTGTTCAATGATGACGGCGTCTGCAACAGAGTTTTTGCTTATATGAAACGGCGCTCTTTTTTCTAGTCCACGATGGACTGCAGCAATTTTTGAACGCTCACTAACTGCAGTTACCACCGCCGACTCGATCAGCCTTTCAACTCTTCGAATAGTTGAATAATTCGCTTCGGTTAAAAGAGGTAGCCTTGCATTGATATCATTTAGAACGCTTATCGTTGCCGCTTGCTTTTCACCAGCAAACTCATTTACCACAGCCTTGACCTGCTTGAACTCTTGGGACAAGCGTTGTGTAGTTTTCTTCGCCACACTATCCTTATTTCGCTCATACTCCTCAACAACCAGGTCAGCCAAAACTAATTTTACGCTATTCGAACTCAATAGCATCTCTAGTGCAGATACAAGAGGGAGATCACTTCTTTTCGTAGAAATATCCAGCAAAACACACGTATCGAGAAAAATATAATTCATACAACTCTCATTTCGGTTATCTATTATCACTAAATTTAGCACCAGTTAACGATATAACATAGCGGCATTTAAAGAATGCCTGCTTTTGTAGTAGTAAAAAGCAACGAGTCAAACGTCTGTTGCAACGACTTCTTTAGGTTTGTGGTTGCACAAGGATCAAGCTATTAGTATCGACTCCATCAGCCACGAACAGCTCAGGAATATTTTCTTCCTGAATTCCTTCAAGTTGAAGTGCTACTTTTGCTTGTTCAAAGGCCTCGTGAACGGTTTTTCCAAACCCAATTGCTGAATAGAGCTGAGCGGCGAATACGCGAGCGGCCTCATCTCCGACAGAATCACTCATGCCTATTACCGCTTTGACATGATTTGCCACTTCCTCAGCCTGAGAATGGGAATAGCACGCGTTGAATACCACAAGCTCAATCCCTGAAGCCATCACCTTGAAAAGTTCAACAATGGATTGAAGTGAAACTAATTTAGTACTCCCAGAGTCATCTTGAAGAACGAGTTCTCCTTGATCAGAACCATGACCACTGAAATGCACAACTGTTGGTTTATGCTCGTTGAGTGCCTGCAGCAGGTCATGCGGACGTGTGGCCCAAATTGCCTTTAGCTCAACCGCATTTCGGTACTCTGACTCCCGGATTTTTCTGGTGATAGCTCGAATTTCCTCATCCAGCTTTAGCTGTGTTTGATCCTTTGGGTTCGATGCAATAAATAGAACGTTAATTTTCTCTGGTAAGTCTTCAAATTTCACAATAATTGGTGTTGACGACAACTGGTTGTGAATTTGCGACTGACGTTCAAGCTCCCTTGTGACCTGCTTCGAGTGACGAATCTGTTTGTCTTGCCGTCTTTTTTCATCCTGTGCGCTATGTCGCTGTGCCTGTTTTTCGGCCCTATCCACCTCGCTGAGTTTTCTCAAAATTTCCGAAGTCTTGTTAGCGACTTTGGTCTGAAAATCAGCTGCCTTCTTCTCATATGCACTCAATTGCTTTTGCTTTAACTCAATCTGACGCTGTTTAGAAGACAGCATGCTCAACGACGTATTCTTATTGATCGAGCGTGATACTTGTGTAATCTCAGTTTGTTTTTTTCGTGCACTTTCCCGTTCTCGGCTCAGCGACTTTTCGAGGTTAGCCTTCTCTTTTTCCAGCTGAGCTATGCGATTCCGCAGAGTTTCAATAGACATGATAATAACCTAACACTTTTATTATGTGGTATGCTTGATATCTCACTTGATAGCACAAGTGTACTCAATAATATTATGCTACGTAATCGCAGCATATCTCATGCTGTTAGAAGATATAGAATTAAGTACAAATCAACAGTATTCCTGCCTTTCATAGCGCATGCAGCCTTTGCCGGCATGTCCGCTTTGGGTCGCCAGCTTCCAAAACTACTCCATCAACATAATCTAAATTTCGGCGTCCGGCCATCAGCGGACACTCAGCTGGCTTTGTTGCCTGCTCGGCCCATCATGCCTTGTCAGCATTCCTCACCATCAAAAGCGCCCCGCTCAGGCATCAGGCTGAGCGGGGCGTTGCTTGTCATGCATCAACTACAGATAAGAGAGATCAGAACGGATACTGGCGAGGCTCGACCTGCAGACTGACCCATTGGTCGGTGGTGAATTCCTCCAGCACCCAGTCGCCATTGAAGCGCCCGAGGCCTGAATTCTTCTCGCCACCGAAGGGCGCGCGTGGATCATCATTCACCGGCATGTCATTGACGTGCACCATGCCCGCCTCGACCTGACGCGCGAAGCGCTCGCCGCGTGCGATATCCGCGGTGAAGACGGAGGCTGAGAGACCATATTCGGTGCCATTGGCAAGTTCCAGCGCATGCGCTTCATCACGGGCTTTCTGGATGCCGACCACCGGGCCGAAGATCTCGTTCTGCGCCAGACTCATGTCATTGGTGACATCGGTGAACACATGCGGCGGCACCAGCTGACCCTGCGCCTCGCCCTCAAGCATCACCTTGGCGCCCTCGCCCTTGGCGGTCTCGATCATCTCGAGCAGACCATCACGCTGCTTGGCATTGATGATCGGCCCGATGACGGTATCGTCCTGTGCGGGGTTGCCGACCTTCAGCTCACGGGCACGCGCCACGAAGCGATCGACGAAGGCGTCATGGACCGACGCATCGACGATGATGCGGTTGATGGCCATGCAGATCTGCCCCTGATGCAGGAACTTGCCGACCAGAGCGGCGTCCACCGCCTGCTCGATGTTCGCATCGTCAAGCACCACGAAGGGGCTATTGCCGCCCAGCTCCAGGGCAACCTGCTTGAGATGATCACCACCAACGGCGCGCCTGCCGATACCCTTGCCCACCTGGGTGGAACCGGTAAAGGAGATCAGCCGCGGCACTTCGTGATCCACGAAGGCATCGCCGATCTCGCTGCCGGCACCGACCACCACGCTCAAGACGCCGGCAGGCAGACCCGCCTCCTCGAAGAGCCTGGCCAGCAGCAGGCCGCCGGTCAGCGGAGTATCACTGGCCGGCTTGATGACGACGCTGTTGCCAAGTGCCAGTGCCGGCGCCAGGGAACGCTGGGTCAGATGCAGCGGGAAATTCCACGGGCTGATGATGCCGATGACACCCAACGGCTTGCGGAAGACACGGCTCTCCTTGCCCGGCACCTGAGCCTCCATCACCATCCCGGCCACGCGATTGGCCATCGCGGCGGACTCCAGCGTGATCGCACGGGCCGCCGCCAGTTCCGCCTGAGCCTTGAGGCGGGTACTGCCCGACTCACGCACCAGCCAGCCGAGCAACTCCTCGCGTCGCTCGTCCATCAGCTCCACCACCTTGTGCATCACGCCAGCGCGCTCGCTTGCCGGTGTCAGAGCCCAGTCAGGCTGGACATCACGCGCCCTGCGATAGCTGGCATCGAGATCCTCGGCATTGGCCATGGGAATCGAGAGCAGCGAGCTCTGATCGAAGGGGTCCACCACCTCAAGCGTCCTGCCGGCTCGGCCGTTACGCCATTCTCCGGCGAGGGGTAGCTGCTCGAGGTTCTGATAGTCGCGGGACATGAGTCACTCCGTGTCATGAGTATGATCAGGACATGGCGGTGCCGGAGCAAAACCCAACCGTTGCATCACAGCTGTGCCAGAATGGCACCTGCAACTGACCAGACCGTCCTTAACCGAGTGGAATGAGAGTCACTGGATGAGCCCCGAAGACCTGCAGAAACTGACGACCCGCCAGATGCCCTATGGCAAGTACGCCGGACGCTTGATTGCCGACCTGCCCGGCGACTACTTGGGCTGGTTTGCGCGCAAGGGATTTCCGCAAGGCGAGATAGGTCGCTTGCTGGCGCTGATGCACGAGATAGATCACAACGGATTGAATGCCCTGCTGGAGCCGCTGCGACGTCGCTGACGTGCAAAAGCTGACGGTCACGACAGGCGGCCGCTGGCCTCCAGTTGATCGAACATGTCGTGCAGCGTCGTCTCGAGGGGCCGGTAGACCAGTCCCAGCTGCTCACGGCTGCGAGTGTTGTCGAACACGAAGGCATGCCCCACGTTGCGTGAGACGATCTTGCGGGTCACCGCCCTGTTGGCCAGCGGGCCCGCCAGCCACACCAGCCATTTGGGCAACTGGCGAGTGGGAATCGCATATTGCGGGCCGGCGTGATGACTCAACAGGCGCCCCAGCGCAATGAAGCTTGAGGAGTGCCCGGCGACCAGATGACGCCCAGTAGCCGTGGGCAAAAATCCCGCGGCCAGATGCGCCTCGGCGACATCACGCACATCCACCACGCCCATGCCGTAATCCGGCGCGCCTATCCTGAGCGTGCCGTCACAGAGCTGCGTCATCAGGCCGAAGGATTCGCCGTGCGTGTCATCGCTGATCGCGGGGCCAAGCACCAGCGAGGGGTTGATCACCACCAGCCGCCAGCGCGACTGCCGCTCGGCGATCTGCCAGGCGGCCTGTTCCGCCAGCGTCTTGGAGTGGGAGTAGGCCTGGTGTGTCAGCGACGCCGTGGTATTCCAGACACTCTCGTCGAAACAGCCACGCGGGGTGTCCAGCGCATCGGCATTGTCACTGTATATGGCAGCACAACTGCTGGTCAGCACCACGCGTTCGACACTGCTCTGACGATTGGCCTCCTGGAGCACGTTGCGAGTGCCCTCCACTGCTGGCCGCACCAGATCGCGCTCGGGATCCTCGACACTGACCACGAAGGGCGAGGCGGTGTGAAAGACCACGCGACATCCCGCCATCGCCTCGGCGTAAGAGCCTTGCTCGAGCAGATCACTGGCGAAGACGCGCAGCTTGCCCGGCAAGCTGTCTTCCAGTGCCTTCAGTGCCGCCAGACGCTTGTGATCACTCGGATCCCGCACGGCGGCATGGACTGTCAGCCCTTCTTCGAGCAATCGTCGCACTAGTTGACCCGCGACATAGCCGGTCGCCCCTGTGACCAGTACCGGCGCTGCGCGATCATTGTCAGAGAGAGATATCATGGAACTCCGTGAAGTATCGGTTTACATGTACCCATACTTGCATAAATACGTATATCAAGACTCGCATCAAGAAAAAGCCCCGGCGAAGGCCGGGGCTTGAAAGACGAATCACGTGACCACTGATGGACAGCAACGCTACGTCAATGTCAGGCAGACAACTTGACGAACCATGTCCACAGCCCGCCCAGAATCAGCGATTCCGCGGCAAAGCGGAACAGATGACGCATGTCGAGACCATCCAGCATCAGGCCCATCAGACGCGCGGTCATGATGCCGGCGATACCCGCCACCGCGAGCGTCAAGAGTATCGGCAGCCAGCCAAGACCAATCGGCGGATACATCAACAGATACCCCACCGCGATCAGCCAGCCCCAGCGAATGCGTCGTGCAATCGCGGCATGGCGTTCCTTGGGAACCTGGAGTGGGGTATCGCCTGGCCCCTTGAACCGGTTCACAAGCTCCGGCACCGCTGTCAGCAACACGCCAACGGTCAGCACCAACCCACCTATCACCTGCAACACCATTTCCATCGCGCCATTTCCTTTGTCGTGTAGCCAATGGCGCACATGCTACCAACACTGTCGGGCAAATGCCTGATTTACGCGGCTAGCGTACGTGCATGGCGTGCAGATGGGCGTGAGGATCCCGGCTCACACTCCCCTATCTCATCACCAACCACCGTTTGACAGCCTGCGGGTCTTCGAGGAAGCAAGCACTTGGAGATACAAGGCCAGCACATGGCATTCCAGGGCTCTTACTCCAGGACCCGCACTCTCATTTCAAGCCCTGCTGGATCAGAGGCCGGTACTGAAGCGGATGCGGATGCTGGAGAAGTTGGCACATCAGAACTGAACGCTTCAGCCCTGAGCTTGAAAGCCTTGCTCCTGAAGGGCCTGCACTTGAAAGATCCCTACTTGAACGCTTTCCACTTGAAAACATCACGATAGTGACTATCATGTCGATATATCCCGACATATGGACATGAATATCAATACCGTACCCACCGCAGTCGACCCGCAGGCCACGCTGGATACCTTCGCGGCGCTATCCCAGGCCACGCGCCTGGACACGTTTCGCCTCCTGGTACGCCATGAGCCAGAGGGACTGCCGGCCGGCGAGATCGCCCGTCGTCTCGAGGTCCCCCACAACACGCTCTCGACGCATCTGGGTGTATTGAGCCGCGCCGGACTGATCCACTCCCAGCGCGAAGGCCGTTCACTGATCTACCGCGCCAACCTCGAGCACATGCTCGCCACCGTGCAGTTTCTGGTACGCGACTGCTGCGCTGGCTCCTCGGTGGTCTGCGACCCACTACTGGCCTCGCTCACCGTGCCCGACTGCAGCGTCTCTCCCACCCCCTGTGCTTCTCAGGAGCCTGACAACGATGACTGATTCCGCCCGTTCTTCCGGCAAGATCACGATGTATCACAATCCGGCCTGCGGTACGTCACGCAATGTGCTGGCCATGCTCAAGGCCTCCGGCGAGACACCAGAGGTGATCGAGTATCTGGTCACCCCCCCGATGCGCGAGACGCTGGAAGCATTGATCGACGCCATGGGCGGAGGACCGCGCCCGCTGCTGCGCCGCAAGGGCACGCCTTTTGAGGAGCTCGAACTGGATGATCCCGCCTTGAGCGATGCCGAGCTGATCGACGCCATGATGGCCCACCCGATCCTGATCAACCGCCCCATCGTGGTGACGCCCGAAGCCACCCGCCTGTGTCGCCCATCTGAAGCAGTACTGGCGTTGCTGGACAATCCGGTCGCGCAATACACCAAGGAAGACGGCGACGTCGTCCATGCTCCCAAGGCTTGAGCAATGAATTCATACACCCCTGAGCACATGAGCGACACGATGACAGAAGAGATGAAAGCGGCGCTGGCCGACCTGCCCAATATCGACGCCGAGCACTGGCGACCGCTGGAGATCGAGCGCCTGGTCGGGCCGGATGCACCGCGTCATGCACCGCGCATACTGGTGCTGTACGGCTCCCTGCGTGAGCGTTCCTTCTCGCGCTTTGCCGCCGAGGAAGCGGCGCGCCTGCTGCACGCATTCGGCGCCGAGGTGCGCCTTTACTCGCCGGCCGGCCTGCCATTGCCGGATGACTGCGAGGCCGATCATCCCAAGGTGCAGGAGCTGCGCGAGCTGGCTCAGTGGTCCGAGGGCATGCTGTGGGCGAGCCCGGAGCGCCACGGTGCAATGACCTCGGTGATGAAGGCTCAGATCGATTGGATTCCGCTCTCGCTCGGCGGTGTACGCCCGACCCAAGGCAAGACCCTGGCCGTCATGCAAGTCAGCGGTGGTAGCCAAAGCTTCAACAGTGTCAACCAGATGCGCATTCTGGGTCGCTGGATGCGCATGCTGACCATCCCCAACCAGTCATCCGTGCCCAAGGCCTTCAATGAATTCGATGAGACGGGCCGCATGCGCCTGTCGCCGCTCTATCTGCGCATCGTCGATGTCTGTGAAGAGCTGATGAAGTTCACCTGGATGAACCGCGACCGCAGCGCCTATCTGACCGAGCGCTATTCGGAGCGGGTCGAGAGCGCCGAAGACGTCTCGAAACGCGTCAATCAATCCGCGATCTGATGCCCTCGAGTTCTTCCTCCACTCTCGACAAGGAAACGTCATGCTTGCCCTGACAATCTTCGCCATCACGCTGGCACTGGTGATCTGGCAGCCACGTGGGCTGGGGATCGGCACCAGCGCCCTGGGCGGCGCCGTGGTCGCGCTGGCCTGCGGCGTGGTCAATCTGCCGGATGTACTGGTGGTGTGGGATATCGTGTGGGACGCCACCTTCACCTTCGTGGCGCTGATCATCATCTCGCTGATCCTCGATGAGGCGGGCTTCTTCAGCTGGGCGGCACTGCATGTCGCGCGTTGGGGCGGCGGCAATGGACGCAAGCTGTTCCCGCTGATCGTGCTACTGGGTGCGGTGATCGCAGCCTTCTTCGCCAATGATGGCGCGGCCCTGCTGCTCACGCCGATCGTGATCGCGATTCTGGTGCGTCTGGAGTTCAGCGCTGCCACATCGCTAGCCTTCATCATCGCCACCGGGTTCGTGGCCGACTCCACCAGCCTGCCGCTGGTGATCTCGAATCTGGTCAACATCGTCAGTGCCAACTATTTCGATATCTCCTTCACGCATTACGCCGCCGTGATGGTGCCGGTCGATCTTATCGCGCTGGCCGCCACGCTGATCGTGCTGTGGCTGATGTTCCGCAAGGAGTTGCCCTCGCACTATACGCTTGAGAAGCTCGAGGCACCGTCGAGCGCCATCAAGGACCCCCAGGTGTTCCGCGCGGCCTTTCCGCTGCTGGGCGTGCTGTTGATCGCCTACTTCGTCACTGCCCCGCTGGGCGTACCATTGTGCGTCGTCACGGGCAGCGCTGCCTTGACACTGCTGGCCATTGCCGGGCGCTGGCTGGGCTCGGGCGACGCAGTCATAGCCCTCGGACCAGTACTGCGCGGGGCACCGTGGCAGATCGTACTGTTCTCAGTGGGCATGTATCTGGTGGTCTACGGGCTGGGCAATGCCGGCCTGACCGACCACGCCAGCGACATTCTTGCCTGGCTTGCGAGTCAAGGCAGCCTGATCGCCACTCTCGGCACCGGTGTACTGGCGGCTATCACCGCCTCGGTGATGAACAACATGCCTGCCACGCTGATCGGCGCACTCGCCATTGATCACCTGAGTGCACAGCAGGTCAGTGACACGACGCGGGAGCTGATGGTCTACGCCAACGTGATCGGCAATGATCTGGGCCCCAAGTTCACCCCGATCGGCAGTCTCGCCACGCTGCTGTGGCTGCATGTGCTCGATCAGAAAGGCCACCACATCAGCTGGGGGCAGTACATGAAGGTCGGCCTGATACTGACACCGCCGGTGCTGCTGGCGGCGCTACTGGGATTATGGGGCTGGTTGGGGATACTCAACGGCTGACGGTCTCGCCAGTTCGCGTCGCAGATCACGACACAGGTTACGACCTGATGCCTTGCTGAATAAAAGCCCTGCCGAGTCTCTCGGTGGGGCTTTCTCGTCTCTTTCGACGATGGCTCAAGTGCGATGTCAGTGGCTAGCGGCTTAGGGTGATGACGCCTCTATCCACCTCCTCGCCCTCGGCCGCGATCTGCTCACGCATCCAGTCACAGAACTGCTGCACGTGCTGAGCTGGCTGCGCGTGATGGAACAGCCAATAGGCGCGCTGTTGATTGGCGGCCATGTCGAACAGGCACTCAAGGGTGCCGTCTTCCAGCTCCTTGCGAATCAAGCGCGGCGGGCAGAGAGCAACGCCTTGGCCCGCAACCACCGCGGCACTCAGCAGACTGAAGTCCTGATAGAGATCGCCCTTGTCGAGCTGAGAGGGATACAGGCTGCAGTTGTTGAACCAGTCATGCCACGGCTGACGCGATTGATCATGGATCAGCTCGAGCTTGAGCAGGTCTGCCGGCTGGGTCGGGCGGCGGTGATATTCCAGGTACAGCGGGCTGGCCACCGGTTGGGTGGCCCCGGAAAACAACCGGAATCCCTGCGCATCCTTGCCTGGCAGCTCGTCCTGCCAGGTGATCATCACATCAACCTCCGGCAGCAAGCCACGGGCACTGATACCCGCGTATTGCAGACTGACCGCGATATCGGGGCAGCATTCGCGAAAGCTGTTGAGCCTTGGAATCAACCAGCGCACCGCCACCGATGGCAGGCAGCTGACGCGCAACTGTCGACGCCGCTGCCCATGCGGTTGATGACCGTCGAATTCCGCGACTGACTGTTCGATCTTGGCAAAGCCGACCTGCAGGCCATCCGCCAGTCTGCGCCCGGCCTCTGACAACATCACGCCGCGCCCGACACGCTCAAGCAGACTGACGTCCAACGCGGCCTCCAGGCGGCGTATCTGATGGCTGACGGCCGACTGGGTGATGTTCAGCGCATCGGCCGCGGCAGTAATGCTGCCCAGTCGTGAGACGACCTCGAAGGTATTCAATGAAGACAGGCTGGGCCGCATGATATCGTCCTTTCAATACATGATATGAAATCATCTATCGGATCAGTATTTATCAGTTATTAGAAATTCTACTCATGGGTAAGGTAGATGTCACTGGCGTCGGCCGTACAGTCTCTCTGCTGGCATGACCGACGACCGCCAACAAGAACAAGACGCTCCTGCGTCATCATGAGGCCATATTGGATGAACCTACCTGTCCTGCTGTCATTCGGACTCTATCTGCTGCTGATGCTGGGCATCGGCATCTACTTCTATCGCATCACCCACAACCTGTCGGATTACATCCTCGGTGGCCGCGGCTTGCCGCCCAGCGTCGCGGCCTTGAGTGCCGGCGCGTCAGATCTCAGTGGTTGGGCGTTGATGGGCCTGCCGGGCGCCATCTTCAGTGGCGGCCTCTCGCAGGCCTGGATCGCAGTCTGGACACTGGTTGGCGTCTATCTGAACTGGACATTGGTTGCCGAGCGACTCCGTGTCTTCACTGAGGCGGCGGGCAATGCGCTGACCGTTCCGGATTATCTGGAAGCACGCTTCGAGGACCGCTCTCGTGTACTGCGCACCCTGTCATCCGTCGTCATGCTGGTGTTCTTCACCTTCTACGTCTCAGCCGGACTGGTCGGTGGCGCGGTACTGTTCGAGGGCATTTTCGAGATCGATTATCGCGTCGCGCTGTGGTTGGGTGCCCTGGTCATCGTCGGCTATACCTTCCTCGGCGGTTTTCTCGCCGCCTCGTGGACCGACCTCATTCAGGGCCTGATGATGGCAGCCTCACTTTGTGCCGTGGCAGCCATGACGGCAGTGGCGCTGTTCAGTGATCCCGCTGCGGCGCCAGCCGCGACGATGGATGTCGCCCCGATCGGCGGCATGCTGGAAGACGTGACTTTGCTGGGCATGCTGTCACTGGCAGGCTGGGCGATTGGCTACTGTGGCCAACCCCATGTCGTGGTGCGCTTCATGGCCGTTCGCAAGCGCGAGGACATCAGGGTAGCTCGTCGGATTGCCCTGCTGTGGTCCGCCGTGACGATGGCGGCTGCCGTGTCGGTCGGCGTACTGGGCTACTACTGGTTCGGCGGCGAGCTGGGCGATGGGCTCAAGGACAGTGAGCGTGTCTTCATCACCCTCAGCCAGATCATGCTCAACCCATGGGTGGCAGGCTTCATTCTCGCCGGCGTGCTGGCGGCCATCATGAGCACCGTCGATTCCCAATTGCTGGTCTGCTCCAGTGCGATTGCCGAGGATATCTATCGTGGTCTGATCCGCCCCAAGGCCTCACAGAAAGAACTGGTGTGGCTGAGTCGTGCCAGCGTGATCGCCATCGCCCTGTTGGCGACCGTGATGGGTACCGACCGCGACAGCAGCATTCTCGACCTGGTGTCCTATGCCTGGGGCGGATTCGGCGCCGCCTTCGGCCCTGTCATCCTGCTGTCGCTGTTCTGGCGTGGCATGACGCGCAACGGGGCTATCGCTGGCCTGCTGGTGGGGGCACTCACCGTCGCGATCTGGAAGCCGCTGAGCGGTGGCCCACTGGAGATCTTCGACATGTTCGAGGTCGTGCCCGGCTTCCTGTTCGCCCTGATGGCGGTGATCATCGTCAGTCGCATGAGTACTCAGCCGACGGCCAGCGCCTGCTTTGATCGCCTGATGAAGCATTGGCACCGTGAGGAGGCATGAGCAAGTCCATGAGTGACACGCCCATCTCCCACGGTCTGCCAAGCGACCGCATGAATCACCATACCGCCCCTGTTTCATTTCACGAGGAGTCTTGCCATGAGTAATGTTTCTGCCGCCTATCAAGCGACCAAGGGCTCGATCCTGGATGTCGATCATGACTTCTATGACGGGCTGACCGATGGCCAGGCTCGGCGCACACTGGTGGCGACCCATTCGGTTCCCATGCGCGATGGTCTGGCCTGGGAAGTGCCGGCGGGCCATGTGTTCCGTATCAAGATTACCGAGGGTTCACAGGTCGGTGATTTCAACATGTGGAATCTACACAATCCGCGCGAACGCATGTGGGCTTCCCGGACTCGCCAGCTGCAGCGCGCGCATGTCAGCACCTATGACCGCCTGTGGTCGACGCTACCTTACCTGCGTCCCATGGCGACCATTATCGACGACACCCTGGCAAATTACGGCGTCGACGAGGACGGCGGCCGCGTGCATGACCTGCTGGGCACTCGCTGCGACCCTTACGTCAATCGTCTGCTGACCGGCGAGGATTTCGATCATCACTGCCACTCCAATCTGGTGCGAGCAGTCGCTCCCTGGGGCCTGACTGAATTTGATATCCACGACGTGCTCAACATCTTTCAGTGCACTGGCCTGAATAGCGAAGACAAGTACTTCATGAAGGCCTGCCCTGCGCGCAAGGGCGACTACTTGGAATTCTTCGCCGAGACGGATCTCCTGTGTGCCATGTCCTGCTGTCCGGGCGGTGATCTGTCGGTGGACCTGTGGGGCCCTGAAGCACGCGATCCGCTGGACACCTGCCACCCGCTGGGCGTGGAGATCTACCGCTTGGAAGACAATGCGCTGGATGGTTGGGAATCGCCCAAGGTGGCGCCATATGCCGGTAATCACGGCCGCCAGAACCCGACGACTGACTGGGCAGCCATCAAGCGCGAGCGCTGTAGCTGAACCCTGCTAGTTATCCCCTGCTAGTTGTCCCCTACTAGTCGCCCCCAGCTAGTTGCCTCCAGCTCTATCGGGGCGATGAGGTATGAGCGTGAACTGAAATGAAGTGAGTGAAGCACGACGACAATACGACAAGGCCCCAACCTGGATATTCAGGTTGGGGCCTTGTCGTTTGATCACTGCACTGGAGGATTCAGGATGAGGTACTTGCCATTGCGGCACGCCCCATGGGCCCTGAACCTTCCATCAGTCTGGCGTCAGGAAGATGGGGTATCGAGGGTGATGTCCATCAATCGACCGTGCTCTTGCAGCAAGGACGTCCAGTAGGGTGCCAGTCTATTGATCAGTTTGGGATCAAACTGCTTGCCTGCCTGCGCCACGAACAACGCCACCAATTTATCCAGCGGCCAGCCCGGCTTGTAAGCGCGGGGAGACGCAAGCGCATCGAAGACATCCATCAGCCCCGCGATACGACAATGCAGCGGCAACAGCCGCGATGGCAACCCTACGGGATATCCCGAGCCATTCCAGCATTCATGATGAGATACCGCCAACGAGCATGCCAACGCCTTGAGTGGACCACGCAAGGATTGCAGCATTCTCCCCCCTTCAGCAGCATGCTTCTGCACCAGCGTACGTTCCTCCACTTGCAATGAGCGCGGGGCCTGCAACAAGTCACTTGGTACCGTCACCTTGCCGATATCATGCAGCAATGCAGCGCTGTAGAGATCATCCAGTGGCACCTTGCGCTGCCCCTCCTCCAACAAGCGCCTATACAGATAAACGCAAAGACCGGCGACCCGCCAAGAGTGCGCCAACGTATCGGGATCATGCCGATAGATGGCCATCACCAGGGTCAGCACCGCCGGTTCCAACGGCTTCAAGCCCGGTGGAGAAGACTTGATGTAATCAGGTAATCGATCATCAAACGAGTTCGTCGGGGAACTGGACTGAACGGCAACTGCCCTTGCCGCGCCATCCCCTGATACAGGCATCAGAGACATGGACAATATGGGGTTCATTGAAGCTCCCTGCTTCATAGAATGCGGGCGTAAAAGCCCTTTATTGACACTACGACGACTGAACAGTTGATGATGGCCAACGCGGGATCGTGCAGCGTTGGCACATAGGATGAGACGTAACCGCACATCACTCAATCAGCCAGCAGTAATGTACTAGTCTAGAGACATTCTTGATGCATTGTTAGACATCAGAAAAGCCATCTGCTCATGAACCGGCTATTTAATAAAAAAGTACTAAATAACCGATTACCTATACCTCTCGTTATACCCCACTTTTTTCATCTCGCTTGCGACATGGCCTTCAAAAGAGATGGTATTACCAGCCGACACTGGCAGACAGTGTCACTTCCATCGGATCACCCACCAACACACGGGTATCGCCGCCACTGCCGTAGTAATAAGCAGTATCAAAGAGGTTCTTGGCGTTGAGCTTGAACTCGGTATCTGGACCAAAGAAATCATGGCGCCACCCCACGAAGGCATCCGCGACGGTATAGGCATCCATCGAGAAGCTGTTGTCATCATTGCCTTCGCGCTCACCGACATAACGGACTCCACCACCGATACGCCACTCGCCATAGTGCGGATCAATCGCCAAGTCATGTGCCAGATAGAGGCTCGCGGCATTGAGCGCTGCATTCGGCAGGCGATTGCCTTCGGTGCCCTCGGTATCCTCGATGACTTCAGTGTCGGTATAGGCGTAGCTGAACAACAACGTGGTCCGGTCACTCAAGGCACCTTCCAGGCTGAACTCCAGCCCTTGAGATCCCGCCTCGCCGATGGTTCGCGTGACACCATTGTCCGAGACGGCGACGTTTTCCTTGCGCAGCTGATAAAGCGCGACCGACGTCGCCAGACGCGGATTCCACTGGCGCTTGTAGCCGACCTCATATCCCTTGCCGCGCTCAGGATCCAGACCTTCTCCGCTGTCGCTATCCGTACCATTGGGCACGAAAGACTCGCTGTAACTGACGTAGGCCGAACTTGCATCATCGATGCGGTAGAGCAGGCTGACGGAGGGCAGGAAGAGGCTATCGCTATAGTCCGGATCAGAGACGAAGGCTTCGCCCTCTCCACTCTGCTGCTCGAACCAGGTGTAGCGGCCACCCAGGCCGAGAATCCACTGATCATTCAGGTACCAGCGATCATTGACGTAGAGACCGATCGCCTGGGTTTCGTCGAGACGATTGCTGCGCGAGGTATTGATGTCATCGGAGGTCACTTGCGAGAGCTGGCCGTGTGTCACGCTGGTAACGGTCGAGGTTGTGACCGAATCTCCGAAATAGCGCTCGGCCAGATAGTCACGTGTCGTTTCGTAATCCCCGCCGATCACCAGTTCATGGCGCTGGCCGGCAATCTCGACATTGCCCAGAGCATCCAACGCCGTGTAATGCTCGCTGCGATCATAGCCCTGATTTTCTTCAGCGCGCACGGTGACATCCCCCGTATCGCTGACATTGGTGACGTTGGCACGCGCATCGCTGTATTGCCGACGCGTCCAGCCATAGGTCAGTTTGAGATCCCAGTCGTCGGCGACCTTCTGCTTCCACCAGGCATTCAGGGTTTCATCATGACCGTAGACACGGTTCCAGGATTCATCGAAACGCGTGCTACGTGTGACATCCGCAGCCTCACCGTTGTAGAAGACGGTGCCACGATCCAGATCCAGCTCGTAATCCTGATACTCATAAGTGATCTGAGCACTGCTGTTCTCACCCTCCCAGCGCAGCGAGGGTGCGAGGGTGGTGCGGCGATCATTGCCAAACTCACGCCAGGAATCTTCGTCTTCATGCGAGAGAATGAAACGATAGGCAAGGCCCGTATCCCCCAGTGCGCCGGTGGTATCCAGCGTCGTGTTTGTGCCACCGAAAGAGCTGACCTCCCCACTCACCTCGGTATGCGTCTCGTACTGTGGGCGCTTGCTGACCAGATTGATCACGCCGCCGGGGTCCTGTTGGCCCTGAAAGAGCGAGGCGGGGCCCTTGAGGACTTCGACCCGATCGATGGTGGCCGTGGTATAGGTGCGCCTTGGTTGGCGAATGCCGTCAATGAGCATCGAGCCATCACTGTTGCTACCAAAGCCCCGCTTGACGAAGCCATCCTCGGTGCCGCCTAGCGTGTTACCCAACTGAATGCCGGCGACAGGCTGCAATGCTTCTTCCAGATCATCCAGGTTGAAGTCATGAATGACTTGCTGGGTCACGACGTTGATGGTGCGCGCCTGCTCCAGAAAACTGACGGACTGCTTGCTGGCAAGACTCGAGGCGTCTGCGCGATAGCTGCCCGGCACCACATCTGATTCACGCTCCCCTGTCACCACGATTACCGAGCTCACGACATCTGAGCCGTTCGCCACCCCCTCCTCTTCCGCCATTGCGGCTGACGGCAGTGCCATGAGGCTGAAGATCAAGCAGGAAAAATGCCCCTTGTACGTGTTTGCTTCGCTATCCCGAAAATGACTTGGCACCTGAAAACCTTTTGGTACGCGATGCGACAGCATCCTGCTGATTCAACATCTTACCCATGCTTCATGAGCCGAGCTTCACGCGTCGAACTGCATGGCAGGGAGTGGTCATGGCTGACGCGCCTCGCGCCAGCGAATTTGGTTGCGAATGCTAATTCTTATCAATAACAAGCGCAACATGATATGCGCATTCCTCCTCTAAAACGCCATTAATACCGTCTCATTTAAGGCTTAATAAACAGTGGCTTGTGCACCACTCGTCAAAAACATTGTTGTCCTCGCGTAGAATTCGTTAAGTCAGGATGCGATCCCGATGCCAGGTCAACAGTGCTCATGCACCAAAATTTAGTCACCGCGAGAGCGAATCAAGACGTCTTGACACAGGGAGAGTAAACATTCTACCTTGCACACGTAGAACGTTTGTTCTCCTTTGAGTTCTCTCCAATGGCCTCGACATGATTCAACACGATATCGCCGCCCGCCTGGAGTCTCTCTTCAGCCAACGCGGCTTTGCAGAACCCAGCGTTTCCGAGCTAAAGGCGGCGTCAAGCGTCAGTTTGCGCACGCTTTATCGCCACTTCCCCTCCAAGGAAAGCATGGTGATTGGAGCTCTCCAGCATCGCCATGAGCGCTATCTGGCCTTTCTGGAAGAGGATGTGCCAGCACAAGGTAGAGATGCGCTCTCCCATCTTTACCAGCGTCTGGCGCATTGGATGCAGTACGAGGCCCCCAATGGCTGCATGTCAGTCAACGCGCTGGCAGCCTTCCCAGACAACGCTGACGTTCGCGATGCCGTGCAGCGCCACAAGCAGGAAATCCTGCAATGGCTTGGCGAACGTAGCGGCCAGCCAGCCCTTGCCACTGAACTGTTTCTGATCCACGAAGGCGCTTCATCGGCCTGGCTGGTATTAGGCAAAGCAGCCATCGAAGCAGCGCGATCAGCAACCCTCACACTATTGGGAGAACCACGCTCATGAGCCCTCTTTCCGCAGGCAACGACAATATGCGCGGCGTCTACTTGACCGGCCACGGTGGCCCGGAAGTTCTGGAAGTGCGCGATGATATCCCTTGCCCGATACCCGGTCCGCGCGACGTACTAGTGCGCGTCGGTGCGGCAGGCGTCAACAATACTGACATCAACATTCGTCTGGCTTGGTACTCCAAGGGCAATGCCGACGATGAAGATGCCAGCTGGTCTGGCAAGCCGATGGAGTTCCCCCGCATTCAAGGCGCTGACGTCTGCGGCGAGATCACCGCCGTGGGCCGCGACGTGGACCCGTCACGAGTAGGTGAGCGCGTGTTGATCGACCCTTGTCTGTTCGAGCATGACGGCATCGCCCTCTCCCCACCGTGGTACTTCGGCGCCGAATGCAGTGGTGGCTTTGCCGAGTACACGACAGTCGCCGCCGGCCAGGCACATTGCATCAACAGTCCCTTGAGCGATATTGAACTCGCCTCCTTCCCCTGCTCCTACTCGACGGCTGAGAACCTGCTTACCCGCGCCAGCCTTGCTCAGGGAGAAAGCGTTCTGATCACGGGCGCCTCCGGCGGCGTCGGCTCAGCGGCCATCCAGCTTGCCAAGGCGCGCGGCGCGCATGTCACTGCCGTGACCAGCCAGGCCAAGGCGCAGACACTGCGTGAATTGGGGGCCGATCAGGTCGTGTTGAGAGACGAGGCACTGACGACGGCGTTGGCAGGCAACAGTGTGGATGTGGTCATTGATCTGGTCGGGGGTCCTCAATGGCCGCAGCTGCTTGAGCTGCTACGCCAAGGGGGCCGCTATGCCGTCTCTGGTGCGATTGCAGGGCCAGTGGTGGAGCTTGACCTGCGCACGCTGTATCTCAAGGACTTGAGCTTCTTCGGTTGCACGGTACTGGCACCCGAAGTGTTTCCAAACCTGATCCGCCATATCGAGCAAGGCAATATCGTGCCACTGGTCGCTGAGACGTTCCCGCTTGAGGATATCGCCAAGGCTCAGGAAATGTTCCAACAGAAGAGTCACGTGGGCAAGATCGTCCTGAGCGTCAGCCAGGCTGACTGAGCTCCTGCGACTGGCTGAGCTCCCGCGACTGACAAAAGCGCCACAATAGACGACGATCAGATAACGCGGATCTGGCACTTCAGACGTGACACGTAAAAAGGGCTACCCGATGGGTAGCCCTTTTCATGCCACTGATCTTCATGCCACTGACAGATGCTGGCGATTACTGCGCGCGCTTGTCTTCAGTATTGGTCTCGAAGTCACTCGCCGAATGTCGCTCGATCAACTGCTCTTCAGGCTCACCCCAGAAGCGATTGACCATGCGACCTCGCTTGACTGCAGGACGCTCGGCAATCGACTTCGCCCAGCGTTGCACGTGGGTGTAGTCCTGCACCGCCAGGAACTCGGCAGCGTCATAGAGCTTGCCTTCCACCAGAGAGCCATACCAGGCGTAGATGGCAATATCGGCGATGGTGTACTCATCTCCCGCGATATAGGCATTATCAGCCAACTGGCGATCAAGCACGTCGAGCTGACGCTTGGTCTCCATGGTGAAGCGATTGATCGGGTACTCAAGCTTCTCTGGTGCGTAGTTGTAGAAGTGACCGAAACCGCCGCCCAGATACGGCGCGGAGCCCATCTGCCAGAACAGCCAGTTCATCACCTCAACACGCTGTGCCGGATCCTTCGGCATCAGGGCACCGAACTTGTCCGCAAGGTGTAGCAGGATGGAGCCCGACTCGAACACTCTCAAAGGCGCGTCACCCGTGTTGTCGACGAGGGCCGGGATCTTGGAGTTCGGATTGATCGCGACAAACCCGCTGCCGAATTGGTCACCATCGCCGATACGAATCGGCCAGGCATCGTATTCAGCACCCTTGTGACCCAGCGCCAACAACTCCTCGAACATGATGGTGGCCTTCACACCATTCGGCGTCGCCATGGAATACAGCTGAAAGGGATGCTCACCCACCGGTAGTTCCTTGTCGTGCGTCGGGCCAGCGATCGGGCGATTGGTGCTGGCAAACTTGCCGCCGCTCTCGTTTTCCCATTTCCAGACCTTGGGTGGCTGATAGCTATCGCTCATTATCTGAACTCCTTGTGCCCTTGGCGGGCTTGAACATTACAGTCTGCGTCAGAGAACGAGTGGACATTCCCAACTCAACCGGATGCACTAGTTATGACGGCTGACCTTAAGTATCACAAGGGGGTGAAATGGCTAAAGTTTGTTGCTAATATGCCAACAGTTTTTGGGGAGTAGCCCGCTTTCGATGCCCTATCGAGAGTCTCGGATGTCAACACAGTCGGCAGGCATTGCCGTGGCACCGAGGACCCACCATCAGATCACGCCCATGATCTGCCAGGATGAGGTTCGGCGAGACCAATGACAGAATGACGCTCCCGGCCGGTGGCGTGATTTTGTTATTGTCTCGTTACCGGCCTTGGAAATCCTGACACATGCCATTCTTTTCCATCCTGTTACTCGCCTTCTCCATGTCTTGTGATGCCTTCGCGGCAGCGCTATGCAAGGGGGCTGTCATCCGGCGACCCACCTTGTCCGACGCCCTGCGTATCGGCCTCATCTTTGGCATCATCGAAACCATCACGCCCATGCTCGGCTGGCTGATCGGACGCTCCGTCGCAAGCTACGTGGAGCAGTGGGACCACTGGATCGCCTTCGGCTTACTCTTGATGCTTGGCCTGCACATGATTCACGAAGGCCTATCAAAGAACGAAGTGGCTGATGATGACTGCAATAGTGCACAGTTATCTCTCCCTCGCCTGATCCTGACAGGCCTCTCAACCAGTATCGATGCCATGGCAGTGGGCGCCGGTCTGGCCTTTGCTGGCGTCAATATCATCACCACCGCTCTGGCGATCGGCACTGCCACCTTCCTGATGGCGACTATTGGCGTAATGCTAGGCGGCGTACTCGGCAAGATGGTCGGTAAACGTGCCGAAATTGTCGGCGGTATCGTCTTGATCGGTATCGGGACGACCATCTTGCTTGAACACACGGGTCATTTAGGCTGAGCCCTCCCCCTTGAAATGAGCGCAACTGCCTGCATGTCTTGGGTAGCCGGTTCACGCCAGCCCGCAGATCAATGCCGTGGCAGAATCACTGGTCACGGCGTGCTTTATCATTAGGGAGTTAATGTCATGTATACCCGTAAACTGCATCCCGGCAGCGATTTCCCCGCGATTGACGTCACACGAAGCGATGGCGAGACGCTGACACTTGGCAAGCCACAGGGCGAACATGACTGGCAGCTGATCATCGTGTATCGCGGCAAGCATTGTCCGATCTGTACCAAGTTCCTCAACAAGCTAGAAAGCTATCGCGAACGTTTCAGTGCCCAGGGCGTCGATCTGGTCGCAGTATCGGCTGATAGCCAGCAACAGTTGACCGAACACATGGAATCGCTTGACCTCAACTTCCCACTCGCCTGCGGACTGAGCCTGGAGCAGATGCAGACACTTGGGCTGTTCATTTCGGAGCCTCGCAGTGAGAAGGAGACCGACCACGATTTCCCGGAACCCGCTTTCTTTGTCCTCAATGCCGAAGGCAAGGTGCAGATAGAAGAAGTGGCAAACGCGCCCTTCGTTCGTCCGGACCTCGACACGTTGGTAGGCGGCATCGAATTCATTCGCAAGCCGGATAACCACTATCCTATCCGCGGAACAAAGCACTACGAATAAGATGGCATGAACAAGATAACACCATAGAATTGGGGCAAATGGCATCATGCCAAGCCTCTGCTATCAACACCCCAGTGCATCTCGTGCACTGGGGTGTTTGCGTTCCAGATTTCATCAAAAAAAGTTTTCATCCGCGACATCTGAAAACGAATGACAGGCGTTAGAGATAAGGCAAGGGAGACAACAACACACATTTTGCCGCTAGCATTATCCTTTTCTGTTTACGGAGTCGTCATAATGAAAACAACTATCTGCATCTCTGGCCTGCTGGCCGCTCTCACCCTTAGCCCGATGACACTGGCCATGGATGTACCGGAAAGTGTGATGGTGCCAGAAGGCAACAAGGTCGCCATGGAAACCGTCGGTGTTGGCAAGATCAAATGGGCATGTGAAGCCAAGGATGATGGCACCATGGGCTGGGTCTTCAAGGGCCCGGACGCCGCGCTCAATGATGCTGATGGCAAGCAAGTCGGCAAGTACTACGGCCCGCCGGCTACCTGGGAGTCCATGGATGGTTCCAAGATCACCGGCAAGCAGCTGGGTATCGAACCGAATGGCAAGGGCAACATTCCGCTGCAGCTCGTGCAGGCCAATCCTGCCGAGGGCGAAGGTCACATGATGGGCGTGACCTACGTTCAGCGCCTCAATACCCAGGGTGGCGCAGCACCGGCCATGGCCTGTGATGACGCGCACAAGGACAAGGTTGAAATTGTGACCTACCAGGCCGATTATCTCTTCTATAAGGCCATGTAAATCAGGCATTTCATGACATGATATCTCGTACACATGACACGCGAGACATTCCTGCATGAACCTGGAATGAGAAAAGCCCGACACACGAAAATGAGTGTCGGGCTTTTTCATGTCTGACGATCAATACAATGCATGGCAAGCATCGAGACTTGAGGATGACTACCTCACGTCAGTGTCAGCAAGGTATAGGGCGCTTCACAGGCATGACGTTCATCACGTGCATCAACGCTGCCCAACGCGTAATTGCGATCGTTGTCATAGACGACGAACAGTCGCTCACGATCCAACACCGCCAAACCCTCAGCCTTGTGCTCGAACTCAAGCACTTCTCCCGCTTCATTCTTCACCAGTGTCGGCGCCTTCCCAGCATGAAAGTCGGCCAGTGAGAGCACCCAGAGATAACCACCGATCACCTCCTCTCCTGCCTGTTCGGTCTCGAAACTGGTGACCAGATACAGACGCGCATGATAGGGATCATATTCGAGACTAGACAGCCCACACTCGTGTCGCACACCAGCGTACTCGGCTGGATCGAACGCGTAGACGTCGTGCAGCTCCTCGATGAACTCGATGTTGTCGCTATCGGTCAACGCATAGCGCGCACCGATGACGCGCCGCACATACTGGAAGTCATCGTGGGAATTACCCTGTTCACGGACACCGAACAACAGCAGGCCATCGCCCTTGTCACTCGGCACCACCGCCAACCCTTCTATCTTGTAGTACGGCTCACCAATCGCAGCGTCGAGTTTCTGCCGAAACTCCAATGAGCCTTCAACCCCATCACGAGGGTCAGGGTCCACCACCTGCACCTTGTCTGGCTCATCCAGCGGCCAGATCAACAAGTGATTATAATCATTGAGATCATGACTTTCGCTATCGATGCGGTCGAAACCTGTCGTTGCAAGCATGTGCCGACCGTCTGTCGTCAGTGCGAAATCCTCATATTTGACTGCCTGACGGATACGCGCCGCGGTCAGGTACTCAAGCTGACTGTCATCCGGACCGCTGGAATCCAATGGTAGCGAGAACACCGCCGATCGTCCCTCTCCCGGAATCGGCTTGTCACTCGCCATCAATAGCCGCTCACCGTCATAGGCAACTGCGGATATTTCAGCATTGACCAGCTTTCCTGATGCATCTTTCAATCCTGCTGGAAAGCAATGAATCGTGCCCTGTTGTGTAATGCGTACCTGGGCCATGTGTGCTCCCTATCGTGAAGAAAATAAATCTTGGAACGTTTTATCTCGATAGCAGATGGGACAGGCGATGAGCAGCGGAGTTCGTATTGTCATGGTCACACTCTGACGGTCGCCATTTCTGGGGCTCCAGCCGTGGCGCGACCTACCAAGCAGCACCGACACAACGGGGCAAAATCCAGCTTGTGCCGAGAAGCAGGATGCCAGCTTCTGTCAGTCAGTTTTAAGCGCCCAATACAACGATGCCCCACCATGACGGGCGGGGCATCGTTGTATCATTTTTCCAGCGCTATCTTATCGGTCTATTGCGCAGCCGTCAGGCTGGCCAGTTCAGGCATGGGCTGCCTGAAGCCTCGCGTCAACCAACACAGCCAGAGCATACCGATGGCAAGCCAGACGCCACCTAGCAACAGCGCCCGCGCATCGAGACTGACCATCAGCCATACGATGGCAAACAAGCCAATCAAGGGGAAAAGTAAAAAGAAGACAGCTCCGTGCAGGCCTCTACGTTTCTCTCGAACATAGTAATGAGCCATCACTGCAATATTGACCAAGGCGAAGGCGACAAAGGCCCCGAAGTTGATGAAGGATGCGGCAGAGAGGACGTCCATGGTCAGTGCCAACAGCGCCACCATCCCACTCAACACTAGCCCTCCGACAGGTGTTCCATAGCGCCCCAGCTGACCAAGAAGCCGCTTGGGAAGGAGTCCATCACGTCCCATTGCATACAGTAAGCGCGCGCCACTCGCCTGTGCTGCTATACCGGAGGCAAACTGTCCCACTACAAGGCCAATCAGGAAGATGCTGACGAAGAGGTCTCCACCGATATTGCGTGCTATCTCATACGCTGCTGCATCAGGATTTTCAAAGACCCCTCCAGGTGCTGCCAATTGCACGAAATAAGACACGACAACGAAGATGAGACCGCCAATCAACGTGATCAACAAGATGGCACGCGGCAAAGTACGCTGAGGATCACGCGTCTCCTCCGTCAGGGTCGTCACTGCATCAAACCCGAGGAAGGAGTAACAGGCAATGGCAGCACCGGCCATCAACATCGGTAGCGTCCCTGATGCTTCTCCCATTCCGGTAAAGGGCACGAGGCTGAACAACGGCTGCGAGGCATCGCCGACGATGTAGCGAATGGCCAATGCCACAAATGCCACGATTACCAGCATCTGTATCAGCATCATCACGCCATTGATGGCACTCGCCAATCTCAGCCCGACAATATTGATGAGTGTCGTGACAATGATGAAGGCAATCAACCACGCAGCAACGGGAATTGCCGGAAAAGCCGAGTTGAGGTAAGCCGCCCCAATCAGCCAGATCACCATTGGCAAGAACAAGTAATCCAGGATGATTGCCCAACCGGCGATGAACCCGAGACGCTCATCAATGGCATGCCGAACATAGGCATAGGCGGAGCCCGCCACAGGGTAGGCACAGGCCATGCGCCCATAACTATGCGCCGTGAACAACATCGCAAGCAGCGCTACCGCATAGGCACCTGACACGGCACCTGAAGTCACCATCGCCAATACGCCAAAGGTGCCCAATACGATAATCGGCGTCATGTACGCCAAGCCGAACATGACGACCTGACTCAAAGAGAGCAAGCTTTTCTGTCGAGACATCTTCATTACCTTTTATAATTATTGATCTTTATTGACTACCTTTCCCGGCAAAGGCATCAGCCCGAAAAATGTTGCGCTGAATCCCGTCGGCGCTCTCTTCAGAAGCGCCAGGCAGTGCTGTTGGAAGTGCTCGCCTGGCTGAGAGCATCCTGAGACGAGGTAGGAAGCGGAGCACTCGGCTCTCCCGCGAGTGCAATCCGACGATCAGCGAGATAGTCGTAGTCCTTGCGCGCGCGTGAAAGCAACGCAATATCCAGTGTGACGAGATAGATACCTTCTTCCCGCTCTGCCTGAAACACGGTCTCTCCTGACGGTGAAAATACGCCGCTCTCGCCCGCGAAGGTCAGTCCTGCCCCCTCGCCACACCGGTTGCTCATCGCAAGAAAACACTGATTATCCTGAGCACGTGCTTGCGCGGCACGATGATGTGTCGGGCCATAGGGGTCCATGTTGCCATTGGTTACCACGATGACATCGACGCCCAACTGCGCTAGCGCGCGTGAGGTCTCCGGGAATTCGATGTCGTAGCAGATCATCAATCCCAAGGTCAGCCCACGCCATTCAATGACACCCATGCGGTCGCCGGGAACCACCAGGTTTCGCTCGTCTGGCCACAGGTGTGTCTTGCGATAGCTCAGCGCGACACCCGATTCAGGCGTGATCAATAGCGTCGTGTTGTAGGTTTCTTGCTCGCCTTTTTCCAATAGCCCAATGGCAAGCGCACAGTCATGATGACGGCTCGCGTCGCACAACATCTCGATTTCAGGCCCGTCCAGAGACAGCGCGCGATCTGCCACGTGCCCTATTTCGGCAAATCCACTGAGGTGTGTCTCGGGGAATATCATCAAGGAAACTGCGTCACCATGACGAGTGATGGCATCAAGTGCCGTGGTAAGGTTACGTGCGATATCACCCTCGACACTCGGAACTTGTGCTAACGCTATCTTCATGCAGAACTCCAGTGCCTCATATCCAAAGGCGTGACGGGGGATTGAAGGAGAGTGAGATCGAGTATCCGCATTTCACGGCGGTTGCCAATTACCTGACAGGGTTACCCCAGAAAGGGGCCTGCCAACAGCGTACAGACACGGCTCCTCTGTCATGTGCATCATGTGAGCTGCCAAAAGATTCTTGATGAAAGGGACATGCTTCACCATGAGCACCGAAGAATCAGCAGACGTGCTGACCTCGCTCGGATGGCACAGAGACTTCTCGCTACTCCTGCGCGAGCTTGAAAAGGAAACATTCTGGCGCTCGACGAGTCGCGTGCTTTCACGTCATCTGTGTTTCAACACATGGGTCGCACTGGTATTCCACCGTGATCATCCGCCCACAATTCTGGCAGACAGTGATGAAGATGACGGTGCAGATGAGATGCTCTTCCAGGATTATCAGAAGGGGCTGTATTTATTGGATCCCTTCTATGTTGCAGCGCGTGCGACACCCGTCTGTACATTGGTCACCCTGGACGATGTCGCTCCCGAGCAGTTTACGCAGACCGAATATTACCAACGCTATTTCAGGCGCAATATTGTCGCGGATGAAGTTCAACTAAATCAGCCGTTGGAAAATGGCAGTCTCTTGTGTCTCTCACTAGGGTCGGTTGAAACCTTCAATACGGCTGCACTCGGCTTGTTGCAATTGATCCAGCCATGGCTTTGCGAGTTGATGCGACTACGCATTGCCCATGAAACCTCACGAAGCCATCCTCCTCGCGTACATCCCTGGCACCCAATGGGTGATCAACAACTGCCAGGCACCTCACGTCATGGCCTGACCGAGCGTGAACGAGAGGTGAGCCAGTTGATGCTCGGAGGTTGCTCGACCAAGGAAATTGCCCGTCGGCTGGGTATTTCCATTGAAACAGTACGCGCTCACAAGAAGCATCTGTATTCCAAGCTGGGAATTAATACACAGGCCGAGCTGTTTTCGCGTTTCTGGCAGGAGCAACCGTAATCTATCTCAATGCAGCACATTGCGAATGAAACGCAATGTGCCAGTACCAGCATTATGATAACGGTAGGGTTGATCGCTGGGATAGACGTGGAAGTCACCCGCCGCAATCACATGAGTACCTGACTCAAGCTCAAGCGTCAGCTCACCTTCGGTGACCACCAACATCTCGTGCCAGCCCGCTCCGTCGGCTGCACAGAAGTATTCCTCGTCAGGCGCTAGTGTCCAGGACCATAGCTCGACTTCCTGGGTCGCGGGCTTGCTCGCCAGAAGCACCGCGCGGCTCTCGGGAGTGCTACCCACCCAAGCCACTTCATTAATACGTGCAGAGTCCTGACTCTCCGGTGGCTGTACCAGTGCGTAAAACAGTACGCCCAGCGCTTCAGCCAGTTTATCAAGTGTGCTCAGGCTGACATTGACATCGCCCTTCTCAATATTGACCAACATGCGGCGACTGATGCCCGCCTGCTCCGCCAATAGTTGTTGACTCAATTCGGCTGCCAACCGCAATCGCCGCACATTCGTCGCGACATGAACCAATACATCAGGACGATCTTTACTGTTGTGCAATATAGTGCGCATACGTACAATCCTGCTGAGCCTGAGTGCTTGGTGATCAGGTGCTTGGCGAACGAGCCCATCACCATCGAAAGTTCGCCAAGATCCCTTTCATTTCCTGAATCATGCCGCATGTGCCTGTCGCTGGCCATGCCCTACCCTGCCCTGCCAAAGGAGCCCATCATGTCAGCCGCTGTGATCTCGACTTCTCGTCTGTGGCCAGTCGCCATGCTGCTGGTCGCCATGTGTTCCATCCAAAGCGGCGCCTCGCTTGCGACATCACTTTTCCCGATGGTAGGTGCCAGCGGGGCTACTGCCATCCGCTTGCTGATCGCCTCAGCATTGCTATTGGCGATTCTACGCCCGTGGCGCAAGCCGGTAACACGTAAGGCATGGAAGTCGATCACGATCTATGGCATCGCGTTAGGCGTGATGAACCTGCTGTTCTATCAGGCTATCCAGACGGTACCGCTAGGCATCGCAGTCGCACTGGAATTCACCGGCCCACTGGCCGTCGCCCTGCTCAGCTCCCGTCGCTGGTTGGATCTCGGTTGGGTAGCACTGGCAATTCTTGGACTGGTACTGCTCCTGTTACTCGGTGAGGATACGGCAGCACCCATCGATCCGGTCGGTGCTGCCTACGCGCTGGGGGCGGGTGTCTGCTGGGCGCTATATATCTTGTTTGGTCAGAAGGCTGGTGCGGGTAACGGCACGCAAAGTGCTGCACTCGGCATCACCATTGCCGCGATTGTCGTCGCCCCCATAGGCCTGATGGAGGCTGGCACGGCTATTTTCAGCCTGGAGGTGCTCCCCTTGGCACTGGCCGTTGCCGTACTCTCGACCGCATTGCCCTATACGCTGGAAATGTGTGCCATGCCGCGCCTGCCAACGCATACCTTCGGTACGTTGATGAGCCTGGAACCTGCCATCGCTGCAGTATCGGGATTGTTGTTCCTCGGCCAAGAGTTAGGGACGCTACAGTGGCTAGCCATTGGATTAGTGATCACGGCATCAGTGGGCACTACATTGACAGGCAAGTCTCGCGATATCATCGAAGCACCAGTGCCGGATTAATCAAGATAATCTGGCATCCCATGACATCAGAGACAGTCATTTATAGGGCTAGAAGAGTGGTATATCGTCATCTGCCTTGCCACGATATTGCTGCGATAAGGAGCGAGTGACATGTCTTCTGTTTCTTCCCCCTCACGCTCTACAGGCCAAATGATTGTATGGTTCGGACTGAGCTTTCTCACGGCGGCAGTCGGAGCGATTGCCTCAGTTGACGCCAAGACCTTCTATGCCAGCCTCACTCAACCTGACTGGGCACCTCCTGCAGGAGCTTTCGGGCCAGTATGGACAACGCTCTTCGTGATGATGGCTCTCGCTGCCTGGCTGGTGGTACGTGATGGCAAACAAGCACGTCATCGACGCGCGCTCGGAGTGTTCATCGCACAATTGATCGTCAATGCGCTGTGGAGCTGGCTATTCTTTGCATGGCATCTAGGCGCAGCCGCTTTCATTGATGTTCTGCTATTGTGGGTGCTCATTGCATTCACGCTAGTCGCCTTCTGGCGCATCAAGCCTCTGGCGGGCCTGCTGATGCTGCCTTATCTACTGTGGGTGACACTAGCGAGCGCCCTGACCTGGTCAGTTTGGCAGGCTAACCCAGCACTATTAGGTTGACGGTATGTTTAGCCTGAACTGAGCCACGCGCTTGCCATCGCCGCGGCTCTTACAACAAGCTAGCCCGACCATTGGCCGGGCTAGCTTGTCTCTATCTGTGTGTCCTCATCATCAGGGGGCGCACCTGGCTCTCGCCCTACCATCCATCACAGGTCAACTCCCGCAGTCTTCCCTCTTCGACTACCAGCACGCGATCAGCGACCTTGCGCAGCAGGGCCGTATCATGACTGACCAGCATCAATGCCATCCCCTGCTCACGAACCATCGCGACCATCTGAGCGATCACTTCCTGCTGCACGAGTGGGTCCAGTCGCGATGTCGGCTCGTCGGCGAAGATGAAGCGAGGCTTGATCAGCATCAACTGCAGCAGTGCAAAGCGTTGCAGCTCACCGCCAGATACCTGTCCCGGCAATCGCGCCAACAGTTCTGGTGCCAGGGCCAGTCGCTCCATCAACCCGGGCAATTCACCATCATCGAGCCGGTGGCGTGAAATGATATCTTTCAGCAAGCGGCCCAAGGTGCGATACGGCGGGAAGATCGCGACAGGGTCCTGATACAGCTTCTGATAATGCATTGCCACATCATCACGCAGCACCTGCCCTTCACGGGACGCGAGCAGCCCCAGCAGCGCATCTCCCAACGATGATTTTCCGCAGCCAGATACGCCCTGAATGCCGACTATCTCGCCATTGCTCATACTGAGATTCACGTCACGCAGCAGAGGTTGCTTGCTCCGCGCTACCGTCAGACCCTCGGCACGAATGATGGCCTTGCGGGAGCTAGACTCAGCTGGCGCATCACACATGGAGCGTGGCACCTCAGGCCATGCCTCAGGTGCAGCCGCGATCAGCCGACGAGTATAAGGATGCGTCGGCGCCGCCATGACCTCGCGTGTTTCACCTTGCTCGATGACTTCCCCCTTGCACATCACCATGAGGCGCCCACCAATCTGGCGCGCCAGCGCCATATCATGGGTGATCACCAGCAGACCCGCTCGTGGCGTCTCTGCCAGTGACTTGAGCAGCATGTCGCCAATCTCGCTGACACGTACGGCGTCCACCCCCTTGGTCGGCTCATCGGCAATCAACAATGGCGCTCCACCCGCACGCGCGGCGGCGAACGCCACACGCTGCGCCATCCCGCCAGAAAGCTTGCCGGGCAGCTGCTCGCTGGCTGCGGCGATACCAAGTTGTGCGAGATCCGCCTGAGCAGCTTGACGAGATGCCTGCGCCCCACGCCTTGCCACCAGCCGATAGGCCTCACCGACTTGCTTGACTACTTTCATCAAAGGATCCAACGCCAACCATGGCTCCTGTGGGAGCACTGCCATGCGACGCCCCCACAGCGGCTGCCGATTGGCTGGCGTGTGCAACGGGTACTCAGTTCCGTCGAGCCACAAGCTGCCAGAGGCAGCCAGCTCACGTGGCAAAGTCCCCAATAGCGACTGCGCCAGGAGACTCTTGCCGGACCCTGTCTCACCGATCACCACCAGCGGCTCACCCGCCTGTAGTGAAAGCGACAGCGGCGATAACAAAGGGGGCCGAGCTGATACTGCGCCCCGTAGCATCACACTGACTGCCTCCGCTTCCAGCACGATGGCCGTCTCGGATGCGTCTGCTGGCTTCACATGCTCTATCACGGCATTCATGCGCGTGCTCCTGCAATATTGCCTGCGGTGGATGCCTTGGTATCGCCACCGGACATCAGCAGCAGTCCCAGTAGAAGCAGAAAAGTGACCAGAACGGGAGCCAGAAGCGCTAAAGGTGCCTCACGCCAGTACGGCAACAGCTCGACCATCATGGTCCCAAGCTCCGGCGTGGGTGCCGGAATACCGACATGCACGAAGCCCAGCGCGGCAATCGCCATCAGCGCATTGGCCATGCCGAAGGCCATCGCCGTCAGCATCACGGGGGCCATCTCTGGCCACAGGTGATGACGAAAACGATAGAACGCCCCGAAACCCAACAGGCGACTGGCCTCGATACCGGGACTTGCCAGCACGCTGCGTCCGGTGGCGCGTGACAGGCGGAAGAATTCGACCCACAGCACCAGCGACAGGCCCAGCCACAGCGCCAGCGGCGTGGACGGCACAATGACGCTGACCATCAGCACCAGTAGCAGCCCGGGCAGAGCCAACAGGCTATCGGCCACGAGATTCAGAAGGCGCTCCACCCAGCCACCACGCCCGGCAGCAAGCAAGCCCAGCGAGATACCCGCTAACACGGCACAGACCACGGCTCCCGCCGCGATGGACAATGACAGGCCAAGCGCTGCCACCAGACGGTGATACAGCGAGCGTCCCAGATGGTCGTAGCCCAGTGGGGCCAATGCGACCCCACTCTCTGCCCCTCCGGCATTCATGCCTTGCAGTGCACGGTAAAGGTGCTGCTCCAGCGGATCACCCGGTATCACTAGATTGCCCAGCAAGGCCAGCAACACCAGACTCGCGACCAGCCCGGCACCGATCATGTGACGCAGCGACCAGCGGGAGCCCGAGAGGGTTCTTCGCACATGATGCGTTGAAGTCTGTTCAAGCAGGTTCATTGCACACCTCGGGGATCCAGTTGGCGGCCCAGCAGATCAACGAGCAGATTGATCACCACGAAACCGACACCCAGCACCAAAGCAGTGCCCTGCACCATCGGTACATCACGCGAGAAGATGGCATGCACCAACGCATGACCTATCCCTGGCCAGCCGAAGATGCTCTCGATCACGACCACTCCCTCCACCAATGTGACGAACTGCAGGCCCAGGTAGGTCACCAATGGCAACGCGACATGCCGCAGGCCATGCCGCCAGAAGGTCTGCGCAGTGGTGAGCCCCTTCCAGCGCGCGAAGTCGTGAAAGGCGGTTTGCGTCACTGCCGCCATGGCATCTCGCGCCAGGCGAGCTGATACCGCCGCGAGCCCAAGCGCGAGCGTCAGTGCGGGAAGGATGAAGTGCTGAGCCTCGCCATGTCCGGCAGCAGGCAACACCCCCATCTCCACCGCCAACAACAGGATCAATACCAGCGCGAGCAGAAACTGAGGGATGGCGCGCAGTAGACTGCAAACCGCCAGCAGGCAGCGGTCCAGCATGCCTCCGGCACGCAGCCCTGCCAGCAAGCCCAGCGGAGGGCCGATCAACAGTGACAAACCAAGCGCTGCACCTGCCAGTGACAGCGAATTACCCAACTGGTGGCGTATTTCGTTCCAGACCGGCTCACCGGAAATCAGCGATGTGCCCAGTTCAAGCCGCAGGATATCGCCCAGCCAGTAAAGGAAGCTCAGCCCGCCGGAAGACTCCATCCCCATCTCCGCACGCACCGAGGCTGCGGCTGCCGCATCCAGCGCATCGTACCCATAACGGCCAGCGGCGATTCTCCACGAAGCATCCCCCGGCAGACTTTGCATCATCAGATAGCTGGCGCCGCCCACCATCAGCACCACCATCAATAGCTGTAACAAACGTGATGGGATATTCATGGTGCCCACCGCAGATCAGAAAGGCCAAAACTACGCTCCCAGGGGTCTACCTGAGCGCTTTCAAGACGATTCGAGATCGCCAGATTCTGGTAATACCAGGCAATCGGAATCACCGGCAGTGCGTCCTGCAATACGCGACTGGCCTCGCCACGCGGGTCGCGCCCATCATCGGAAGCGCCATGTCCTTCGCGTGCCATTCGGGCAAGATCAGCCGTGAAATCCACGTCATGCCAGCCCATTGCTCCCCAATCGCCACCTGGCGCCTCAGCTGTGCCGGCATAGTCGCTCAGCAAGGTGCCGATGGGGTCTGGCACCAGGGCCAGATTCCGCGCGAACAGGGCGAGTTCAAGACTGCCATCATGATGGCCTGAAGGAATCGCGGAGAAGTTGGTGATATCGAGACGTGTCGCGATACCGATGGCATGGAACTGACGCTCCAGTACCGTGGCCACCAGCGGGAGTTCAGGACGATCAGAGAAGGTGATCAGCGAGACTGCGAGCTGCTGGTCGCCCTTGTGACGAATACCGTCTTCCCCTACCTGCCAACCGGCAGCCTCCAGTAACTCACGCGCCTTGATGACATCCTGATGCAACGCCGGCAGTGCCGCGTTGTGCCAGCCTTCGATCATCGGGGGAAACAGCTGGCTGGCACCTTCGGGATAGCGCAGCACCACCTGAGCGATGGCAGTCCGGTCAATCGCCAGACTCAATGCACGACGGACATCTGGCGAGCTGAAAGCCGCATGATTGGCATTGACCTTGAGCAGCAAGGTACGCGGGGTCGGCGCAGAGGCCAGCGAGACACGAGGTGAATCCCTCAGACGCTGGCGACTGGCAGGGTCCAGAGAATAGGTAAAATCAGCATCACCGCTTTCTGCCATCAGTGCTCGGCCTTCGGCACGACTCACCGCCTGATAGCGTGCGCGCCGTATGTCGGGCTGCTCACCCCAATAATCTGCAAAAGCAGCCACCTCAAGACTCAATGGCGGTGACATGCTCATCATGCGATAAGGCCCGGTACCAATCACGGCAAGCGCAGTCCCTGAGTCGTCATAAGCAGATGGCGCCAATATCTGCTGACGGTAATCGGCTAGATACGCAGGGAGCGCTGCGAATGGTTCACTCAAGTGAATCAACAAGGTGTCACCCTGAGCCACGATGTCGGTCACGGGGACCGACTTGAGCAACCCCGGCTTTGCACGCGCTATCTCAAGAGCCTGCACCGCCGCTTGGGCCGTCAAGAGACTGCCATCATGAAATTTCACCTTGGAGCGCAACGTGAATTTCCATATCAGGCTGTCATCACTCACCGACCACTCAGTCGCCAGCCCAGGCCGCAGCTGTCCCGTGGCATCCACATCCACCAGCGTCTCCACCATCTGCATCCGTTGGAACAGGATACCGCTGAGCAGCGGGTCTGCCCCTTTGATGTCGAACGGTGCGACGATTTCCAGTCTCCGCACAGCACTTTCTCGTGATGAGAGTGCCTCCCCTTCTGCTGCATGTACCGCCGGTGTCAAACCAGCGCTCATTGTCATCACTGCCAGCCATGACCACCGGGAAGCCTTGCTGGACAACGTCTGCCGCCAACTGTGCAGAAAATGGAGTTGGCTGAGCTTGATTGATCCAGTGGAGAAAGGCGTGGCTAGCGGCCGACCAGAAAGTCGTCCACGGTGACACCATCGGAACCTTGAAAGGCTGTTGAACATCTGCATTGCGCATCCTGAAAATTAGCTTCACTGCTACCGCTCAAGGAACGCCAGCCAAGAAACGCCAGCCAAGAAACGCAATGTTATAGTATAACTAACACATTCTAGCAACCATCGACTTCACTTCGGGTACTGGACAGACATTCACTTGTCAAAAAACCCACAAAACCTGAAGATGGTGTGCTTATATCAGTGTGTACTAACTGACTAGAGAGTCAGGCTGCATCATAGATATCGCGTTGGACAATTTTCCCCGTACAAACTCCAATGAAAACGGAAGGATCATGGATGATCTCAGCATTACCCCAATCAACGACACACCGGCCAACCGCTATCTAATCGATGCGGCACAGCGCCTGTGTTGTGGCAACATGCTCGTGACGTACAAACGGCATGGCCTCCACTGGAACGAGGATCAGTTCAAGGAGAAGTGGCAGGACAACAAGAATTTCGCGATACGCATCAATGGTGAGTGGGTCGGCTTTCTTAGCCTGAAAATCCTGACTGATATGCTATATCTACGTGATCTGCAGCTCTTGCCTGACTGGCAACGGCGCGGCGTTGGTTCAGCATGTCTGGAATGGCTGATTTCCCTTGCTCGCCAGCCAGAGATCAGCCTGCAAACAGTAGATACTCATGAAATGAAGATACAGAAACACGCCAGATCACTACGACTGCGAGTCTTTTCTGATAGCCCCGCGCTAGCGCTTTATGAGCGTCATGGCTTTGAGCAGGTCAGCGAGCAATGCACACCGACTCGAGCCGGTGGCATCCTCGCACTGCAGCATAACCCTCACTCTACTGTCTCGACTCAGGTCATAGCGGATAGCACTCTTCATACTGACAGCGATGTGAAAGCTAGCGTGTAACAAGCAACATTGGTAGCACAGAGTCTGTCTGAAATATTCACGCAACAGCCACATTACCCTCAACAAGAAGCAGATCTAGCAAGAGAGTAGTTCAGCTTCGCTGCGCACACGGACGTAATTCAGCGACCCAGCAGTCAGAAGTGATACCTATAAAAAACGCCAACGCCCAGTCAATTGACTGGGCGTTGGCGTTCATGATGAGCGAGTAGTAATCACACGCCCTCTAGATCATTGCCCTGAACATTGCGACTCGATCAACGCGCCAGGAATTCCAGAATATAACGAGTCGTTTCTTGCGGCTTTTCATCCGTTACCCAGTGACCCGCATTCTCGACCCAGACAAGCTCAGCACCTGGAATAGCCTCTGCCAACATGGGCCCATAATCCGGCTTCTGAAAGCTATCCTTGTCTCCCCACAGTACCAAGGTGTCAATCTCGATATTCTTGAGATCACCGGCGATCGCTTCAGTGTATTCCTTGTTGAGCCGGCGCATGTTGCGGAAGAAGGCTGCCTTGCCTTCAGCGCTGTTCCATTGTGCGACATAACGCTCGACCATTTCTTCAGTGGCCACTGCCGGATCATACACACCGCTCGGCATGAAGCCGCGCATGGTGCTGATGAACTCTTCGACACTGGTCGCCTCTTCAACACCCGGCTCCAGCAATTGCTTGAACTCCGGAATCGGCCAGGAATCAAAACACACGCTATCAATCAACACCTGACGACGTATACGTTCAGGATGGTTGACCGCCATCAGTTGACCAATACCGCCACCAATATCGTGTGAAACGACGTCGGCACGTGCGATACCCAATGCATCCATCAATTTGATGAAAATACGCGTTTGAGCGTTGATGGAAACATCAGCGTCCAGCGGCATATCCGACTCACCATAGTTGAGCATATCCGGCGCAATGACACGATAGTGCTTGGCCAGCTCCGGCATCACTTCACGCCACATCAGCTTGTTGGTTGGAATACCATGAATCAACAATAATGGTTGGCCTTCGCCCATTTCCTTGTAAGCAATGCGGTGTCCTTCGATCATTGCATATTGCGTTTCAAGGGCTTCCATCTGCGTGTTGGCGTTAGTCATCATTACCTCTTCTGGCAAAAGAACTTCAATCACTACAAGCCGTTGTGCGCTTGCATCATGAACGTGAGGTCACCTTAACCCACTATTGAGCGGTCACTCAAGAACAATTTTGATCAATCACTCAAAATAGGGTCTAATATGTTCATCCAATTTCAGGGAAACGCCCATGGCCCGTGTCATCAACCGCAGTCTGCTCGACTTTCCTCGCTTGACGATCAACCTTGTGACCTACCCCGAAGGCCACAGTGTCATGCGTCACAATGATCCGATGGGAAGCGGCAGTTATTACAAGTTCAATGTCGTTCTCAAGAAGCCTGCACAAGGCGGTATCTTTGAAACCGATGACACCATCTTCTCGCTATTTGATCGCATCGTATTCTTCAGACCAGACCTTCATGAACACAGCGTCAGCCGTATCGAACAAGGTAAGCGCGTGCTGTTGAGCATTGCTCTGCATGCGCCGTGGCGCTGATCCGAATGGACAAATGGACAGCGAGTTGGCAGCCACACACCAAAACGCCAGTCAGCAAAGGCCGACTGGCGTTCTGACACGGGCTTGCCCTTGAGAACTAGGGCATCTTGTCCAGACCGACGCGATAGAGTGCAAAGCCAGCCTCATCTTCCCCTACCTGCGTCATCGGATAGACGGCGTGCGAATCAATGAATTCAGCCGCCTGATCCCCATTGGCAGTAGTGAAGCGGATATCCAATGCAGTATCGGCATTGATCGAGGCCAAGCGCCAGTTATGGTCAGCGGTAGGATCAACCGCGCCCTGTTCCTTTGTCTGATGACTGATGTATTGCGCAAGAATGGTGCGATTCTCGTCCGGTGAGGCAAAGACAACATGCGACTCACCAGTCCCGGGGAAGGTCTCGCCATAAGCACGATAGTTGTTGGTCGCCAACAGGAAGGTATCGTCATCCTGTACTGGCTTGCCATCACGCATCAACGAGTTGATACGATGTGACCCAGGGTTGACCAACGCACAGTCACCGTCGTAACGCGCAGGCTGCGTGACATCTACCTGATACTCCACCCCATCAATGACATCGAAGTTGTAGCTGCGGAACCCTTCCCAGTTGATCAGCATCTGCGGCTCACTGCGTTGCGGATCAATCTGATTGAACTGGCCGGCGCTACACTCCAGCCATTCGCGCACCTGCTGACCCGTGACTTTCAGGGTGACCAGGGTATTGGGATACAGATAAAGGTCTGCCGCATTACGGAAGCTGAGCTCGCCCGCCTCCATCTCGGTGAATTGGGTCGGATCATTATGCCGTCCGCCCACCTTGAAAGGCGCTGCTGCTGACAGAATCGATAGTCCCTCGAGATCAGGATCTCCCTCGACGAAGCGTTCGACATAATCAGCCTGAGCACGATTGACGATCTGGATGGTAGGATCATCCTGCACCAACGCGAGATAGCTTTTCATCGAGGCGCTGGCACGACCAATATCTCGATTGACGTACTCGCGCGTGGCATCGTGCTCTGGCTTCACCAAGGCAGCCAACTTGGCATCCTCCTCCACCTGAGGCTTGCCGTCGACTTGTATGGGACGTGCCTGTGCCTTGCCATCGATGACCTGCCATTTCCCGGAGTCATTGCTCAACGTCAGGTCCATCACCCCGACGTGGCTCCCCCAATGTCCCGGCATCATCGCAGGTACGCCATTGAGCGTCCCTCTAGCGATATCAGCCCCCGGTACCTCAGCAAATTCATCGCTGGGGAAGACAGCATGCGCATGCCCAAAAGCAATGCCATCGATACCCTTGACCTGAGACAGGTAATAGACCGAATTCTCGGCCATCACACGATAAGGGTCCGTCGAGATACCGGAGTGCGGAATGGCGATCACCACGTCAGCACCTGCCTTTCGCATCTCGGGCACCCAGCGACGCGCACTGACCGTAATGTCTTCCGCGGTCAAACGCCCTTTGAGATGTTTGCTATCCCACGTCATGACCTGCGGCGGAGCAAAGCCGATGTAGCCAATCTTCAACGCATGGGCATCGCCATTCGTATCGGTGAAAGTATGCGCAATGATCCGATAGGGAGTGAAGTAAGGCTTGCCCGTCTTTGCATCCAGCAGATTGGCATTCACATAAGGGAACTGCGCACCAGCCAGAACACGCTTGAGATACTCAAGCCCGTAGTTGAACTCGTGATTACCGATATTGCCGACATCGTAATCAAGCTGATTCATGACCTTGTAGGCAGGAAAGACCTCGTCATCCTTTAGCCCTTCATCCGCCATGTAATCGCCCATCGGACTTCCCTGAATCAGGTCACCATTATCGAGCAAGACACTGTTAACAACCTCGCTTCGCGCTTGCGTGATAAGACCAGCGGCCCGTACCAGGCCAATACGCACACTGGGGCGATCCTTGTAGTAATCGAAGTCCATCACATTGGCATGAATGTCAGTCGTTTCGATCACTCTCAGCGAAAGCGTGGCGGCAGTCGCCGAGATGCTGACAGTCATCGCAACACCTAGACTCGCCAAGGCCCAATAGGTGGGGATCAGGCGCGTATGGCTTGGCACACGAGTCTTCGTTGAGCGAGGCATTTGGGCAATGGGTGACATTCAAGACATCCTTGTCATGATAAACGGGCAAGAGAGAATACCAGTCGCAAGATAGTCCAATATCGAGACCTGACCAGATGATCAGTAAATCTTCTTCGATATTACCTCTCAGTGCTACCCTCTCAAACAAAGAAAGACTCAAGGTGGAGCGCTAACGCTAATGCTATTCAGGTAGCTGGAGATTACGTCCTGCCAGGAAGCCAAAGCAGGCCATCAGAGCACAAGCCCCTACGCATACCATGAGAGCTAACTGCCAGTTACCGAACCAATCGTGCATGCCACCGATAATCGGCGGCCCCATCGCGGCGACCAGATAGCCTACCGTTTGCGCCATGCTTGATAGCGATGCTGCCTGGCTGGAATTACGAGAACGCATGCCGACAAAAGACAGCGCCAGGATAAAGGCCGCTCCAGCACCACCACCAATCAGTATCACCCACGCAAGCGCCCACTCAGGGGCCAATAACAGCCCGATGAAGCCGGCCAGAGACATGCCAGGCGCCAGACAGGCAATCATCCGCTGATCCTTGAGGCGTGGCATCAAGGGAACCAATACCAAGCCAGGAACGGCGGATGCCAGCTGTAAAACACCATGTAGCGAACCCGCCTGCTCCGCCGTAAAGCCACTATCCGCCAATATCGTCGGTAGCCAGCTATTGACGGTGTAATACACCAGTGAATTGAACCCCATGAATATCGTCACTTGCCAGGCAAGTGGAGACTTCCAGATGCTTGTACTCCGTGCGACAGGCGCACAAGCGATGAGAGGAGCCGTACGGCTTGATAATTGCGGCCACCACACGAGCATGGTGATGATAGGTAACACCAACATCGCAACCAGTGCGAACCTCCAACCCGAGGTCGTCGCTTGTTCCAGCGGAATCGCTGTCGAAGACGCAATCGCTGCCATGATGCCCATGGTCAGGACATAACAGGAGGTCAACAAGGCGATGTGATTGGGGAAGTCTCGCTTCACAAGGCTAGGCAGCAGCACGTTACCTATAGCAATACCCGCACCAACCAATGCCAGACCAAGATAGAGGGCCAGCACTGAACCTTGGGCACGCAGCACAATACCTAGCGCGATAATGAGCAACGCTAGAAAAGCACTACGCTCAAGTCCCAGTCCTCGTGCCAGACGTGGCACCAACGGGGAAACAATCACGAAAGCCAGTAACGGCAGAATCATTAACAAACCTGCCGCGGTAGCGTTAAACCCCAGCGCCTGCTGCAAACTCTCCAGCAGCGGCGCTACGCTGGTGAAAGGCGCACGCAAGTTCATCGCAATCAACAAGATACCCGCAACCAACACCGCTGGGTGATGTCCCCATCGTCGAGAAGGCATTACACGAGTACAGGAAGTATCAGACATTTCGGATTCTCATTTTCAAAGTCAGTCAGGCACACGATAGGAGTGTAACCATCACAACTTCGCCTGAATTAAGCCATAATGACTTTAGATACCTCAAAACTGACAATCTACTGACACCATGATCGACTTATCCCGTGAGACATCTTTCCTCTGTCAATTTGATCCTGACCAGACCAACACTCCGGGCATCGCATTGCATGTCGATTCAGAACGACAAGCGATGGAGCTGCCCTTTCATCAACATCGCAAGGGCCAGCTGGTCATCGCTCTACATGGCGTCGTGACCTGTCGAGTGCCGGATGGTCTCTGGATGGTACCGCCACGCAGTGGGGTCTGGATTCCCGGTGGCGTCGCCCATAGCAATCGTGTCACGCGTGGTGGACGCCTCTGCTTTCTATTCGTGGAGCCCGGTATCATTGAAATGCCGAGCCACAGTTGCACTCTTTCCATCTCTCCCCTGCTGAGGGAGCTCGTACTGCGTTTGGCAGACATTCCCGTGAATGACCTTCCAGTGAAAGGCGCGACTGACAATCCCATCGGACGCTTGGTATCGGTACTGCTGGAGGAATTGGTACACATGCCAGCAGAACGCTTGCACTTGCCTCTGCCAAATGATCCTCGCCTTATCCGTATCAGCGAGGCCTTGATCAGCGCCCCAGATGACCGTCGAACGCTAAAAGAATGGGCAAGTGGGCTCGCGATGAGCGAACGCACCCTCGCACGCCTTATTCAGCGAGATACTGGACTCACCTTCAGCCGCTGGCGCCAACAGCTGCATCTGATCGTGGCGATTCGCCATCTCGCCGAAGGCATGAGCGTGCAGCGTGTCTCCGAAGAAATCGGCTATCAGTCCGTCAATGCTTTCATCAGCATGTTCAAGAAATTATTGGGGGCTACGCCTGCGCGTTATGTCATCACTCCCGGTGACAATAGATCCTTGAACGAGTAAGATATTAAAATAACAATCATCTTTACCAAATAATACCAGCGCTATCTTTAAACACTCGATAAGGACATGCAATGAGCGACATGGATGGACGGCGTCCACTTAAAATACGCAACATCAAATTAATGAATACTATCGCCATCGTGCTGAGTCAACGAAACATCACTCCCAATCAAATTTCGATGACAAGTATTATCTTTGCGCTATTATGTGGACTCTGTTTACTCGCCATTGGTGCAGGATACAGTATATGGTGGAGCTGGCTTGCCGCACTCTTTGTGCAATGTCGCCTATTATGTAATCTTTTCGATGGCATGGTAGCAATGGAAGGAGGAAAATCAACGCCTTCGGGCGAGTTATTCAATGACATCCCGGACCGAATTGCTGACCCCCTTATTCTCGTCTCTGCCGGTTATGCTATCGCCCTTTTCCCATGGGCTATTGAATTCGGTTGGCTAGCAGGTCTCCTGGCCGTCAAAACAGCCTACGTGCGTACATTAGCCAGCTCCATTGGAGCACCCACCTTGTTCACAGGTCCGATGGCCAAGCAACACCGGATGGCGGTCATGACGATCGGATTACTGGTGATGCCACTAGAATCTCTCTGGTTCGGCACTCAAGGTTACGTATTGTTGATCGCATTGATCATCGTTAATCTCGGCTCGCTGCTGACTCTTTATTACCGTGCGCGAGATGCTTATCAATACCTTGAATCAGCCTCTCCTCAGGAGTCGCGTCATGTTTGACATACCTCTTCACTCTCTTTACATGATGCTGTTTGTCGTCGGTCTTCTCATTATTGCCTCGTTCGCACGATGGAGCATAAAACGTAAAAAGCCACATGCTGACCATACTGAACTAAAGCAGAGAATTCAGTCTTGGTGGTGGATGATCGCTATCCTCTTCGGGATTTTGGTTGCATCAGATACGGTCTCTATCGTCTTTTTCGCGTTGCTAAGCTTCCTCGCACTGAAAGAATTCTTTTCAATCATGCCCACACGACAAGCTGATCGACGGATATTACTGTGGGCCTATTTGGCGATACCCATCCAATATTATTGGGTTGCGACGGAATGGTATGGCATGTTCCTGATATTCATCCCTATTTATGTATTCTTGTTCCTACCAATGAGAGCTGTTTTCGTAGGAGAAACCAGCGGCTTCATACGCTCTCTTGGGACGATACACTGGGCTGTCATGCTGTCGGTATTATGCATCAGCCATATTGCCTACCTGCTACAACTGCCCGTCAAGAATGAGCAGGCTGGTGGACTGGGGCTTGTATTGTTCTTGATATTCATCACGCAATTCAATGATGTATGCCAGTATATCTGGGGAAAGACATTAGGGAAGCATAAGATCATCCCCAAGGTCAGCCCTAAAAAGACGTGGGAAGGATTCATTGGCGGCGTCATTACAGTCACTATCATCTCAGGAATGCTCGCTCCCTATCTAACCCCCTTGACGACAGGGCAAGGCTTTATTGCAGGCGCTCTGATAGCTATCAGTGGATTCATTGGCGATGTAGTTATTTCATCAGTAAAACGAGACTTAGCCATCAAGGACAGCGGAACACTAATTCCAGGACATGGCGGACTGCTGGATAGAGTGGACAGCCTCATTTATACAGCTCCATTATTTTTCCACTTCCTTTACTACACCCACTATTGAGAATTTCCATGAATCGTATTCTAAAAATACTCTTTTTGGGATTGTTCATAAAACCTATTGTCTTGCTAGGACTGGGATTGAATGTATTCTTCAAATTCAGACTCCCACAGACAGGCCCTGCCATCATCGTCGCCAATCACAATAGCCACCTGGATACAATGGTGCTGATGAGTCTCTATCCTCTCAGCCAGATCCATAGAGTCAGACCTGTTGCGGCGGCAGATTATTTTCTGGCAAACAGATACATTGCGTGGTTCTCATTGAATGTCATCGGTATCATTCCTATTACACGCAGCCAGATAACAGACAAGACAGTACTATTCGACAAGTGTTATCAGGCACTAGACAATGGCGATATACTATTGATATTTCCAGAAGGTTCACGAGGTGCCCCCGAGCAATTGAGTGCATTGAAAAAAGGAATCTACCATCTCGTCAAAGCACGCCCTGACGTCAACGTCGTGCCTGTCATGCTACATGGCCTAGGACGTGCGCTTCCTAAAGGCGAAGCAATTCTGGTGCCCTTCAATTGTGATGTCGTGATCGGCGAGTCTCTACCTTTCATCGAGGATTCCCCGCGATATATCGCCTCAATATCCGACGCCCTCAATACTCTGCTGGCACTGTGCTTGACGCGTCAGGCCGTTGTGGAGGACGACGAGTAGCGCTCCAGCGCGTTGTCTTTATCAAGAAATGCCCCCTCAGCATCATGGCTTCATGCCATGAGTGAACATCTCCTATCGCCTGAATGAAAAATAGGTCATTGAACAAAAAACAGGAATGTCGTGAAATGCGCCACTCCTGTTTCAAGAGTAATGAGACACTCAGTCAACAAGCACTATTACTTGCTTGTGATATCCAATCGAGTTATCGGTGCAACGGTATTGCTGTCCTTCTGGGTCAGAATATAAATCCCACTCAGGATGATCACACTAGCCCCCATGAGCGTCATGGCGTCAGGCGTCTCGTTAAAGACCACTACTCCTAATATCAGCGCAAACAATAGTCGTGTATAGCGAAATGGCGTCACAATTGAGACCGCTCCCTTACGCATGGCAATAGTCAGGGCGTTATAGGCCATGACCCCAAAGACCACGATGCCTGCGATCAACCAGGCCGCTTCTGACGCAAAGCGAAATGGTGCTGGCTGGTACAGCTCAAACAGAATGCCTGCGGGAATCAAGGCAAGAAAACCATAGATCCCCAGCTGCACATTGGAAATGGTCGAAGAAGCGCCTCGCGTGGCCAGATCTCGTCCTGCAAAGCCTAGTGTGCTGATCACAGCGAACAATGAAGCAGCATTGAAGCTATCGAGGCCCGGGCGCACGATCATCAATACCCCGATGAAACCAACGCCAATGGCTAGCCAGCGCTTCACGCTGACCGATTCTCCAAAGATCAGTGCTGCTCCCAAGACCACGACAAGCGGCGTTGCCTGCAAAATGGCGGATGCACTGGATAATGGTGTCAACGTGATGGCCAGTGCGAAACATAGCCGGGCGGTTATTTCGCATGCGACACGAATGAAGATAGGACGAGAGAAAATAGCGAGGGGCACGAGAGTTTCCCGTCGACGCCAGGTAAGCACCATGAAAATCGACATACCCCCCAAGCCAAACATGATCAGTAGAATACCGATAGAGGTATAATCCGCCGCCAGTTTGAACAGCATATCCTCAACGGAAAATGCAGCCATTGCTAAAATCATGAATAGGCTACCACGTGTATTATCCAATCGAATCACCTCCAAGCATGATATTTTTATCGTTATCAATGGCCCATTCTTGACCCACTATACCTTCCATCATTCGTGCCACACGCCCATGACATATCTTTAATTATTACAGGCTGCCTAGTCGCCATTGAACACCTTCTTGAATGGCCTGCGATAACGTCGCATCGAAATATCCACTCACTTCTAAATGACTCAAAGGTGTCTCAGCGACTCCATGCAACGCAAAGCGCCCGCGGCACTGAGAATATCATCACGTGCCGCGGGCGCTCTTGCTAGTAAAAAACCTCGAGGATCAGTCCTGCTGATTTTCCAGCAAATGCTTCAGACCATGTGGCTGACACCGCAGATACTGCGGAGATGCCTTGAGTGTCTCGCCCAACGCTGCAGCGGCGTGCCATGGCCAACGTGGGTCATAAAGAATGCCACGTGCCAGCGCCACCGCATCGGCACACTCATTGCTCAGCAAATCTTCTGCTTGTTGCGGCTCCGTGATCAGCCCTACCGCAATGACCGGCATCACGACATGCGACTTCAGTGCCTCTGCATGCGGTACCTGGTAATTGGGCTCAACCGGTATCTGCTGCTGTTCACTCAAACCACCGCTGGACACATGCAGATAATGGCAGCCACGAGTGTCCAGCTGTTTGGCAAGCTCGATGCTTTGTGCCAGATCCCATCCTCCTTCGACCCAATCCGTGGCACTGATGCGCACACCTAGCACGATGTGATCTGGAATCGAGGCACGCACGGCATCGAAGATATCCAGTGTCAGGCGCATGCGGTTTTCGAGTGTGCCGCCATAGGCGTCTTCACGCTGATTGCTCAAGGGCGACAGGAACTGATGCAAAAGATAGCCATGTGCCGCATGCAACTCGATGCCCTCAAGTCCTGCATCGACAGCACGCCGCGCTGCCAGAACAAAGTCTTCGATGGTCCGAGCAATCTGCTGAGCCGTCATGGCCTCTGGCAGCGGCCCCCCTTCACTGAAGGGAATGGCGCTGGGTGCAAGCGTCTGCCAGCCATTGTCCTGTTCCGGGGAAATGGCTGTCCCGCCATCCCAAGGTTTCTGACATGATGCCTTGCGCCCTGCATGGCCTATCTGCACAGCCAGTGGCATCGGTGAATAGCGGCGAATGTTATCGACCACCGTCTTCACTGCGTCACGTGTCGCATCATCCCAAAGCCCAACATCACCTTGGGTAATGCGCCCTTCAGGGGTGACGGCACTAGCTTCAAAGATCAACAGGCCAGCGCCAGACTGAGCAAGACTGCCCAAGTGTTGATCATGCCAAGCCTGCATGTGCCCCTCTTCGGCAGAGTACTGGCACATGGGGGCAATGATAATGCGGTTATTCAGCGTGACTGGCCCCAGGCGCAGTGGGGAGAATAATGTGGACATGATGATTCCCTGAAGATGACGAAGCGAAAAGAAGACAGGAAAGCCTACGACCTCAACGACAACGGGGATGGCGTTGATCGCCATCCCCGTATTTCCTGATGCATATACAACAGATGCGGGCATTCATGCCTTCTCACAAGGCACCTTGCGCGCCCATAGGGCAACTGTTCGTTGCCGGAGGTGAGCCGGACTCTCTACCTGCTATTCTGCCGCCCTCCTTAACGCTGCTGTGTCTGGCTGACCAACAGGCGCCCAATGTCTGCAATCGCCGCATTACGCTCGGCGATACTGGCAGTACTTTTCGTGAGATAGACCGCGACGATCAGTGGAGCATTTCCTGGCGGCCAGATGATCGCGATATCATTGTTGGTGCCATATCCCCCGCCGCCAGTCTTGTCGCCGATCTGCCAGTCAGCAGGCAAGGCAGCACGCAACTTGTCGTCACCCGTGGTATTGGCCAGCAACCAACCTTGCAGCTTGAGTCGCGAGGTTTCTGATAGCGCGTCCCCCAGCAGCAGCTTCTCCAACGTCATCACCATGGCAGTGGGTGTCGTGGTATCTCGCACATCGCCTGGAGTCGCTTCGTTGAGCGCGGTCTCGGTGCGATCCAGTCGCGTCTTCTCATCTCCCAGCGAACGCAGATAGCCGGTCAATCCTTGCGGCCCACCCAAGGCGGCAAGAATCAAATTACCTGCGGTGTTATCACTGGTAGTGATAGTTGCGCTACACAGCTCGGAGAGTGTCATGCCATCACCCTCGGTTTGCGTCTCCGTTACCGGCGAGTAGGTCACAACATCGTCCGGCATGATCTTTACCTTGCGCTGCAGAGACTCTTGCTTGTCATCCACCAATGCCAGCAGACTGCCGCACGCCAATGCTTTGAAGGTGCTGCTCATCGGAAACCGCTCGTCGCCACGATAACTGAAGCGAGAACCATCCGCGGTATCCAGTACGGTCACACCAATACGTGCATCCACCTTTTTCTCAATCGCGCGAAGTGCCTCCTGGGACAGTCCACTCGACGTCTGAGCAACGGCAGGCACGGATAACAGCGCCACGACGCTCATCAGTGCAATACGTGAGAGAAATCGGCTTGTCAGGCCTCGCGAATGGCCTACCGATGTAGACGCCGTATGTGTGGTCATATCTCTGGTGATATTCACTCTTGGTACTCCCTATTATGCCTATCTACGGTGTTTGACCGCTTTATGCGCACTTTATTCTTGGCGACTTTAGTCCCTATTGACATTGGTACATGACGCATACGGGCCAAGGCAGATTGATCCAGTACTTTCCTTGATTCAAACGATAGCTAGACGTATCGCCAATAGCCCATCTTGCCTCGAGTAATAGACAGTAAAGGAAGGCAATGCATGGCGTCCTGCCCTGACGCGGCATTTCCGTCAGATATTCATATCCCGCGTTTCTGTCATCAGCCCTGTTGTTTCGGATGGAGTCCCGAATGACCATCACTTGCATCAAAGATCTGCAGCGCCTTGCGCGTCGGCGTGTCCCCAAGATGTTTTATGACTACGCCGATTCCGGTTCATGGACCGAGAGTACCTACCGTGCCAATGAGTCGGATTTTGCCCGTATCGGTCTGCGTCAGCGAGTCATGGTCGACATGGACAACCGTTCGTTGGCAACCAGGATGCTTGGCGAAGAGGTATCAATGCCAGTAGCACTGGCGCCTACCGGATTGACCGGCATGCAGCACGCTGATGGTGAAATGCTGGCCGCCCGAGCTGCCGCCAACTTCGGAGTGCCCTTCACTCTCTCGACCATGAGCATCTGCTCCATCGAGGATGTGGCAGAAGTTAGTTCACGGCCATTCTGGTTCCAGCTTTATGTCATGCGCGACAAGGACTACATCAGCCGCCTGATCGATCGTGCCAAGGCCGCGCAATGCTCAGCATTGGTGCTGACGGCCGACCTGCAGATCATTGGTCAGCGCCACAAGGACCTGATCAATGGCCTGAGTGTACCGCCGCGCCCCACCGTGGCAACGGCGCTAAATCTAGCCACCAAGTGGCGCTGGTGTGCCGGCATGATGCGGACGCAACGCCGCACTTTTGGCAATATTGCCGGTCACGTGAAGGATGCCGATAATCTCAGCTCGCTCTCGAAATGGACCGCCAGCCAGTTTGATCCCAGTCTGAGCTGGGATGATATCAAGTGGATCAAGGACAAGTGGGGCGGCAAGCTCATCATCAAAGGCATCATGGAGCCCGAAGATGCCGAGATGGCGGTGCGTGCCGGGGCTGATGCCGTAATTGTCTCGAATCACGGGGGGCGACAACTCGATGGCGCACCATCCTCCATTTCAGCGCTACCGGATATCGTGTCAGCCGTCGGCTCCTCAACCGAAGTGCATATGGATGGCGGCATCCGCTCCGGTCAGGACGTGCTCAAAGCCGTGGCACTAGGCGCCAAGGGTGTCTACATCGGACGCGCTTTCCTCTATGGCCTGGGCGCAAAGGGTGAGCAAGGCGTGACCCAGACCCTGGAGATCATCCAAAGGGAGCTGGATACCACACTGGCATTGTGCGGTCTGCGCGACATTCATGACGTGAATCACCGAGTGCTACGCGAAGGCACCTATCCGTTAGCGGGCAGTGCCAGTTTGTGGGCTTCATCGACACGAAGCACGGAGTGACAATGCTCACCTCAAGAGCCTCTCTAGCGTTCATCTGATCGCCTATCTACACGGCGAGTAACAGGCGCTGTCCTATGCGAGATTTCATTCCCGCATTGACAGCGCCTTTTTGTGCGACTAAAGCTTATTTATACGAATCCTATTTATACGAATAAATACCATTGATCTGTTTCGCGCCTCAGGGAATCTGCATGCCGTCGACAATGCCCTCATCACCATCGGCCACGTCAGTGCCACGACGCCAGAAACTGGCAGAGCTGATCAGTGACGATCTCAAGCGCACCATCATCCGGGATACCTTGGCAGAAGGTGATCGACTACCCAACGAAAAAGCGCTGATGGCGTTATACGGCTGTGCCAAGGGCACGGTACGTGAAGCGCTGATGATCCTGGAGGTCGAGGGGCTGATTACACTGAAGACCGGCCCCAATGGTGGCGCCATTCTCAATGCCCCTAGCATGGAGCCCGCCAGTCGCATGTTGCGCAGCTTCTTGCACTTCAAGACGCTCAGCGGCGGTCAGGTCTATCAGCTACGACGACTACTGGAAGTGGAGATGGCTGTCTCGGTAGTGGGTCTTCTCAGCGAGGAAGACTTCGCGACGCTTGAGCACAACATCAATGAGTGCACCTGCCATCGTCTGGATGATGAAGATCAACGCCGTCAGCGCTTTCTCGAAATCGAGTTCCATCACGTTCTGGCACGCGCCTGCCCCAACCCCCTGCTGAGCTTCATGTGCCAGTTTCTCAACGACCTGCTACATGACCTCGTGGTGATCAAGAAAGCCTATCTACCTGAACGCAAGCAGTTCGATCAGGCCAATCAGCACTATCACGATGGGCTTATTACGGCATTACGTGAGCAGGATACCGAGCGGGTACGCCAGCTGATGACCGAGCACATGCGCGATGCCGAGCATCATATGACCGCGCTCGAAATGGAAATGGCAGATCAACTACTCGTCACTCCCGAGTACCTCAAGACTAACCACTAGCTGATGACAACTGACTTGCACGCAAGCTCTGCCTGGGACATCCCAGGTAGACAAGATCGGTGACATGACGACAGCAGCCTGACAACAACAAGAGGAAAATCGATGACTACTGCACACCTCACCTCCCTGACGGAGCTACGCACTGACAGCGAACGCCTGTGGCAAACGCTGATGGAGCTGGCCACGCTTGGCGCTACCCCCAAGGGTGGCGTCAACCGTCAGGCACTGACTGAGCTGGACCGACAGGCACGCGATCTGTTCATAAAATGGTGCAAGGCCGAAGGCTGCACCATTCGCATTGATGCCATCGGCAATATCTTTGCGCGGCGTGCCGGAACTGATCCCGATGCACCTGCCGTGATGACAGGCAGTCACATCGATACCCAGCCCACTGGCGGCAAGTTCGATGGCTGCTTCGGGGTGATGGCAGGCCTTGAGGTAGTGCGTAGCCTCAACCAGTACGACATCAAGACACGCTGCCCGGTGGAAGTGGTGGTCTGGACCAACGAGGAAGGCTGTCGTTTCGCCCCCTGCATGATGGGATCCGGTGTGCATACCGGGCAGCTGTCGCTGCATGAGATGCTGGCCCAGAAGGATATCGAGGGAGTGACCGCGGGCGAAGCACTGGATGCGATCGGCTACCGTGGCAGTGATGAAATACCGCGCGAGAACGTGCGTGCCTTCTTCGAGAGCCACATCGAGCAGGGACCCATTCTCGAGGATGAGGAAACCACCATTGGCGTGGTGATGGGCGCGCTCGGTCAGCGCTGGTTCGATCTGACACTGACTGGCCAGGAAGCGCATGCCGGACCGACGCCCATGATGCTCCGTCAGGATGCCATGCTCGGCGCCGCCGAAATCACCGTGGCCGTCAATCGCATCGCCATTGCTCACCAACCGCATGGGCGTGGCACTGTCGGGGTGATGCAGGTCTATCCCGGCTCACGTAACGTCATTCCGGGTCAGGTCAACATGACTATCGACCTACGCTCACTGGAACCAGACTCTTTGACGGCCATGGCCGACGAGCTCAAGCAGGTCGTCCAGGACGTCAGTCAGCGCCATCGCCTGACGGCAGAACTGACCCCGACCGCTGACTTCGTGCCTGAACACTTTGCCGACAACTGCGTCACGGCAGTGCGTGATGCTGCCCGTCAGCTGGGCTACTCGCATCGCGATATCGTCAGTGGCGCGGGCCATGACGCCATCTTCATGGGGCGCATTGCGCCGGCGGGCATGATCTTCGTGCCCTGTGAAGGCGGGATCAGCCACAACGAGATCGAGAACGCCGCACCTACCGATCTTCACGCCGGCTGCAACGTTCTGCTGCACGCGATGCTGGATCAGGCTGAGGTGGTTCAGTAACCCAAGCACCACATTCGCCTTCAATCGACAATGAATGAACCCAACGCAAAGCCCCGCACGACAGTCATGTCGAGCGGGGCTTTGCGTTTCCAGCAACAGATGTCCAGCGAGAAGAACAACCCCAAGGTCACCTTATCCCAACGACCTCTTCCAGAGTGTCTCGATACTGTCCATCTCGGCAGGACCATAAAGCGCCCGAGGTTCACCGCGGTACCAGGCCCACAATTGATCACCGAAATCGAAGTGCCACCACTCGCTAGGCAGATTGGTAAAGCCTGCCTCTGACATCACTCGATAGAGCAGACGCCGATTGTCCCGCGCCTCACTCTGGGACGTATCACTGGCAGGCGGATGGCGCTCGAAGTGATCAGTATGCGACGCCGGCGTGGCTTCATCGAACTGGGTGCCCATCTCCAGTAGCAGGCCATCGGCATCGCAGATCGTGACATCCACGGCGCCACCGGTGAGATGCGGGCTGGGCGCTTGCGGGTCACGACTGGGCAACGAGACGAACTCGCGAGTGCGCGCCAGCAGCTGAGCATCGTCAAGTGACGGATCATGACTGCGCAGCGACTCATACAGAGTATCGAACAGATATTGCTGCACCCGCCACGGCCGCCAACCATCCAATACGACCAATGAGAGCCCTTCCGGCAATGCTCGAGCAGCAAGCAGCAGTCGTTGGTGCACTTCACGACGCACCAGACATTCATTGACAGCCCCAGGGATGTCAAGGCGTGCATAGGCTGGATAGACCCGCAAACACGCAGGCGCGAGACTTGTCGGTACCAGCGGGCTATCACTGCCCTGCACGGCTATTTGACTGACCCGAGCCCAGTCCGGCTCGTCATGACTCGGAATAGGAGGATTGGACGGTGACATAGGGGATGACGCGCTTGATGACAGGCGTGAAGACATGAGTGTTATCCAGACAGGGTCGGCAACCACAGAGTAAGAGGTGGGAAGACAATCAGCATCAGCAACACTGCAATGGCGACCAGCACGAACGGCCAGATAGTACGGAACAGCGACGTGATCTCAAGCTTGCTTACCGCTGCTGCCACGAAGACACAGGCACCCATCGGAGGCGTGATGAGGGCAATCGTGATGTTGAGCGTGATGATGACGCCGAGATGAATCGGATCAATGCCTGCCGCCATCGCCACTGGCACGAAAATCGGTGTCAGCAGCATCAAGGAAGATACTTCTTCCATGAACATGCCTGTCACGAAAGTGATCGCACTGAGCAACAGAAGAATCAGGATCGGGCTATCTACGTAAGGTGCCAGCAACACCACAAACTGATTGGGAATCTGAGCATAAGACAACAACCAGCTGACGATGGAGGACACCGCCATGATCACGAAGATAGCACTGGTCAGGCGGGCAGTTTCCTTGACCGCACTCCATATCGCGACAAGCTTGAGTGGCCCCTGCCAGAGTCCGCATAGAATGACATAAGCCACGATCAACGAGCCGGACTCTGTCGGAGTCACCACTCCCAAAACGATACCGGAGACAATGATCACTGGTGCCACCAGTGCCGGGAGCGCACCAATGACGGCGGATAGCACTTCACTCCGTGATGGAGCTTGGCCGCGTGCCTCCAGTCCATGACGGCGGGCATACCAGGCATTCATGGCCATGAACGCGATGGCGAGAATCAAGCCGGGCACCACGCCGGCCAGAAACAGACTACCTACCGAAGTATTGGTGAGCGAGGCATAGAGAATCATGAAGATACTGGGAGGAATGATCGGTCCAATCAGCGAACTGCCCGCCGTCAGCCCTGCCGCGAAGGACGTCGAGTAGCCCTCCTTGCGCATGGCAGGTACCAGCAAAGAGCCCAATGCTGAGGTATCCGCCACCGCCGAGCCATTGACGCCGGCAAAGAATACGCTGGACACCACATTGACGTGCCCCATACCGCCGCGCAGGTGACCTACCATCAAGCGCGCGAGACGCATGAGACGCTCGGTCAGACCACTGGCATTCATCAGATTGCCCGCGAGTATGAACAGAGGAATCGCCATCAATGAAAAAGCATTGATGCCGCCAAAGAATTGCTGAGGCCCAAGACGTTCCAGCATCGAGACATCAATGAACAAGAAGCCGGTCACGGCAGTCACGAGCAGAGAAAGAAATAGCGGCAGTCCCAGCAGGACATGCACGACAAAGATGGCCAACATTGCCCAGATCATGTGCGCGGCTCCGATGACGTCGAAGAAGGCCCACTCTCACCCGGGGTTTCATCGTCAGCGTTATCAAGTGCCTGGGTGGCAAGCGGACGCGGGCCATGCAACACCACCTGCAGTGTCATCAGTGCAAAGCCGACCGGCATGGAAAGCATCGGGATACTGCGACTGATGCCCATCCCCATGGTGCGGAACATGCTCGCTGACATGGCGTAGTGCCAGGTCATCCAGGTTGCCCCAAGCATGAGGACCAGTGTCAGCCACCATTGGTAATGGACAAGCAAGGATGCCAGGCGCGGTGGCAGGCGACGCTCCAGGAGAGCGACTCGCATGTGCGCGCCCTCGACCCATACCGCTCCCAGCGCCAGCATAACGCTGGCAATGATCAGATAACGCGTCAGTTCATCCACCCAGATGGGCGCGCCGCCCAGTACATACCGCATCACGACGCCGTAGAGCATGATCAAGACGGTCGAGGCCAGAATCGCGGCGGCAGCCCCGAGCGTCAGACGGCCACACCAAAGCAGCGCACTGTCCCTGAATGTCGGGACGTGCGGTGAAGAAAGAGGGTTCATGCGCAGTAACCAACAAGTGTGTAGAGAACATTCCCGACAATCGGGACCTGAAGCAGGCAACGGACTCACTGCTGTCTGCTTCAGATACCGATGAAGAGGGAGGAATCAACCAATGGCCATTGTCTTGATCAATGACCCGATACGCTCAGAATCACGAGGAAATACCGGCATCCTTCATCGCAGCATCAATCAGCCCAGGCGCAATGTCCTGCGTCTTCAACCACTCCAGATAAGCGGGCTGTCCTTTGGTGCGGAAGGCATCGATATCGGCCTTGCTCGGGCGAATCACTTCCATGCCCTGCTCTTCCAGCGACGTAATGCGTGACTCCACCTGACTCTGATTGTCCTGACGTGCCTGGGCATTGGCTTCCTTCACGGCAGCCATGAGTGCAGTGCGTTCATCTTCTGAAAGACTCGCCAGCAGCTGACCATTGGCGACCAGGAATTGATCGGAATACTGGATGTTGGCCAGCGTCAGGTACTTCTGCACTTCCTGCAGACTGCCCAGCAGGATGTACATCGGCGGGTTCATCTGACCATCCGCTACCCCGGTGCGCAGCGCCATGTAGACTTCCGTCCACGGAATCGGCGTACCCGAGGCACCGAAGGCCTCATAGAGCGCTACCTGGCTCGGGTCCATGGCGCGGAAGCGAAGCCCTTCGAAGTCATCCGGGCTGGTGATCGGACGCTTGTCGTTGGTGAAGGCCAGAAAGCCCCCCTCCTCCACGACGGCCAGAATCTCGGCCCCATTGGTGCGCTCACTGAATAGTTGCTGCACCTGCTGCCAGTACTGACCTTCATCGAAGAAACGACGCGCCTCATCAAAGCCGTCGAACATGAACGGCGTCGCGCTGACATAGACTTCCGGCACGATGGGGGCCATGCCCGCGAAGGAGGCGATGTTCAGGCTCGGTGCGCTGATGACCTGCTCCATGCGTTCCTGCTCTTCTCCCAGCATGCTGTTTGGATATAATTTCAGCTCCAACTCACCATCGGTCTTCTCCTCAACCAATGACTTCAGATTGGTCGCGAAGACGTGGACGGCATTCTTGTCGGCATCTGGGGCGCCGTTGTAGCTGAGATTGATGGTCTGTGCATGAACGCTGGCCGCCAACAGGCTAAGTGCGAGGGTAGAGCCCGTCAGTGTCTTGCGAAGTAAGGAAGCTGTGGACATGAAGGTGATCCCTTTATTGTTGTGATCCAATATTATTGTAGGTAACACAAATATCATTATCGATTACTGCTCACCTCGAAACTAGCGTTGACGCTGTGGACTAATCAATCGCTTCTGTGTTGTTTTTTTGTCCACACCCGGAATATGGCATCCCCAACATGCATCTGCCCCGTCAGCCATTGCTGAAACGGGGCAGAGCATTTCAAAAGTCCACTGCACAAGATCACTTCACAAGATCGCTCCGCCAGCCCATGCCGGACTCTTCCATCAGGCGCTCATGCACACCCTCGATGTTGAGCTCAACCCAGTCTTCATAGTTGGCAAAGTCGCTGTAGGCCGAGAGGTCGGTATCCTGCTTGATCTGCTCCAGTGACTTGCCGGCGAGAATGCCATCCGTCACCTGGGAATACAGTGACTCCAGATAGGTCAGGTAGCGTTCGACATCGGCGTGATCACCGGTCTCGGCATGCCCGCCAACGAAGGTATCGAAGTCATATTCCAGCACTTCACGCGTCGAGTTGATCATGCCCTGGATGTCATAACTCCAGAGCTTCTGCCATGGCATGCGTCCGATGACGATCCAGTCCACCACGAACATCGTGGCGTGGTCCTTGAAGTACATGCTGATCGACCCGCGCCCGTCATTCGGGCCGTGATAGCGCAGCTGGACTTCCTTGCCGCCCAGTCGCAAGGTCATTTCATCCTCGAAGACGAGATCCGGCGGTACGGCCTTCGCCCGGGTATTGGCGATATCCTGAGCTGCCAGCCGGTGCGCGATGAAGGTGGTATCCGGCGTGTCGAAGACCTCGCCGCCATAGATGTGATCACTGTGGTTGTGGCTATACACCACATAGCGAACCGGAGTGTCGAAGCGCTGCTTGATCTCGTTGCTCAACCAGCTCGCTGCGGCGTGATTCATCGGGTCCGTCACCAGTGCGCCCTGATCGGTGATCATGAACACGGAGCGATGGCGATCATCGATGAAGCGATAGAGCCCCTCTCCGAGAGGTTCTATCTCATAGGCCTGGGCCTGCAGACTGAAAGGAAGCGCTGCCAGCGCCAGTAGTGTCTTGAGGGGGCTCAGCATCGGAGGAAATCCTCGCATCAGGTGTTGTTGTCGTGATCTCCCACTACTCTGCGTCACGTAGAGTCCCTACGTGATACGCAAGAGCTATCGACATGGATGCCCACTCAATGCGGGCAGAAACGAGGTTTGGAAAAGAGGTCGCCTGATCAACTAGCAATCTCATCCTCCTCAATGAAAGGCACTGAGCAAGCGTGGTGCATCAGCAGTGAAGAACCTGAGCCCTTTTTGCAGATGCGCAAGACATGCCTCAACCGCCACGGTCATCTCGCGTCCGCTACGCGTACAGATCTGTGCTCGGGTGGCCGCCAGCGCCGGATGTTGCATCGGCAGCAGACAGATATCGCCACGTTTCAGCTCTTCCACCACACTCAACTCTGGCATGAAAGTCACACCAATCCCCGAGCGCACGAAATTCTTGAGCACCGAGACCGAGTTGGTACGCAACTGCGCACGTAGCGCGACCCGCTCTTGTTGTGCTGCCTGATTGACCATCTGACGCATGCCGGTGCATTCATCAATCAAGGCCAACGGATAGTCAGCGACCTGCGCCAGTGTCAGCGGCTTGCCAATCTCGAGTAACGGATGCGAGGGCGGCACGATAAGATCCAGCGGCTGACAGGTTTCGACATGACAGCACAGAATAGGGTCTACGGGCGGGGCGTAGAGCAGCGCGATATCCACCTCGAAGTCGCGCAACAGCTCGGTCGCCTCATTCACCCCCGCCATGCGCACCACCACCTCGATACCCGGATGACGCGCCATGAAGCTCTGCAGAGGCAGCGAGATCAGATCGGCGATGAAGCCCTCGCCCACCGCGATTCGCACCTCACCGCTACGCAGCCCCTGCAGGGCACTCAGCTGCGAGAGCGCTGCGGCCTCTGCCGCCTGCTGACGATGAAAGTGATCCAGCAGCAACACCCCGGCCTGGGTCGCACGCATGCCCGTCTCGCTGCGCTCGCACAGCGCGACACCCACCTCTTCTTCCAGCTGCTTGATCTGGCGGCTGACCGCGGAAGGGTCGAGATTCAGGTGCCGTGCCGCACGGCGCAGTGAGCCGCGACGGATGATTTCATTCAGCGCCGTCAGCGCCTTGGGATTGAGCATGAAGACAGTACCCGCCAGCAGCAGTGGAGGAAGAGGCAAGACTCGGATCACTCAGGATATCCTTGCAGATCAAGCGACTCCAGAGGCCCATATCAGGAAGCGAGCGACAACGAAAAAGGAGCCGCATGAGCGGCTCCTTGTGGTTCGACGTGATCAGCAGTTGCCTTTCTTGGCCTGGCCTGGTGGGCAGAAGTCGCCGCCTCCACGCTTGTGGTCATGGTGTCCATCACCGATCTCAATGATGGGTTCGGCATCGATCCGCGCCGGTGTATAACTGCACCCTGCCACGAAAAGGGCACTCAGCATCACAAGGCTGACAACTCGCACGCTAGACTTCATCATCATTCCTTTTCATGAAAAAACACATTTCTCGATGCCCCACATCGTACCGGAATGCACGCCATCGAGAACGCAATTTCTCAACGAGTGGTAATGTGAGTCCCAAGATTGCGGCATCAATCACGACAGGATCTGACCATGTTCGATTTCAAGGAAGTGGAAGCCTTCGTGTGGATCACACGCCTGGGGTCGTTCCGGCTGGCTGCCCAGCATCTGCATCTGACCCAGCCGTCGATTTCCGAGCGTATCAACAAGCTGGAAACCACCTTGGAAACTCGCCTGTTGGAGCGCACTCGCCGGCCGGTACAGCCCACTCTCAAGGGGCGCGAATTCTATCGCCACGCCGAGGCGCTGCTGGAAGCGCGCCAGAAAGCCCTGTCCATGATGGCGTTGAGCACGCCCTTCCAGGGAGTGTTGCGACTGGGCGTCGTGGAGACCGTGGCGCATAGCTGGCTGCCCGGCTTTCTGGCCGAACTGGCGCGCCGCTACCCGGATCTCACGCTGGAACTGGAGGTCGACAGCTCCCCGGGGCTTGCCGCCATGCTCACCGCCGGCGATATCGACCTCGCCTTCCTGATGGGGCCAGTCACGGCGGAGAACGTGCTCAATCGTTTTCTGTGCAACTACACGATGGGCTTCGTGATCAGTCCAGCTCTTGGCTTCACCGAAGACAACTTCTCGTTACGGCGCCTGAATCATCTGCCGCTGATCTCGTTTGCCCGCAACAGCCGGCCGCACCATGAACTTGGCTCCATGCTGCATCAGATGGGACTCGATGACGTGAAGCTGCATTGCTCAAGCTCCTTGTGGACCATCGTGCGCATGACCCTGGATGGCCTGGGCGTCGGCGCCATCCCGCCGCGCATCGTCGCCGAGGAAATCCGCCAGGGCACCCTGCTCAGCCTGCCCTGCGACCTCCCCGAACTGACCTTCACCGCCTCCTGGCCGACCCATATGGAAAGCGCCCTCGCCGAAGGGGTCTGCGAGCTTGCCATCGAGATCGCCCGCCAGGATCAGGAGGCGCATTCACGCCTGTCCTGAGCATCGCTGTCTGCCAACGACGCTCTCGCATTCCCCATGTTCCTGCTCCCACGTTTCCTGTCTCGCTCACGTCTCGCGGGCCTGCGACGGGCCATTTCACACACCACATGAAAGGAATTTCCGATGGCTTGACTCGATAAAAATCGATTGGATTTATCCGGGCGTGCTTCTTATGGTGAAGACAGACAACAACAACTTCACAAGAAGCCCCCACGATGCCCCAGACACTTCTCAGTGCCGCGTCGTCCCCCCGCGAGGCACGCGAGCAGATCCGTAGCGGACAATGGGCCAGCCACACCAGCGGTATCGCTGCCGGCTTTGCCCAGACCAACCTGATCATCCTGCCAGCAGAGGCTGCCAGTGAGTTCCTGCAATTCTGTCAGGCCAATCCCAAGGCCTGCCCGTTGCTGGATGTCACGGCCGTCGGTTCTCCCGCCTCGACAGGGCTCGGTGAGAACATCGACCTGCGCCACGACCTGCCTGCCTATCACATCTACCGTCACGGTGTGCTGGAAGAAACGCGCGCGGATATCGCCGCCCTGTGGCAGGACGATTTCGTGGCGTTCTCCATCGGCTGCTCGTTCTCGTTCGAAGAGGCACTACTCAACGAGGGTGTCGAGGTCCGCCATGCGCGCCTTAAGCGCAATGTGCCGATGTATCGCACCAATATTCCGCTGATCAGTGCCGGACGCTTCTACGGCAACCTGGTGGTGTCCCTGCGTCCGATGTCGGCGGCGCACGCCATTCGTGCGATCCAGATCACCACCGACATGCCCCGTGTTCACGGCGCGCCCGTCCATCTGGGCGACCCCGCCTTGATCGGTATTTCCGATATCAACACCCCTGATTTTGGCGATGCGCCTACGCTTGAGACAGGCGATCTGCCGGTGTTCTGGGCCTGTGGCGTCACGCCGCAACTGGCGCTGGAGAATGCCCAGCTACCCTTGGCAATAGCGCATAGCCCGGGCCACATGCTGATTACCGACATTCCCAATCATCGCCTCAAATACGGATGACAAGCTGATGGGGCCAGGGATGTGCTCCGCTCTTTCCCCCTGACATCAAAAGCACAACACCAGATTCACAACAACAATGGTGACTCACATGAAGACACGTTTTGCCCTCTCCGCCCTTGGTCTCGCGCTAGCCGCCGCCGGCAGTGCTCATGCTGCCGACTCCCTCAACGTGGTGGGCAGCTGGAGCAGCCTGGAGCTGAACCGTCAGTTCGAGAAGCCCTTCTGGAGCGAGACACTGCCAGCCGCAAGCCAAGGTGAGCTGAGCACTCAGGTCACCACCTTTGACCAGATGGGCATTCCCGGTTCTGACGTCTATCGCTACCTGGGTGATGGTGTCTTTGATGTCGGCATGACCGTGGCTGACTACACCGTGTCGGACGCGCCGGAACTTGAAGGCCTGGATCTGCCGATGATGGCGCCGAGTGCCGCAGAGGCCAAGCAAGTCGCCGAGGCCTTCCGTCCGCTGGCCGAATCCACCATGAACAAGCGCTTCAACAGCCATGTGCTGGCCATCGTGCCGTATCCGGCTCAGGTGCTGTTCTGCAATACCCCGATTGAAGGACTTGATGGTCTGAAGGACAAGAAGGTGCGTGCCAGTGGCCGCTCCACCGGTGAATTCATCGAGGCGCTGGGCGCTCAGAGCTTGAATATCGCCTTCAACGAGGTCCCGGGGTCACTGGAACGCGGCGTGATCGACTGCGCCGTCACCGGCTCGCTCTCCGGTTACAGCGCTGGTTGGCATGAGGTCTCCAGTCACCTGCTGCCGCTGCCGCTGGGCGGATGGGATTACGTCATCACGGCGATCAACCAGGACAAATGGCAGAGTCTCGGTGAAGACACCCAGGCCTTGATGCAAGAGCAGATCGATACTCAGTTCACGGCGCCGGTCTGGGAAAACGCTCAGGGCGAGACGGCCCGTGGCGTGGCTTGCCTGACCGGTCAAGGCGAGTGCCCGCTGGGTGAAAGCGCGGACATGACCCTGGTGGCATCCAGCGATAGTGATGCCAAGCGCGCACGTGCTGCCCTCGAGTCCACCGTGCTCCCCGCCTGGGCTGCCCGTGTCGATGAGGCAACGCGCACCGCCTGGAACGAGAGTGTCGGCAAGGTCGTTGGCCTGACCGCTGAAGTGAAGTAAGCGCCGCACTCTGTATTTGTCATGCGTCGAGCTGACAGTGCATCGAACATCAGGCTTCAGGAATGGCATGTCGAAAACGGCATCTCATGAAGCGAATGCACTGTCAGCTCATGACGTCCCACTGCGGCATACGCAGATCTCCACTCGTCGCTGACAGGCGGCTCTCAGCCGCAGAACATCACATTCTGATGCTCTGCGCCCAGGCAGGACCCGACTCATGAGTACCTTCATCCACGCACTCGATGTCGCCGTGTCGCTGACACGCGCCATCTCACGCCACGCTGCACGCCTGATGGGGCTGCTGCTGCTTGCGGTCGTCGCCTTCATCGGCGCTGAAATCCTGATGCGCCAGGTCTTCAACCATCCCCTGCCCGGCGTACATGAATACGCCGGCTACGTGCTGGCCATGCTCTCCGCGTGGGGACTGTCACACACCCTGATGGAGCGGGCCCACATCCGTATCGACGTGGTCCATGGCAAGCTACCGGCGCTATCACGCCATACGCTCGACATCATCGCGATGCTGGCACTCAATCTGGTGGCCTGGATCATTCTCATCAATGCCTGGCCGGTATTGGACAAGTCGCTGAGCAATGGCTCAACCGCCAATACACCACTGGCCACCCCACTGTGGATTCCCCAGATTCTCTGGTTGGCGGGCTATGCCTGGTTCGCCATCACGACCAGCGTATTGGGTCTGCGCGTACTGGCAGCAGCCTTCCTGCGCGATACCGACACGTTGAATATGCTAGCCGGCCCCGATCATGGCGAAGGTGAAGCAGCATTGGCTCAGGCCGCCTCCACGACAACCACCGCTGGCAAGGAGTCGCGCTGATGTTGGGTTTTCTCTCCGTGGGTATCCTCACGCTGCTACTGGCCGGCATACCGGTCGCTGTCACGCTGTTTCTGCTCGCCTTCGGCGTGGATCAGCTCTATTCCTTCTTTCCGCTGACCAAGGCGCTTGGACAGAACCTGTGGTCCGCCGCGGATTCCTTTCTGCTGATCGCGATTCCGCTGTTCGTGCTGATGGGCGAGATCATCGTACGTGCCGGCATTGCCGAAAAGGCCTATCGCGCCATGGACCACTGGCTGTCGTGGCTGCCCGGCGGCCTGCTGCACGCCAACATCACCACCTCTGCGCTGTTCTCGGCGACCTCCGGCTCCTCGGTGGCAACAGCGGCGACGGTCTCGACCGTGGCGCTCCCCCAGGGCAAGAAGCTCGGCTACGACCCCAAGCTGTTCTGCGGCAGCATCGCCGCGGGCGGCACCCTCGGCATCCTGATTCCGCCCTCGATCAACCTGATCGTCTATGGCTTCTTGACCGAAACCTCGATCCCGAAGCTGTTCATGGCGGGGCTGGTACCGGGCCTGGGCCTGGCAGCGCTGTTCATGCTGGCCTCACTGCTGCTGTGTGTCTGGAAGCCGTCACTGGGCGGTCCGCGCAAGAGCGCCTCCTGGAGCACCCGCTTCAAGAGCTTGTCGTTCCTGCTGCCGCTGCTGGTGCTGTTCATCGTCATCGTCGGCTCCATCTATCTGGGCTGGGCGACGCCCACCGAAGCCGCCGCCATCGGCGTGCTGGCCTCACTGGGCCTCGCCGCCATCAACCGTTCGCTGAACCTGTCGATGATCAGCCGCGCGCTGGACGGCACCGTCAAGACCACCTCGATGATCCTGTTCATCATCATGGCGGCCTCCTTCCTCAACTTCGCGCTGGCCTCCTCCGGCATGGTCCAGCAGGTCACCGGCCTGCTCGAGGCCTATGACCTGGGGCCCTTCGCGCTGCTGATGGCCGTCATCGCACTGTTCATCGTACTGGGCTTCTTCATCGAAACCCTGTCACTGATGGTCATCACCATCCCCATCGTCACTCCGCTGATCGTGGCGGCCGGTTACGACAAGGTGTGGTTCGGCATCGTAATGATCCTGTTCGTCGAGCTGGCACTGATCACGCCCCCCGTGGGACTCAATCTCTACATCGTGCAGGCCTCGCGACGTGGTGAAGCCTTTGCCGACATCATCATCGGCACCCTGCCGTATCTGGGCGCGATGCTGGTGATGGCAGCGCTGCTGGTGGCCTTCCCGCAGATCGCGCTGTGGCTGCCTTCGGCACTGTAAACCTGCTCTTGCCTGGCACCTGCTGGCAAGCCGGCAGGTGTCATTGGCGCCACACCGTTCATTCAAGAATTTTTCAAAGAACAACGACAACCCCGATAACGGAGCGATAAACCATGCTGACCTTTACCCATGATAACGGCGAATTCACTGTTGATATCCAGCGCGTCGCCATCGCTGGCTGGGCCGGACGCGACCAGGCGGGCGTGCAGCACCATATCGACGAGCTCAAGCTGCTGGGTGTGGCACCGCCCTCCCAGACTCCGCTGTTCTACCGCGTGAGCCGCGAGACGCTGACCCAGGCCTCTCAGGTCGCGATGCTCGGCGGCGAAGGCTCCGGTGAGGTCGAGACTTGTCTGGTCAGCGACGCCGAGGGCACCCTGTGGGTAACGATCGCCTCGGATCACACCGACCGCAAGCTCGAGGCCGTCGGCGTCGCCGAATCCAAGCAGCTGTGCGCCAAGCCGATCGCCCGCCATGCCTGGAAGCTCAGTGATGTCATCGATCACTGGGACAGCTTGCAGATCGAGAGCGAAATCGAGGACGCCGGCAAGACCGTGCGCTACCAGCAAGGCACCCTCGCCGAGTTGCTGCCGGTCGCCACCTTGATGGAGCGCCTGCCCGCCGCCATCGCCAAGGATGGCAGCCTGGCCCCCAACAGCGTGCTGCTGTGCGGTACCGTACCGGCCATTGGTGGCATCCGCCCCAGCCCCAGCTTTACCATGCGTTTGATGGACCCGATACTGAACCGCAGCATCGAGCATCGTTACGTGGTAGAGGAACTGGAGGTAGTCGCATGAATCAGGCTAAAGCCCACGAATTCTGGCAGCGCTCACCGCGAGAGCGTTCGCTAATCGCGCTTGAGCAGGCCTATCAGGTGGGCGACTTCACGCCAGAAGATACTGCCGACATCATCAAAGAGCGTCATCACACGCTCAAGGATGCCGCCAGCCGCAGCGTCATTCATCTCGACAATGACGCTGCGGCGGCGCAGGCCAGTGCGCAGCAACACCTGCTCGCCAGCGGAGTTCGTCTGCCGCTGTCCGGCATGCCGATTACCATCAAGGACCTCATCGATGAAGCCGGTGCCATCACGTTGGCGGGTTCCAAAGCCCTCGCGAGCACCTCGCCGGCACAAAGAGATGCCCCTGCTCTGACGCGTCTCAAAGCCGCCGGCATCGTGCATGCCGGGCGCACCAGCATGAGCGAATTCGCCTTCTCGGGACTGGGTCTCAACCCACATGTCGGTACGCCGCCCAACCCCTTCGACGCTGAACGCATCACGGGTGGCTCGACCTCAGGTGGCGCGGCCTCGGTCGCCCTGGGATTGGCAGCCGCCACGCTGGGCAGTGATACCGGTGGATCACTGCGCATTCCGGCCGCCTTCTGTGGCCTGACCGGCTTCAAGCCCTCACAAGCCAGTGTCCCGGGAGACGGTGCCTTTCCGTTATCCCCCAGCCTCGATTGTCTCGGACCGATCGCTCCGACAGTGGCGTGCTGCCGTCGACTCTGGGAAGTGCTGAGTGGCCAGTCCGCAGAAGCCTCCCGTCTTACCCGCCCACTGACCCTGCTGGTACCGGACAGTGAGCTGGTGAGCGACGTCGATGAGGATGTCATCAGAGACTTCTCAGCACTGCTGGCGCGTATTGAAGCGCTGGGCGTGACCTTGGTCCGTCGTCCATTGGCGGCCATCGAGGAGGCCTGGGGAATCAACCAGCGCGGCGGCCTGGTAATTCCCGAGGCTGCCGCTGTCCATCATGAATTGATGGCGCAGCATGAGGCTGACTATGACCCCCTGATCGCTGACCGGCTGCGCAGTGGCCGCGACATCACGGCCAGTGAGTATCTGACGCGTCTGTGGCCACGTGCGGCCATTCAGCAACGCTTCGCTCAGCAAGTGCAGGATGTCGATGCGGTGTTGATGCCGACTGTCGCCATGCGCGCTCCGCGTCGTGATCTGCTGGAGCGGGATGCCGAAGCCTTCGCGGCGCTCAACAAGCGTGCCCTGCGCAACACCAGCGTATTCAACTACCTGGATGCCAGCTCGATCTCGATTCCGGCACCAGCGCCAGCAGGCGCGGAACCGATCGGCCTGATGCTGTCACGCCCTCGAGGGCAGGATGTTGCATTGCTGCGTGTCGCTGAGGCGCTGGAGAGTCTGATTCACGCGACTGATTGATGAGCCGAATGAAGTGAGTCGTGACGAAAACGCCCCTCAGGTGAGCCCTGAGGGGCGTTTTCATTCAGTCAGTGGATATGCGCAGAAGGAACTCCGACAAGGACAGATCGGCAGCGATAGTCTGGCGAGAGAAGTCAGACAATGATCACGACTCAGTCCACAGCCAAAGACCCAGTTTCTTGTACGCCTTGATGGCCCCCGGGTGATACGGCACCTTGCTGTCCCCCACCATCGCCTGAGGGTCAAAACGCGTAAAGACGCCATAGGCATTGGTCAGCACTGTCTTGTTGGCATACAGCGTCCTGACGAGCTCGGAGACCATCTCGTCATTCACATCAGCCACCAGATAGAAGTCCACCTCGATCCATGTGAGTCGGGCCTTCCACCACACCAATGGCATTGTCACTCGGTGACACTCTATTCCCGAACGCACGTCTAGACAGCTATCGCCCCTTGTGGCAACTCTCTGAAGCATTTTATATCCGAGTGCACGATGTAGAGATCCAAATCACAGGGGAGTGTTTTCGTCATGTTAGAAGCGCAGGTGACTCAAGAAGAGCGCCCGGCATGCGAACGACCGCCTCCTAGATTTTTACTTTCCCTGCAGAAAACCTGGATACGGAAAGGTGAGTTCTTTATCGAGGTGGGTTGCCACTAGAAAGATTGCACTGCGCATTCACGGGTGAAGGGTGCTTTCTCACTTATAGTAGACCCTTGTCCAAATGCCGGGTCCCGCGTGGTTAACTACGGTTTGGTAAATAACTCCGGCCGCTTGGTCTACCATTTCTTCATCGCTGCGATTGGCGACTTGTGGTGCAGTGCTTTCTGAGGAATATGTTGGTTGTATAGCCAACAGTAGCGTTCGAACGTCTGTTCCATGCCCTCACACTTGAGTCATAGCGCCGAATCACCAGTACGTCACTGATGCAGCCATTGAAACGCTCCCCCATGTCGTTCATCTGCGCTCTTCCCAGTTTGATCAATTGATGCTCGATACCATGGGCCTGACGCTCCTGATCGGAGAGGTGGCATCCACTGGGTTTTCGTTCACCTCCCACGGTGAAGCGATCGGTGAATGATTTTCCGTTAGACGTATAGATATCGCTTCTAATCCTCATCAGGCATTGGGGGCAGATGCTTGATGTCGATGTGCACGTACCGTGGCTTCTCGTTATCACCGACCTTCTCATCTACCGTTTCAATCGCATCTAGGTCAAAAATACAGAATTTGAATTTTACATAATCTCCTTACGGGTTGTCTTTCATTAGCTATTACTGTAGAGATTACTCTTCGGCACGCAAAATGGGGACTATCATGTTAAAAAAACACAATCTCAGGCGCGTTATCGCTTTGCATTTCATTAGCTTAGGCTTGGTGGCTTTTTCATTTTCGGCATTTGCAGACTCGCAAGAACTAGTGTCCGGCTGTCAGGACAAGGCGAATTCGATCAAGAAGCAAATCGAATATGCCAATGAACATAGCAATACTCATAAAGTGGAAGGGCTAAAGAAAGCTCTCACCGCTGTTGAGACTAGCTGTGATGAGGAGTCTTTGCTTAAAGACAGAAAAGACAAGATCAAAGAAAAAGAGGAAAAAGTAGAAGAACGTAGAGACGAGCTAGAAGAGGCCTTGTCAGAAGGTGATAGTGACAAGATAAGTAAAAGAGAGAGAAAATTGACCGAGGCTCAGAAGGCACTAAGTGAGGTTAAGAGTGAATTGACCGGCAGTGATGACCTATAGTTATTACAATAATAATACGGTGTAGCGCTTTATATTGTCTATAGAGCGCTACGCTTATGGCTGCAGGTTGAGCACACTTAAAACCCCTCCTACTCTATTATTTTCTTGTCTGTGAATCTCTGCGCTGCGACCTGTCGCTCAAAGACAATTTTTCATCCTTCCCTCTATTATTATGGCAAACTATATCGGGAACTCGAGGCCATTAGAGCCAAGGGGATTAAAATAATAGCTTAGTGATGCTTTTACTTTGAAATTCATATGTAGTGTATTGGCCCAATGATTCCGGACACCAGTGTAAGTAGTAATATCGCCACCATAAACGATGTGTCTAATGACTATCCCGTGTTCAAGCAGGAAGCTGGAAGCCAGTGTGTCCTTGAGAAGCGATGAAAGCGCTCTGGTGGTAAAACTCTGAATTACGCCTGACAACAGCGCGGTCAGTCAGAGAAAGTCATGTCCCACTCGGATCAGGGAGGCCAGCATGCCAACCGCAAGCTCCGTCAACGGCCCGCCCTCTCTCAACATTCCCCCTTCCTCTCTTCAACAAACACAAACGATAAGAGGGCCGCGATTGCGGCCCTCTTATCGTTTCGGATATCAACGAGCATTCTCGCCAGCGCTGATCATGCTTAGCGGTTGAGAATGATCGCCGTGATGGCCCCGCCGGCAACAGCTGCCAGCACGTAACGACCATCAATGTTCAACCAACGATGGCCCCGTGGCGGCTTCGAGAGATGACGGCCATGCCAATCGTTCACCCAGTAGCGCTCATTGGAGTAGTACTGGCGTGGGATATGGTCACCCCGCTTCCAATGATGAGAAGCCTGACGACGATGCTCCTTTGCGTGACGTCTCTCGTGCTTACGCTGTTGCTTTTCATGCTTGCGATGCTGTTTTTGATGTTTGCGGTCGTGCTGTTGATGCCCGTGCCCGTGCCCGTGGCCATGCCCGCGTCCATCTCGATCATGAGGGGATGCCAGCGCCAACGGCGCGATCATCAACGTGAAAATCATCATCAGAACGGTCAGTGTGCGATTACGCATAGCTGGCCTCCTCAGTGTGCCCGGATAAACTCAAGATACCAGGTGGTTAGGAAACAGTGTTGCGCAACCTTATCGACATTCACTGAACGACGCAAGTTACTGGCACGATATCGTATTATGTCGCCATTATCGTCTCTTTTGTCGCATCACAACCATGTTCAGTCGCAGATCACCTACAGAAGGCAAGCATCACCCACCTCGCGAATAATCAGGCTTTCGTGACAATTTACTTCGACCAGCCCCAAATCATCCCACCGACGTGTCGCCAGTGACGGACGCAAATATTCGCAATGTCGAATATCGTTACCCTGCACCTATCCACTCAATGACTCTTCACAACTTGATGGCCTTGAGATAAGGATGGATGCAACTCAAGGCCATCAAATGGGACAAAAATGCGGCCGGATATGCGGCCGCATGTCTAGTTCATCTTTGTATGGCGGTGGAACGGCCGAATAAACACGTAGAAAAGCCGCCTCGGGAAATGGCGGCCTCGTGGCAGAAGGTTCACTGGCCCAGCACGATCTCTTCGATGACACTCGTCTTGATATCCATCAGCACGAAGCCACTCTTTACCTGAAGCCAGCGCTTGTCTTGCCCAGGTTCCGAGAGAGAGTGCTGCTGCCAATCCTCTATCCAGTGACTCTTGTCCTCAGCAAAATCAGCTGGTACTTGCGCCCCCCGCCTCCAGAGGTGTGAACGCTTCTCTGTGCTTGGCGAGTCCTTCGCTACCACGGGCTCATTCTTCTGTTCTTCACTGAGCTGCTCCTTGAGCTGCTCCTTCTGCTGAATCTGCTTCAACTCCTGCATCTGTTGGCGCTGAACGCGTTCCGCCTTCGCCTGCCCCTCAAGAGCTTCGTGCTTCTTCTTGAGATGTTGCTCGCTACTCTTGTCGCTCTTGCCGTCCTCCGATGAGTCAGCATGCACGACGATAGGCCCCACCAATGCAAACGCCAAGGCCAGAACGGCAAATGATCTTTTCGCCATGTTGTAGCCTCCTCGACAGATTCAGTACTTTTGAGGCGCGCTGAGAGACACTCAGACAACCATGATTTAAGTCAGGAAGCATGGCCTCCAGATCTGCTTTATTACTGCCACTAGCATATCGCGCCAGCAGCGCAATTTGCGGTTGGATAACTCGGAATATGATTGTTTTTCAGCAGCCTGGCAGTCACTTGACGCCAGATATCACCTATCCGGATGAATATGAGCTGTGTTCATATCATCCCGATGTCGAAAAATCGATATGCAGATGATTGCCATCCGGATCACGCATGTGCAGCTGTATCTCGCCGATGGACGCAAGAACAATCCGTTGATAGGGAGTATTCGATGCCTCTAATTCCGACTCGAATGACTCGATATCAGTCGCGGCGAGAGAAAAATGTTCAAGCTTAAGATTAGCCTCCCCACCCACGGCCGCTTCCTCTCCAATATCGATCAGGTGTATGACCACGGCCTTCTCGGCGTAGAGCCAGGCACCACCAAAGGAGAAATCAGGCCGATCACCGGGATATAAGCCAAGTACCTCGCCATACCAACTCATCATCTCGTTCAGCTGACCAGTGCGAATATTCACATGATCGAGACGTTGTATGCCCATGCCTATCACCCTCTTCCAGACGAAAGAGTGCGGCCGGTTTCCCGGCCGCATTCATGATTCATACGCCAACACTTCCACTGAATCGTGGTGAGTGACTAGAAGCCTTCAAGCACGATCTTTCCCCTGGCCTTGCCGCTCTCCAGCAAGGCATGTGCGCGCTTGAGATTTTCGGCGTTGATGGTGCCGAAGGTTTCCGTTGCCGTGGAGGTGATCTTGCCAGTGTCCAGCAGACCCGCCACCTTGGTGAGGATCTCGCCCTGACGCGCGATATCAGCGGTGGTGAACAGTGAGCGAGTGAACATCAGCTCCCAGTGGATGGACACGGCCTTGCCCTTGAACGGCACGATATCGAGAGTCTGCGGGTCATCGATCATGCCGAAACGACCCTGCGGTGCGATCAACTCAGCCACTTGCGGTGCGTAGTGCTCGGAGAAATTGGTCGAGAACACGAAGGCCGGTGCACCGATACCCAACGCCTCGATCTGCGCCGGCAACGGCTGGCTGTGGTCGATGACGTGATGCGCGCCCAGCGACGTGACCCACGCTTGGGTTTCTGGACGTGAGGCGGTGGCAATGATGGTCAGATCCGTCAGTGCGCGCAGCAGCTGGATGGTGATGGAGCCCACGCCACCGGCACCGCCGATGATCAGGATGGCACGTGCAGCGCCGGGTACCGGCTCGGTGACACGCAGGCGATCGAAGAGCATCTCGAAGCCGGTCAGCGTGGTCAGCGGCAGCGCAGCCGCCTCATGGACCGCCACGGACCTGGGGGCATGACCGACGATGCGCTCATCTACCAGATGGAATTCGCTGTTGGTGCCGGCGCGGGTGATATCGCCGGCATACCAGACCTTGTCACCTGCGGCGAAGGAAGTGACCTTGTCACCGACGGCGACGACTTCCCCTACGGCGTCCCAGCCGATGACGGCAGCTTCGCCTGCGGCCGGCTCGCGGCTCTCGCGGATCTTGTAGTCCACCGGGTTGACCGAGACAGCGGCAACCTTGACCAGCAGGTCGTGACCGGTGGCGACCGGTGTGTCCAATTCGATATCGACCAGGGCATCATCACGATCGATGGAACCGGCAGCGTAGTAACCAATGGCTTTCATCAGAGTCTCTCCAGAACATCATGTCAGTGGCGGCAGCGCTGAATGGCTTTGCCGTGAAGCGATGACACCATGCTAACTCCATGGGCTGAGCGTAAAAACGACCCATATCCGCAAAGTTAATCCGGATAAAGCGGATAATGAGCAGCGAGTTTGCGGGTTGCCTCCAGGGAGACACCAGCGGGTAGTCGGCTACAGAGGCGAGGGGCAAGAGACGACAACGCAGGACGGTCATCAGACACGTCCTGCGTTGGGGAAATACGCTGACAGGCAAGACAGGGCGAAGGACTGGTCAGACAAGCCCTTAGCCTGCCGCAAGCAGAGCCTGTCAGTTGGCGGGTGTCAGCTTGAGCAGGTAGTAATGCTTGTCACTGCCATCGACACCCTGATTGAGCGCCGGGTGAGCATTCAGCTGATTGGTGGTGAGGTAGAGGCTGCCATCGGGCGCGAAGGCGAAGCCATCCGGCCAGCGCAGACGCTCATCATCCTGGGCAATGACCGACATGCCTTCGGGAGAGGAGAAGGTCAGCGCATTGTGCTCTGCGTCACCGGCGATGATGCCGCCGCGACTGGCGTCGAAGATGAAGCCATCATTGGGACGCTTGGCGGCGTAATGCGTGATGGCGCGCGACAGCTCCGCCTCCGTGGCGGTGTCATCGGCCAGCTCAGCCGCCGGCAGACGATAGATATCACTGCCATTCACGCCACCGAAATAGACGACGTCTTCTGCCGGGTCGAAGGCGATGGCGTTCAATCCCAGGTACCAGGGCTTCGGCCCGCCACTCTGCTCTCCCTCCCCATCACCATCGCCCTTGGCCGCCATCAGACGCCCATTGATGACCATGTCATGCGCCACCGGCATCAGCCTTTCATCGCTCTGCAGCACACGACGCGTCTTGCCACTGGCGATATCCACCACCACGAAGGCCGGTTTCATGTGGGAGGCGGGTGCAGTGAAGGTCATGTCCGCGATATAGATCTTGCCGCGCCTTTCATCGATGACGAAATCCTGCAGGAAGGAGATCGGCAGCACGCTGTCTCCCCCAAGCGGGATCACCTTCTTGAGCGAATCACTGCGGGTATCCCAGCCCACCAGCTTGGGCGCACTGTCCTGACTGCCCATGTCGAGCATCCACACCACGCCCTGACGGTCGGAATGTACGCCGATGATTGACGCGATGCCGACCTCGCCTTTTGCCGGGCCATCGGCCCAATCCAGGGTCGGGAATGGCACACGCTTGCCGTCCTGGGTGATCTCGACCACGCGCAGGGCCGGAGCATCGAGTGGCTGCTGGGACATGATCAGGCGGCCATCCGGCGTGAAGGTGATATTGCCGGGGCGGGTGTCCGAGTACTCGGCAAAGGTACTGAGGGTCGCGTGGCTCCAGGTACTGGCTGCGGCGCTCTGGTGGTTGTCGGCGGATGCTTCGGCCGCTGTGGCATCAGCCTGCACGACAGAGACAGCGCTGACGCCCAGCGAGGCGATGAAGATGGCCGTCTTGAGGCGAGAAAAACGCATGGGGACTCCTTGCCCGCCGGTTGGCGCCGTGCGCCGGGCCGGCAGGGACGATGAAGATGAGATAAAGAGACTGGATGATGACGTGGTCATCGCCCGGGGGTTGTAGAGATTCAGGTGCGACGAATCAGGCGCAAAGAATCAGGCGCGACGGCGCAGTTCATCTTCCAGTTCACTGAGACGCGGATTGCCGATGTAGAGCTGGGAGAGATCCTTGAGCGCCGCGGCGCCGATGAGCTGGCGAGCAAGCCTGTATTGTCTGTGTGGAATATCAGGACCACCTATCACCCGGAGGCCACACCTCAAGCGAAAGCCGTCATCTCTTGCAAGGTGAACTCAGTGACCGCGCCTTCTGTCGCTGCCACGTACTCTTCCAGATGCGGTGCCCGCATGTGCTGCTGCCACAGCTCACGCGAGACCCAGTTCTCGTGAAAGGTGAAATGTGCCGGGTTCTCGTTGTTCTGATGCAGGGTGTAAGTGAGGCAGCCTTCTTCAGCGCGGGTGATCGGCACCAGCTTGAGAAGCGCCGCCTTGACCTTCTCGATCTGGTCCGGCTTGGCGTGGATATTGGCGATGATGGTCAACCGGGACATGGAAGGAACTCCGTGATGTGTCAGGAAGGCTTGAGTTGCTCAAGCGATGTGATCATCCTAGTCACAAGCCTTGTCCGTATAAACATCCCCTTTTCGCAAAGATAATTCGGAAAAACCGCACAATGCTACTGGACAACATCGCGCTGTTTCTGACCATCGTCGAGAAAGGCAGCCTGACCGCCGCGGGGCGCGAGACGGGACTGTCGCCGACGACGGTATCGGAGCGTCTGGCTTCACTAGAGGCGCACTACGGGGTGGTGCTGCTCAACCGCACCACACGTGCCATCAGCCTGACCGAAGAGGGCCGCACGCTGATGGAAGAAGCCCGTGGTCTGCTCGACAGTGTCTCGGAGCTTGAGACCCGCATCCGCCTGGGCGCCCAGACACTCACCGGTCGAATTCGCATCAGCGCGCCGAGCGATCTGGGTCGCAACGCCCTGTCACGCGCCGTCACCGAATTTCAGCGTCAGCACCCCACCATCGAGATAGAGCTGCTGCTGTCGGACAGTTACGTCGATATCGTCAGTCAGGGGATCGATCTTGCCCTGCGTTTCGGCACCATCATGGACAGTAGCTTGCGGGTTCGCAGTCTTGGTCAGTTTCGGCGCGTGCTGTGCGCATCACCTGAGTATCTGACACGCCATGCCATGCCTGTAGAGCCCACGGACCTCAAGCAGCACAATTGTCTGGTGATGCGCTTTGGCAGAAGTCTCGACAATGAATGGCACTTGGGAGCTGACAAGAAAAGACACGTGGTCACGGTAGCTGGCAATCGCGTCGCCAACGATGGTGAGCTGGTACGTCAGTGGTGCCTCGAAGGCTTGGGTATTGCCCTGAAATCGGAGCTGGACGTACAGGATGATCTTGCTGAGGGCCGTCTGATAGAACTGCTACCTGACTACCCCACAGCCTCGGCACCTCTGCAATTGCTCTTCCCACCGTCGCGTACTCAGCCGCGACGCGTTCAGGCATTTTCCCAACACCTCATCCAATTCCTGCTCGGTTGATGTTTCCGCAAGTGGGGCTTCGCCGCAGACCTGTCACTCTCCCCAGACTACCCACAAACGCAAATCCCCCCACAAGCCACTAGCTTGCGGGGGGATTGATCAATCACTCGTCGCTCTCATACTCCTTCAAGACAAGCGCGTCACCCAGTGATCAATGCTCGTTCTTCAGCACATCTGCATAGCTCTTCTTCTGATACTGAGACTTGGTATCGCTCACCTTGGACTTGGCGCTGTCCTTGTGAGCGTTGCCCTGAGATTTGGCATTGCTCTTCTGATCGCTGACCTGGGACTTGGCATTACTCTTCTGATCTCTGATCTGAGATTTGGCACTGTCCTTGGTTTGCGAGTACTGAGCCTTGGCACTGGCTTTCTGCTCATCACCGAACTGTGACGCCAATGCCACTGAAGAACCTGCCATCGCCATGACCATCAGTGTTGCCAATGTAATATTGCGCATCATGTCTTCCTTGTCTCAACCTGCTGAAAGCTGCTTGCGCTGTTGAGAGATATCTCTCAAGGCACACCGTGAGAAGACACTAACCGCTTGATATTCCTACTCGCAAGCCTACCGCGATGACATGACGAATTCTTGCACCCTGAACTTTCGTTGTATGATTTTACCGACACTAGACGTGCGTCCTGCACTCTCAAATCTCAATTTGAGACTCAACAACGGGCATGCCGACGAACTCCCTTGACCCCTTGCGAGAAAAACACTCTCATTCATATCAACAGCAGACGAATACTCAAGCGTCGGCCGAAGATCATCTTTCATTGGCGCCACTTAACGATATCCATTATCAATCCAGTCACTTCTCTCTACGAGAATAAAAACACGTTTCGGCCTACCCAGGAGCTCCAGAAATGCCCCACGCGACCTGCACTTCAGAGAATCACTACATCCTCACCATCAGTTGTCCTGCTACATCAGGCATCGTGGCCGCCATCACGACCTTCCTCAGCTCGCATGAGTGCTATATCAGCGAACTGGCCCAATACGATGATGAGGACATGGGGCAATTCTTTCTACGAGCCCGCTTCCGCTTCAATGAAGGGGTAAAAGGCGACGTGGAGCACATGCGCCAGGCATTCGAGGATATCGCCTCACCGTTTGGGATGGAGTGGCAGATGCATGGTGCACGCCAGAAGATGCCGGTGTTGATCATGGTATCCAAGTTTGATCACTGCCTGGATGACTTGCTCTATCACTACCGCAAGGGTGAGCTGAACATGCAGATCACGGCGGTCGTTTCCAATCACCTTGATCTGCGTCCGATGGTCGAGCGTGAAGGCATTCGCTTTGTCTATCTGCCCATCACCAAGGACACCAAGGCGCGTCAGGAAGCGGCACTGATGGACATCGTCGAGGAAACCGGCACCGAATTGGTGGTGCTGGCGCGCTATATGCAGATACTCTCAAATGAGCTTTGTCACAAGCTCTCCGGGCGCGCCATCAATATCCATCACTCCTTCCTGCCCGGATTCAAGGGAGCCAAGCCTTATCATCAGGCCCATGCACGCGGCGTGAAGCTGATCGGGGCAACCGCGCACTATGTCACCGCCGACCTGGATGAAGGGCCTATCATCGACCAGGCAGTTCAGCGGGTAGAGCACAACTTCGCACCCGATGATTTGGTAGCAGTCGGACGCAATACTGAAACCGAGGCACTCACCAATGCGGTGCGCTATCACATCGAGCGCCGCGTCTTCCTCGCCAATGACCGTACCGTCATCTTCAAGTAAGTCGATGAAAGACAATCCATACAAGGGAAGCGCTCTCATGAATACGCCGACGGCCCCAGCAGCCACATTTCAAGAAACGGCTCATCAGCAAACGGCGCGTTTGATCGATGGCAAAGCTGCCTCGATCCGCCTGCTCACGGAAGTCACGGCTGGAGTTGCAACCTTGGCCGCACAGGGTGTGACGCCGGGCCTTGCGGTAGTGTTGGTAGGTGATGACCCCGCCAGTGGCGTGTATGTACGCAACAAGCTCAAACGTACCGTCGAGTGTGGCATGCAGTCTTTCGAGCATCGTCTTCCAGTACAGACCACTGAAGCCGAGCTGCTGACATTGGTCGCTATGCTGAACGCCTCTGCCGAGGTTCACGGCATTCTGGTGCAACTGCCCCTGCCCGCCCATATCGAGGAAGCGGCAGTACTGGAGGCGATCGACCCCGCCAAGGATGTCGATGGATTTCACCGCATGAACGTCGGCGCGCTGGTACAAGGCGCGGATGCCTTGGCACCCTGTACGCCCACCGGCTGCATGCGTCTGTTGCGTGACACCTTCACTGAGCAAGGCGGTGACCTCTCGGGCCTGCACGCCGTGGTCATCGGGCGCTCCAATATCGTCGGCAAGCCAATGGCCATCCTGTTATTGGCGGCCAACTGCACCGTGACCCAGCTGCACTCGCGTAGCCAGAACTCCGCTGACCTGTGCCGTCAGGCCGACATCGTGGTTGCGGCCGTTGGCCGTCCGAACATGATCAATGCCGAGTGGATCAAGCCCGGCGCCGTGGTCATCGATGTCGGCATCAACCGTATCGAGCAGCCCGCCGAGGACAGCCCGACCGGAAAAGCTCGCACGCGTCTGGTTGGCGACGTGGACTTCGATACCGTGGTCTCGGTCGCTGGAGCCATCACCCCCGTACCCGGTGGCGTGGGCCCAATGACCATCGCCTGCCTACTCGCCAATACTTTGACTGCCGCCCGCCGTCAGTCAGCCTGATCAACAAAAGAAAACGGGCCTATTGGCTGCGTTCCTCTGACCTGGTTCATGCCACTGGCATGATTGGCGCTGATGATCTGCTTCACGCTAATGAGCGCAATGTGCCTGCCGCAGAGCATCCAGCTCCTTCAAATAGCGTTCCAGCACCAGATTGGGCGCGCGACTCTTGCGCGTGATGGCGCTGTAATAGGTGACATAGGAATAGGCCACGGGGCTGATGGCCTGCATCTTGCCATCACGGACCCAGCGCTCGGCATAGTGCGTGGGCAGGTAGCCCAGATAGCTGCCGGAAAGAATCAGGAAGGCGATGCCCTCACGATCAGTGGCAGACGCGGCGGCCTTGAGCGGCTCATGCAGGGCCTTGATGACGGGCGTCTGCGCATAGGCCGGCAGTACCGCGTCGTGCTGGCGTATGGCCTCTTCGCCCACGGGACGCCCCCGCGCCAGCGTCTCTCCCTGCGCGGGTTCTCGAAACAGGGCATGGCCGCGTGCACAGTAAAGGCAGGAGGTCTCCTCGTAGAGCGGCCGATACTCAAGCCCCGGCAAGGTCTTGAGCGTGGGGATCACGCCGGTATGCAGACGGCCATCCAGCACGGCACGCTCGATCTCGTTGGGGGGAATCATGCGAATGTTGATCATCACTTCCGGCCCATGGCGTTTCAGGGCGCTCAGGGCATGTGTGATGTGCATTTCGGGCATGGTGACGAGATTGTCGGTGATGCCGATGTTCAACTCACCCTTGAGCCAGGCATGCAGCCCGTTGACTCGCGTACGAAACCCTTCGGTGGCCGCTAGCAGCTGTGTCGCGGCTTCATAGACCTCACGGCCTTCATTGCTCAATGAAAAGCCACTTCGCCCTCGCTGGCAAAGCTTGAGACTCAAGCGTGTTTCCAGATCACTCATCGCCATGCTGATCGCCGCACGGCTGATATTGAGCTCCACTTCGGCGGCCGAAAAGCCACCGCACTCCACCACCTTGCGGAAGATTCTCAGCAAGCGTAGATCCGCGTCACCGAGTTGTCCGCTCATGGCCTCGCTTCGCCTGGACATCAAACCTCCCGATAAAACATCTTGTCTTGTTGTGGACCTTGCAATCCGCACAAGGCTATCGACGTCATGCAAGATGCATGCATAAAGTTAAGTAAATGCTTTCCTGAACATCAGTACAACTAGATTTAACTTATCCTTTCGGCATCCTAGTCTGAGGTCATCAACGCAACAGCTTCAAAACAACAACACTCATTATTTCGTGGGAGACGTGATGACAGCCTTCGACACCTCGGCAGCCGCCCAAGCAGGACTTAGCGCAGAACAGCTTGATGCCTATTGGATGCCTTACACGGCCAATCGGCAGTTCAAAAAGGATCCGCGCATCATCACCAAGGCCAAGGGTGCCTATTTCACGGACTCGCATGGTCGTCAGATCTTCGACGGACTGTCGGGCCTTTGGACCTGCGGTGCTGGCCACTGTCGTCCTGAAATTGCCGAGGCGGTCTCTCAGCAATTGCACCAGCTCGATTACGCGCCCTCCTTCCAGTACGGGCACCCCAAAGCCTTTGAGCTAGCGCATCGCTTGAAAGAACTGACGCCAGAAGGATTGGATCATGTCTTCTTCACCGGCTCCGGCTCTGAAAGTGCCGATACGTCGCTCAAGATCGCCCGCGCTTACTGGCGCAAGAAAGGCAAGGCAACCAAGACCAAGCTGATCGGCCGTAGCAAGGGCTACCATGGCGTCAACTTTGGTGGCTTCAGCGTTGGCGGTATCGGTGCCAATCGCACGCTCTATGGCCAAGGCGTCGATGCTGATCACCTTCCGCACACACTGCTCAAGGAAAACGTCTTTACCCGCGGCATGCCTCAGACCGGTGCCGAACGCGCCGATGAGCTGTTAGAGCTGATCGCATTGCACGATGCATCCAACATTGCCGCCGTCATCGTCGAACCCATGGCCGGGTCCGCGGGCGTGTTGCCGCCACCGGTAGGCTATCTCAAGCGTCTGCGCGAGCTGTGTGATCAACATGAAATTCTGCTGATCTTCGATGAGGTCATCACTGGATTCGGCCGGATGGGCTCCATGACCGGCGCGGAAGAATTCGGTGTGACGCCGGATATCATGAACGTCGCCAAGCAGATCACCAATGGTGCAGTGCCAATGGGCGCGGTCATCGTCAAGAGCGATATCTATCAGACCTTCATGGATACCGGTGGCCCTGACTACATGATGGAACTGCCTCACGGTTACACCTATTCCGGCCATCCTGTCGCGTGCGCCGCAGCGCTAGCCTCGCTCGATATTCTCGAGAATGACCAGCTCATCTCGCGCGTGCGTGAACTGAGCCCGGTGTTCGAGCAGAAGCTGCACGAACTCAAGGGCACACGCTATATCAGCGACATACGCAATTACGGTCTGGCAGGCGCTCTACAGGTCGAAGCCTATCCCGGCGAACCGGCACGCCGACCTTATGAGATTGCGATGCACTGCTGGAAAGCCGGTTTCTATGTACGTTACGGCGGCGATACCATCCAACTGGGGCTGCCTTTCATTACGGAACACGATGAGCTCGATCGATTGATCAATGCACTCGGCGATGCCTTTGCAGCACAGGACTGAGCCATCTTTCTCACTCGTTCATCGATTCCGAACACTCATCGCCACTGCCTATTGACTTATTGGAGTTAACAATGAAAACGCTCGGTCACCTCATCAACGGCAATATCGATCACAGCGAAGGTCGCACCCAGGATATCTTCAACCCTTCTACCGGTGAGGTCGGCGGTCAGGTTCGCCTGGCCAGCAAGTCAACCGTTGAAGAAGCCATCGCTGCCGCCGAAGCCGCCTTCCCGGCCTGGCGCAATACTCCACCCATCAAGCGCGCGCGCGTGATGTTCCGCTTCAAGCAGCTGCTGGAAGAACACGCCGATGAGATCGCCCGTCTAATCGGGCAGGAGCACGGCAAGATCTGTCACGATGCGTTGGGCGAGCTGCAGCGCGGCATCGAGAATGTCGAATATGCCTGCGGCGCGCCGGAACTGCTAAAGGGCGAGCACAGCCGCAATACGGGGCCGGGCATCGACTCCTGGAGTGAATTCCAGCCGCTGGGCGTCGTTGCCGGTATCACCCCCTTCAACTTCCCCGCCATGGTGCCGTTGTGGATGTACCCGATGGCCATCGCCTGCGGTAACACCTTCATCCTCAAGCCGTCCGAGCGTGATCCGACCTCAACGTTATTTATTGCCGAACTGCTGATGGAAGCGGGCCTGCCGGCAGGCGTCATGAACGTGGTCAATGGCGATAAAGAAGCCGTCGACACCTTGCTGGATGACCCACGCGTTCAGGCCGTCAGCTTCGTTGGCTCCACGCCGATTGCCGAGTATATCTATAGTCGTGCCGCCGCTAACGGCAAGCGTTGCCAGGCACTGGGTGGGGCCAAGAACCACGCGATCATCATGCCTGATGCTGACATGGAATATGTCGCCAACTCGCTGAACGGTGCCGCCTTCGGTTCCTCCGGTGAGCGCTGCATGGCGCTGTCTGTCGCCGTCGCTGTCGGTGACGACGCTGCCGACAAGCTGATCGCTCAGATGAAGCAGCAGATGGAAAGCCTCAAGGTCGGCATTTACAGCAACAAGGACAACGACTTCGGCCCGCTGATCACCGCCGCGCATCGTGACAAGGTGGTGGGGTTCATCGACAGCGCCGAGCAACAAGGTGCGAAGGTCGTCGTCGATGGTCGCAATCCGCAGATCGATGGCGGCGAGAATGGCTTCTTTGTCGGCGGTACCTTGATCGATGGCGTCACCACCGAGATGACCTGCTATCAGGAAGAGATCTTCGGACCAGTACTGCTGGTGGTGCGTGCCGACACGATGGAGGCAGCCATGAAACTGATCAATGATCACGAATACGGCAACGGCACCTGCATCTATACCCGTGATGGCGAAGCCGCCCGCTATTTCAGTGATCACATCCAGGTCGGCATGGTCGGTATCAACGTGCCGCTGCCGGTACCGGTCGCCTATCACAGCTTCGGTGGCTGGAAGCGCTCGCTGTTCGGCGATCTGTCCGCCTACGGTCCAGATGCCGTTCGCTTCTACACCCGTCGCAAGACCATCACTCAGCGCTGGCCATCGGCGGGTCTGCGTGAAGGTGCTCAGTTCGCCTTCCCTGCCTGATTCGTCAGCCCTCATCAAGCAAGTCGTTGTAACAACCAACGCCGGATAGCCTCGCTATCCGGCGTTTCCATGGCGCGAGGAAATCACTTTACGCAAAAGCCTATAGATAAGCCCCGCAGAGCGCGCGCTTCAGATAAGCCCTTGGCCCTTGCAGTCCTCGAAAAAGACACCACATCACAATGACGAGCACGCAACGAAGCCACGTAATCTCAAACAGCGTCCGTCACCGCTAAAGGAGTCGACATGATCTGGGTAGTCGCCACTGTTACCGCCAAGCAAGGCCACGGTAAAGATGTCTTCAATGAACTTTGCGCCGTCGCGCCCACAGTGCGGGAGGAAGACGGCTGCCATGCCTATCATCCCTGCCTGGATTCCGAGCGTGTCGCCAGCAAGGACAACGAAGCGCGGCCTGACACCATCACCGTGGTGGAAGCCTGGGAGTCCCACGATGCTCTGCAAGCTCACCGCGAGACCGAGCATATGCAGCGCTTTCGTGACAATGCCGGTGAATGGATCACCGATGGTGATATTCGGATCTTGAGCCCCGCTGGGTAACAGTCAGATAACCTTAGTGAAAACAAGTGAAAGCTCGAGGCCTCCATAAACTGGAGGCTGGACTTTCTCTTCATGGGGTATCGCTCAGCAACTTCCAATAGCAGTTTTTATCGCCGTTCACCATTGGACACAAGTGCATCGTTCAAGGTCTGCGTCTCATTAATGTGTAGCGCTCGTGTGGACCAGCTGTCGCCTGCGAGCGCCTAAGCACCAATACTGCATCTATATACAGTGTCGGTAGGAGACCCCATCCAAGATCGCATCTGCCGCTCAGCCATCCCGCGCATCGCTGGCTCGCCCTCACCCGGCACCTGAGCCCTGTGCACTGCCACGCCCCTACTGCTCGGGCCAGCGAGGCACCAACACAAACACCAATGACTTAATACGGCAGTACTTTCCCAAGGGAACGGACTTCCGGCAGGTCAGCAATGTAGAACTACGTAAAGTGGTCGAGAAACTAAATGACCTCCCCCGAAAACGCCTCGGCTATCCGACACCGGCCCAAATATTCTTGGGAGAGTATTCAGGAGCCTTGGGTACCGCAGGTGCTGCACTTGTTGTTTGAATCCAGGTATTAAAAGCATTGCAATAAGAAACAACCGTCACCCATAAACTTTATGATCACTATTATTCAATGATGAATGCCATCAATTCCGTAATGACACGCACCACCTGAGTAGATTGTTGCACCCACAGCAAAGGTGTTTTACACCCGTTCCGCTTTATCCTTTCGTCGATAGCCTACATGCTGCGCTCCATTGATAGATAACCCCTGCTTTCGGAGCACGCGACATGAACATCCTGCTGATCAACGGCGGTAAAGCCTACGCCCATTCCAATGGCGAGCTGAACGCGACGCTGCATGAACTGGCGCGCGGTGAGTTGGCGGAGCTGGGACACACCGTCAAGGAAACCGTCATCGAACAAGGCTTCGAGGCCAAGGAGGAAGTCGAGAAGCAACTGTGGGCTGATCTCATCATCTATCAAACGCCTGGCTGGTGGATGGGGCTGCCGTGGACGGTGAAGAAATATCTCGATGACATCCTGACTGAGGGGCATGGCTCGCTATATGCCAGCGATGGCCGCCACCGTACCGCACCGACCCAGGGCTACGGCACTGGCGGCTTGATGCAGGGCCGCCAATACATGCTGTCACTGACCTGGAACGCGCCGATTGAAGCCTTTGATGAAACAGACAACTTCTTCGAGGGCAAGGGCATCGATGGCGTCTACTTCCCGGTGCACAAGGCGATGGAGTTCCTCGGCTTGACGGCCCTGCCGACTTACCTGGCCAACGACGTGATCAAGAATCCGGATCTTGCCGCCTATACCCAGACATATCGTGATCATCTACGTGAGCATGTGGGTCACGCATAAGCTGAGCATTCCTGAGTGACCCTCGTGACATCACACGCAAAAGGCTGCCAATCGGCAGCCTTTTGCGTGGTCCAACGTCTGCTCTGACTATTGCTCTTGAGATGACTGACCTAATGCACCGTTCTGGCGTGATACCAAGGAGACATGATCCAGAAACAGACGAAACATCTGTGCCTGACTGGAAACAGCCAGACGCTGGTAGATATGTTTGCGATGGACCTTCACGGTTCCATCGCTGATCGATAATTCACTCGCAGCAGATTTGGTCGAGTGACCCGCCAGCAGTAGCTTGACGATATCCTGCTCGCGCTGAGTCAGCAGCCCATCGCCGAAGCTGTCAAAAGCCGCCTCCACGGGTTCGTGTTGCTCAAGGCGGTCCACGAAACTCGCCCCCTGCCACTTCCAGTATTCGCGGGCGAGCGGTTCGATGATGGGTTGCAGATTCTTGAGTGCCAGCAATGATTTTCGTGTCAGTGGCAACGAGATCTCATGCAATCCCAGTGAAAATACCATCACGATATTCTCGGGCAAGATCACGAAGATACCAATCTCATCCTTGAGTCCCAGCGCTCCATAATAATGCTTGTAGTACTCACTTTCTTCGAAGCAATCCGGTGCCAGTTCATTCAACCGATAGACGCCGGGCCGACACTCTTGCTGGGTTGATGTGTAGAAAGGATCCAGAATATAAGCATCGCCAATATAACGCTCGACACCTTGCTGGCGGCGCTCCGAGGGATAGTTATCGTAGATCAGGATTGGCGCACACCCTTGCTTGTAGGTGCTGACCAGTATCGTGTCAAAGTGCAGAATATCGTGGAAGACATCCTGTAATAGTCGGGGAAAATCAGCTGTGGGAGCCGATGTCATCAGCTTCGCAAGAACGCAATGCCAGCCCGATATTCCTGGAGAGCATAACAACTCTTTGTGAATCATGAGCCGACCCTAGTAACGTTTTTCCGACATCCTAGCATAGCCAATGAAAGGGGATCGGTACCATCACGACTGGCAAGCTGCTCATGTTACTTGGCATGAGGAGGATGAAAACGGGGCAGACACATACCTGCCCCGTACTTTTCCGCTCTTCATTGACTCTCTCGGCGTGACTCTCCCTTCATTCCGCCATAACACGGCTTGGCGAGATCAGTGGATCGCTAACCAGATGGACTTCGTCTCGGTGTACTCCCCAAGCGTCTGCAGTGATTTATCGCGTCCATTGCCGGATTGCTTCACACCGCCAAAGGGCATCGTCATATCCGGACCCGCCCAGTTGTTGATGTAGACCTGTCCTGATTGAAGTCGGCGCGCGACCCGGATGACACGATTGACGTCCTGACTCCAGAGTCCTGCCGCCAGCCCGTAGTCTGAATCGTTGGCGAGCGCGATTGCTTCTTCCTCATCATCAAAGCCCATCACTGCCAACACCGGGCCGAAGATTTCCTCAGTGGCAATCGCCATGTCAGGCGTCACATCATTGAAGACGGTAGGAGGAATGAACAGGCCATCGGGAAGGTCACTGGATTGAGCTTCTATCGTTTCCCGATGTGCGCCCTGCTGCGCGCCAAGCTCAATATAACCGGCAATCTTGTCATACTGTTCCTGATCGACAATCGCGCCCATGAAGCTTTGCGGATCCAGTGGATCGCCCGGCTGCATGCTCTTGGCAGCCTCGCACAGCGCTCGCACGAAAGGCTCGCGAATACGGTTATGTACCAGCAGGCGTGAGCCAGCGATACACACCTCGCCTTGATTATGGAAAATGGCGGCCGCTGCCTGATGCGCCACCGACGGGAGATCGGCGCAGTCTTCGAAGACGATGTTAGGATTCTTGCCGCCGCATTCCAGGAACGTACGCTTCAGGTTCGATTGACCCGCATATTGCGTCAGCAACTTGCCAACCTGGGTCGAACCTGTGAAGGCAATGGCATCGACCTGCATCGAGAGTGCCAGAGCCTTGCCGACATCCGCGCCGAAGCCCGGCAGTACCTGGAAGACTCCCTTGGGGATTGCCGTCTCTGCCACCAGCTGCGCGAGTCGCAGCGCCGAGAGTGAAGATTTCTCGGAAGGCTTGAGAATGACACTGTTGCCAGTGGCCAGCGCTGGGGCGATCTTCCAGATCGTCATCATCAGCGGGAAGTTCCACGGCACGATCGACACCACCACGCCAAGCGGCTCACGCACGATCAAGCCAAGCGCGTCGTCTCCTGTCGGCGCGACCTGACCGTAGAGCTTGTCGAGAGACTCGGCGGTATAGCGCAGGCACTCGATGGCAGACGCCACATCCCCCAACGCGCTGCCGATGGGCTTGCCCATGTCGAGCGTGTCGAGCAGTGCCAGCTCCTGCTGATGTTCGGCGATCAGATCCGCCAGCGCCAGCAAAGTACGCTTGCGTGCCGCGGGTGCCAACCGCGACCAGTCGCCACTCTCGAAGGCGGCTCTGGCATGTGCCACGGCGGTCTCGGCCTCGACAGCGCCGCAACAGACGATATTGGCCAGCGTGTTGCCTGTGGCGGGATTGAACGAGGCAAAGGTCTCGCCACTGGCGGCAGGGACGAACTCGCCATTGAGATAGGCGCGCGTTTCAAAGGACAGCTGGCTGGCACGTTGCTGCCACTGGGCATGGGTGATGGACGGTGTGATGGACGGTACGACGGACATGACAGGACTCCAAAGCATGACTGGGACGAGAGTGCGTGAGAACGGGATGGCGGAGGCGATGAATCAGCGATCCGCCCGCGCCAACATGGATTCCAGCAGTACCTGACAGCCGAGCGCACAGTCTTCAGGCGAGGCATATTCCGCTTCGTTGTGGCTTATGCCGTCGAGACACGGCACGAAGATCATCGTCGTGGGGGCCACACGGGAGACATAGACAGCATCATGCCCGGCACCGCTCATCATCTCTCGTGAGGGGGCCTTCTGACGGGCAACGGCCTGCCTGACGATCTCGATGCATGCCTCGTCAAAGTCGACCACTTCCGACTTCCAGATCCGCTCCTGGGTCACACTGACGCCATAGTCCTCGGACACCTGCTCCAGCATCGACGTGAACATGACTTCCAGCGCCTCGAGCTTGGCCTCCTCCACGTGACGAAGGTCCACCGTCATGCTGACCTCCCCCGGGATGACATTGCGTGAGGCCGAGGGAATGTTCAGGGTGCCAACCGTCACGCGGGCATTGCCCGTCGGGTCTGATTGCACATGCTGGTGAATCTGATCCATCAGGCGTGCAGCCGCCATCATGGCATCACGGCGATAGCGCATCGGAGTGGGGCCTGCATGCGCGGCTACGCCAGATAGCGTGACGTCAAACCAGCGAATTCCCTGTACACCAGTGACGATGCCCAGCGACTTTTCCTCCTGCTCCAACACAGGCCCTTGCTCGATATGAAGCTCGAAGTAGCTATCCAGCATCGGGCCTGTCTTGAAGCCTTTGGTACATAACCCTGTCTGTGCCAACGCTTCACCATAGGTGATGCCATCGTTGTCTTCGCGCGCCAGTGTATAAGCCGGCTCAAAGACACCAGCATAGGTACCGGAGGCGACCATCGCCGGAGAGAATCGACTGCCTTCTTCATTGCCCCAGACGATCAATTCCAGTGGGCGACGCGTGACGATGCCCTCTGTATCCAGTGTCCTGAAGACCTCCAATCCCGCCAGCACGCCGAGAATGCCATCGAAACGGCCGCCCTTGGGCTGAGTATCCAGGTGACTTCCCGTCGACACCGGATCAAGCGCCGGTTCCCGCCCTTGACGACGGATGAAGATGTTGCCGACATCATCAACGCGCGTTTCGCAGCCGAGTTGTTCACACCACTCCATCAGCAAGCGTCGGCCCTGAGTATCTTCCTCGCTGAACGCCAGACGGCAGGAACCACCTTTTGACGTAGCGCCTATCTCGGCCATAGCCATCAGGCTCTCCCAGAGACGCTGCTGATCGATCCTGAGCTGCTGGGTACCTTGCGTGACTGCCTGCATTCTTTCGCCCTCTTGTTGTTGTGACCATATCGCTATGACCGTATCGCCATGGCCGCGTCGTCATTACCGAGTTTTCGCCCCGTCATGGCCAACGTTCGCTCTGACCGGGCCAGCATTCCATGGTTGGAATTGCCTGGCTGGCATGCAGACACCTTAGAAATTCATGCATCGACAGCGAAATACCCCCATTGGGATATACCGGGCCACCAGTTGAACTGGATAGGCTGGAGCAAGTGAAGAATCACGGACGTGCTGACGGACTAACAGCATGGTTGCCAGACACTTCAAACATGACCAACAACAAGAGTAAAAGCCGATGAATACCCAATCTCTGAAACACGCCTCCAACGTAGATGACAGCAATACCGACTCACAGGCACACGCGGTCTGGGAAAAGGACAAGAATCACTTCATCCATCCTTTCACCGACTTCTCAACCTTCCATCAACAAGGCTGCGACATCATCAGTGACAGTGACGGCATCTACGTTTCTGATATCAAGGGCAATCGTTTCATCGATGGAATTGCAGGACTGTGGTGCGTGAATGTGGGGCATGGTCGCAAGGAAATCGGGGATGCCATGGCCGAACAAGCCACGCGCATGGCGTATTTCTCAACCTTCAATAACCTGACCAATATTCCAGCGGCAGAACTGTCCGCAAAGCTTGCCAGTCTGGCACCAGCGCACCTCAATCACATCTTCTATACCTGTGGTGGCTCAACAGCCAATGATGTCGCCGTTCGCCTGGTTCATTACTACTTCAACCGTATTGGAAAGCCAGAAAAGAAGAAGATCATCTCGCGCAAGAATGCCTACCATGGCACCACCTACATGGCCGCCACACTTACGGGTATCGAAAGCAACAACTGGATGTTCGATACACTGGATTCCCATGTGAGCTACTTGAGCGAAGCGAACTGCTATCGTCGCCCTGCAGGCATGAGTGAAGCCGCCTATTGCGATCACCTTGTCGGCGAGTTCGAAACAAGAATCACTGAATTGGGGGCTGACAATATTGCCGCCTTCATCATGGAACCCATCATGGGTGCCGGTGGTGTCCTCGTGGCACCCGAGGGCTATCACACCCGTATGCAGGCGCTCTGTCGCCAGAATGACATCCTGCTGATCGTTGATGAGGTCGTAACGGCCTTCGGACGTCTCGGCCACTTCTTCAGCAGTGAAAAGGTCTTCGGCCTGACACCCGACATCATCACCTGCGCGAAGGGTCTTTCCTCCGGTTACGTCCCATTGGGGGCCGCACTCATCTCGGATTCCCTCTATGAAGTATTGGGAACTCCCCAAGGCAAGGGTGGCGTACTGAGCACCGGTTTCACCTATTCAGGGCATCCCGTCAGCTGCGCTGCAGCGCTCAAGAATATCGAGATCATGGAAAGAGAGGCGCTATGCGAGAACATCCAGCGCGTCGGCCCCTATCTCGAGACTCAGTTGAAAACCCTCAAGCATCACGCTACCGTTGGCGATGTTCGCGGCAGTAACTTCATGATGTGCTTGGAAAATGTGGCGAACAAGGAAACAGGTGAACTCTTGCCGCTGGAAGCACGCGTAGGTGATCGCGTCGCGGAAGAAGCCCAGCAAAGAGGCCTGATCATTCGCCCTGTCGGGCACCTCAACATTATCTCTCCTCCCCTTATCTGGGACGAAGCTATCATCGACAACGTCGTGGCCATCCTCGATGCCTCTTTCTCTGCGGTCACCGAGTCACTCAAGAAAGACGGCTTCATGTAACCCGTTCGCGACATGGACTGAAGTGACGAGCAGACATCACAGACATCTTTGTTCCCCGCAATAATTACCGCTGGCGATCTGTAGCCCCTTCTGTCAGCGGTAATGTCCGCCTCACATCGATGTTAAAAACTATAATGATAAAAGGTATGACATGGATAATTTTGGATATCTGAGTCTGGTACCTACCGGTATCGTGCTCATCATGGCGCTTATCACGCGCAGAACGATTGAATCTCTCATGACAGGGGCCATCGTCGGGTTACTGATGATTGACCCCTACAATGCCATCTCCGATGGCGCAGATACCATGCTGACAGTCCTGGCAAATGATACGGTCACCTGGATCATCCTCGTGTGCGGACTGTTTGGCAGTTTCATCGCCCTGCTGGTGAAAACAGGGGGTGTACTCAGCTTTGGCGCCGCCCTCGGCAACCGCATTCGCACCAAGAATCAAAGCCTGCTCGCGACCTGGTTATTGGGACTGGTGATTTTCGTCGATGATTACCTGAATGCCCTGACCATCAGTGCTTCGATGAAAAAGATCACCGATAAATTCAACATCTCGCGGGAAAAACTGGCCTACATCGTCGACTCGACTGCCGCTCCCGTCTGCGTACTGGTGCCCTTCTCGACCTGGGCCGTATTCTTCTCAGGCCTACTGGAAGAGAACGGCATCAAGGGCGCCGGCCTTTCGATGTACATTGATGCGATTCCTTACATGTTTTATGCCTGGGTCGCCGCTGCCATTGTGCCGATGGTCGCCATGGGCTGGATTCCCAACATCGGCCCCATGAAAGCTGCAGAACTCCGCGCTGCCGGAGGCCAGACCATCCCGGATGACTCCACCGATACCACATTGGAAGTCGAAGATGGCGGCAGAACACCCCCGCATCTGCTCAACTTCCTGATTCCGATGTGCTCGCTGGTCTTCTTCACCTGGTACTTTGATACCGACATCCTGCGTGGCGTAATCGTGGCACTGTTGATCCTGATCGTGATGATCTTTTCTCAGCGCCTGATCAGCTTCAACGAAACGTTCGATACGGCACTGGAAGGCTTCAAATCGATGCTGCTGCCACTGGGGACGTTGGTGGCCGGTTTCTTCCTCAAGGAAGTCAATGACACCCTGGGGCTAACCACCTTCGTCATCACTCATGTGCAACCGATCATGACACCGCATCTGCTACCGATGATCATCTTCCTGACCATGGCATTTCTCGCATTTGCCACGGCATCCTTCTGGGGGCTGTTCGCAGTTGCCATGCCTATCGTATTGCCGCTCGCCATGAGCATGGACGCCAACATGCCGCTGGTCGTCGGGGCGCTGATTTCGGCAAGTGCCTTCGGTAGTCACGCCTGTTTCTATGGTGACTCTACGGTACTCTCGGCACAGGGAAGCGGCTGTTCGCCCATGTCTCATGCCTTGACCCAACTACCCTATGTGCTGATCGCGGCCTCGATTTCCGCCCTTATCTTCCTTGCCGCCGGCTACCTGTGAGATGAAAATCATGTCCAGTCCCTCGCCCTCCCATTCGTCAGACGTTTTCAGCCCTGAATCACCGGCCGCCAAGGGCTTTTTCATGCCTGCCGAGTACGCGCCGCATGATGCCTGCTGGATGCTGTGGCCTCAGCGCCCGGATACCTGGCGCTATGGTGCCAAGCCCGCTCAACAGGCATTCGTGGACGTGGCAACGGCCATTGCGACCAGTGAAACGGTAATCGTCGGCGTCAATGACGAACAGTACGAGAATGCGCGCAATGAACTGCCCGACCATGTACGCGTGGTCGAGATATCCAGCAATGATGCCTGGATGCGCGATGTGGGGCCGACCTTCCTGACGCATCTCGATGGCCGCATTGCCATGATTGATTGGGAATTCAATGCCTGGGGCGGTCTGAATGGCGGATTGTATTTCCCGTGGGACAAGGACCGCAGAATTCGCACCAAGATCTCGCAGATGCTGGATATCCCGCGCTTTGACGCCTCGATCATGCTGGAAGGGGGTGCCATTCATGTCGATGGCGAAGGCACCCTGATCACGACAGAGGAGTGTCTACTCAACGCCAACCGCAACCCTGACCTCAGCCGCGAGCAAATCGAACAGATCCTCAAGGATCATCTCGGTGTCACAACCATCATCTGGCTACCCAATGGCTGCCATCTGGATGAGACCGACGGGCACGTGGACAACCTGTGCTGCTTCGTCGGGCCAGCGGAAGTCGCCCTCAATTGGAGTGACGACCCTCAAGATCCGCAGCACGCGATTTCCAAGGCTGCACTTGAGGTTCTCGAATCTGCCACCGATGCCAAGGGACGCGCCTTCAAGGTTCATCTGCTGCCACAGCCAGGCCCGCTGCATATCCAGGAAGATGAGGCCAATGGACTGGATCGCCTTGGTAGCTCTCACCCGAGACGTCCCGGCGATCGCATGGCGGGGTCTTACGTGAATTTCTACATCGCCAACAATGCCATCGTGATGCCATTGCTTGATCCGGCACTGGATGACACCGCCCGTGAGAAGCTGCAAGCCATCTTCCCGACTCGCACCATTCTTGGCGTCAATGCACGCGAGATTCTGCTGGGTGGCGGTAACATCCACTGCATTACTCAACAGCAGCCCAAACGCCTGACGACTATCGTTTGACGGCCACTGCTTGACCAACAAGCCACCTGAAACACGAAAGCCCGCTACCGGCCATTGTTTGGCAACCGGTAGCGGGCTTTTTATGCACACACAGGTGTCGATGTCATACCACGGGACAAGAGGCTCATGCGGCTTGACGCTTATGTGGCAAGGCGGGCTGACATGCCAGGACTCGCTAGCATGACACGGCACTCAAGCTGGCAGGATCAAAAGCTCCAGCTGGCGACGTCTCATGCACTGGCCTCCTTGAGATTGTCCTCGCGCTTGCTGCTCGCACGAATCCAGATCCAATCAAGCGCCCCCATCACGATCAGCGAGAGTCCGACCAGTGGGTAGATGACACCGACGATCATCATCAAGCCCCAGACACCGGCGACCCGTCTGCGCTCCTTGGGAAGCGGCGGGATGCCAATCCCACCTGCCGGCCGGCGCTTCCACCACATCGCGCCAGCACCGACACTCATCAGCACCATGGCGGCACAGGCGACCACCAGTATCAGCTGATTGATCAAACCGTACTGTTGCCCCATATGGACATTGATGCCCCACTCAAGCGCTTGCCCTACCGGGCCATAATCGGCGTAGTGCATGTCGAGCAGGACATCACCGGAGTAACGGTCCATGTGCACGACCTGCTGCCGCTCCAGTTCATCCGGATAGACAGAGCCGGTGTAGACGCCCTGCGGAGTACCCGGCAGGTTGATGGCGTAACCTGCCGCCAGCCCTTCTCTTGCAAAGATGCTTTGCGCCTTGTCGAGCCCGATATCCGCCTGTGCAATCGCGGCGGCACTCAGTGAAGAAGTCGCTGCCACAGGAGCCTCTTTCGCTGCCGAGCCACCATGTCCCGCATGCTCACCCTCATCAGCGGCCGTGGGAGCAGAGGCTGCTGGCAATGAAGATAACGGGATAACGGCTTGCTCGAGCGACCAGGTCGTCAGCTCCTGATCGACCAGACGCATATCCGACATTGGCGTATTCACACGCACGCCATCGGGATAGCCATAGTTGTGACCATTGGCCAACTCGTTGACCTTGGCGCCCCACACCATCGACCACGGCATACCTGTCACCGCGAGAAATACGATAAAGCCCCCTGCGACGATGCCCGACACGGCATGAAGATCACGCCACCATAAACGACGTGCCGGTGTGGTACGCAGCGTGACGATGCCTCCTTTCTGACCACGCGGCCACCACAGATAGAGACCACTGAGCACCAGCAGAATGCTCCAGCCACCGGCAATTTCCACCGCAGCATTCCCGATCGGCCCAGTGATCGCCAGACTATGCAGGCGACGCACCATCCACATGATGGTGTCGCGATAGGCCATCTGTCCCTGCACGTCACCGGTATACGGGTTGACGTAGACCGCCTGCTTGCCACTGCCATCGGCAGGCACGATGTCCACTTCCGTGGTCAGGTCGTCTGCCGGAGAAGGTACGACACGCACTGCCTTGCCCGGCAGACTGGACAGCGCCTGAGTCACCTGCTCACTGAGCGGCAGGCTGACCGGTGCCTCACCTGATGCTTGCTGTACGACTGGCGTATTGACCTTCATCAGGTCGGAGTGAACGAACTGATCGATTCCATCGCGGAAAAGATACAGCCCTCCCGTCACGGAAAGCAGTACCAGAAATGGCAGCACCAGCAGGCCGGCATAGAAATGCCAGCGCCAGACGGCTCGATAGATATCACTAATTCCCCGCCCAGCGCGGCTAGCGGTTTCACTCTTTGTCGCTGTACTCATATACACATACCCATCAACAGGCGCCCCCACGCGCGATGGATCCATGGTCCATCGATCAACGCGAGGTCACCGAACATTTTCAGAGCCGTCGCAATGCAGCTCCTGAGAGTTCAGAACATGGCTGATAGGGAGGGAGGAGCACGCCCGGGTGGACGCAGATATGCACTGAAACCCAGTCGGGAAACCGGGCATGGGCGCGGAGCGGCGTCTCGCCCGAGAATGGCAAGCGCCAGTAGCAGTGCGACAGCGACCAATGCCAGGGTGAACGCTGCAATGCTGGCCAGCGGACAATCCGAGGCAGCTGAGCTGTGAGTAATCCGTGACTGTGAACCACTCTCACGTGCCGCGCGAGTGATCCAGTCGCTATCGACGCTGACCCAGCGACCTGTTCCAGCACTTTCAAAAACAGCGTGATCATTGACCATCACCACGCGTGGCGCAGCCAGCGGCATTAGCAGCATGGCTGCCAGTGCCAACAGCATCACGAAGACGACATGGCCGTTGGTCGCCGTCAGGCCGGCAAGCGCACGATGATAGCTGGGGTGCAGGCGACGAGAAGCATGCTGGCGAGAAGTGCTGAACATCATGACGCCCCCTCAGCCAGAGGGGCCGAGGACACATCCTTGAGCAGTAGCGCCAAGCGATCCGCCAGCTGAGCGGGCGTCTGGCTCAAAGGCAAGGTATCGCGCAAGCGTCCCTGATCATCCAGCACGAATATCGCCACGCTGTGGTCGACCATATAGGCGTCACGATGCCCCTGCATGTGCTGAGAGCTCTGAGGGCGAACGTGATACTGGATGCCAAGACGCTGAGTGAACTCGGCCAGACGCGAGTCACCCTCATCGGGCAATCGAACACCCGTGACAGGCAGGCTGAAAGCAGAGAGATACCGCGTCAACACGGGGAGCGTATCGCGTGCCGGGTCCAGCGTCAGAAACAGCGGATGAATGCGCTCACGCTTACTGCCATCAAGCGTTTGCCACACCATTTGCAGACGTGCCAGCGACAACGGACAGATATCCGGGCAATGCGTGAACCCCGGAACCAACAGGTTGAGATGCCCCACGGCGCCATTCGCCAGAGTATCCGGAGCCAGTGGCCCACGCGTCGAAGAAAGTACCAAGGTCGTCGGCCAGGCCTCACGCGGCTGATGTGAGGCATTGAGCCCCACCACCAATATGACCAGCACCAGGGCAAAGGCACTGAATCCCATAAGAGCCAGCTTGCGCAGCGACATGGAACCCCCGGTGAGAATATCGGTACAGCGTAGCGACAGCGCGCGACGCACTCCAGAGGGTACAGAGGACCTGACGGCTGATCACACGGCATTTCCACCCTCAAGGAAGTGAATGCTAGCGATTCAGATGGCGGAATCTGCTAATGCGACAAGTTGCCACATCTTCTTCACTACTCATGCCTGGCCATCGAATGGGATAGCGTCAGGCCATCGTTGCCATCGACAGATTCAAAGTGCGCAGTCGCAGTCCGGCAACGACACTATGGGCATCTCCTCCCGTACGCCATGAGGCTTCGTCATGATCCAGCGCCTATCCTTGCACCCCGCCATTCTCGAAGTCCGTAATCTCGAAGCGTCTTGCCGCTTCTTCAGCGAGGCGTTGGCCCTACCTCTACTGCTGCGAAGTTCCTCCAGCGCGACATTCGAGCTGAGCCACACACGCGATCACTACACCAGTGTATTGATGCTGCAAGACAGCGCTGAGCACCCCGACAGTCGCAAGCTGACACTGGAGATCGATCGCGATGATTTCGCTCACGTCAGTCAGACTCTCCAGGCATACGGCGGCCACTTGATGGAAAGCCATGGCAGCAGCTCACCCGGCTGTGCCTGGCAGGTGCTGGACTGCGTACTCCCTGACGGGCATCGCCTGCGCGTGGTCAGCATCAATCCGGAGCGCTGCGCGCCAATGATCAATAGAGGCGTACGCCTGACACCGTGAAGAGGCTCGTTCAGAAGATCAGCTCCTATCAGCGATGGATGATCAACGACAAACTCGCCATCCGCGCGTACCGAGGTGAAAGTGATCACGATGCGCCGCGTTGTAGTCAGGCCCCAGGACAGTGCCAAAGCTTTGGCAGGCGGCCTGCTGTATCGCCCTCAGGAAGCGCCCTTCCGCATCGTCTTCATTAGCCCAGTCAGCCAGAAGATTTATCTGACGCCCCTCTGCCAAGCGAAAACCCGCAACGTCCAGTGCATCCGCCGTGGCATGTTCACTACGTCGGGCATTTTCACGGCCGTAGATATTGCGACAGGCATAACTGCCAAGATGATCAACCTGCGTGACACGTTGACCCAGGAATGTCTGTGCAGTGGGCTGCAATCCATGTCGTTCGAAGAATAGCCAGCTGACCGCCAGCGGGCAGCTGGCTATGAAGGCGTTATTGAAGCGCACTGGGGCTATTTCATTACCGCCATTGTCATCGGCAACAGCTGCCACTCGCCAGTGATTGACCAGCTGACAGCCATTGGTGGCAGTGCGATCCGGCAGTGCCGTGACTCGCGACGATGCTTCGCGCAATAAAAAGTCACGACAGGCCTCAGGCTGGCGAGAAAGACGCGAGAGCTTCCAGCGCGCGACGACTCCCAGAGGCTGATCAAGGACAAGAGGTGTCCACGGAAGTTGGTATGCAGGCACCAATCCCGTCAACGAGATGATGTCACGCTGCACGGCAACCCCGCTGCCGATAGCAATCAGGCAGAGCAGTGTAATGATGCGTGATTTGCCTCTTTCATGCAGTCCTTTGCGCTTCAGCATGAACTCTCCTTGTGCTTGATCAGGCACGTTCGCCTCTCGCGTTAATCCACCAATACTCATGCCATATCAGCAACAGTGAAGTGAAACCGCAAGCGCTGTCGGCAAGCGCGGCATTTCCACTATGCTGGGCGCATTCCGCCCTACGTGTAAGAGGTGCCTGGCAGCGACATATCGTGCACCCTCCTCCAACGTACTCTCTGGCGGCCCGCTATAGTCAGGAGTTCCAATGACCGATTCTCTCTCAACATCCTCGCGTCTGGGCCAGATTCCGATCTCGGTGCTCGATCTCGCCCCTATCCGCGATACCGGCACCGTAGCGGAAACCTTCGCCAACACGGTTAGCCTTGCACAGCACGTCGAGTCGCTTGGCTATCACCGCATGTGGCTAGCCGAGCACCACAACATCGACGGTATCGCGAGTGCGGCCACTTCAGTATTGATTGGCCACGTCGCAGGCAAGACATCACGTCTACGTATCGGCTCTGGTGGCATAATGCTGCCCAATCACCCCCCGCTGGTGGTGGCTGAACAATTCGGCACCCTGGCCACGCTATATCCTGATCGTATCGATCTGGGGCTTGGCCGTGCGCCGGGCTCGGATGGCATTACCATGCAAGCCATGCGACGCGACCCTTCGGCTGGCGTACATGACTTCCCGCAGCGTCTGGCAGAGCTCGAGCAATATCTGGGCACACCGGCGCCCGGCCAACGTGTCAAGGCCATGCCTGGGCAGGATACCCACGTGCCGTTGTGGCTACTGGGCTCAAGTGACTTCAGTGCCCGTCTGGCAGCTGAAAAAGGTCTCCCCTTCGCCTTTGCCGGTCAGTTTGCACCGGGCTACATGCTGGAAGCGATCAAGCTCTATCGTGACAACTTCCGCCCTTCAGCTGTGCTTGATGCGCCCTATGTCATGCTTGGGCTGCCGCTGATTGCCGCCGAAAGCGATGAGCGCGCACACTTCCTGGCATCCACGCAGCAGCAGAAGTTTCTGAATCTGATCCGCGGCAAGAGTACCCGTGCCCTGCCCCCGCGCGAGACGCTTGACTGGTCAGCACGTGAAGAAGCCATGGTCGGTCAGAATCTGGGCGCAGCGATCATTGGTGGGCCAGAGCGCATACAGCGCGAGCTTGAGCACCTGCTTGAGGTCACGCAGGCGGATGAGTTGATGTTCAACTCCGACTTCTATGATCAGGCTGACCGCCTCAAGAGCTACGAGATCCTGGCAAACGTCTGGAAAAGCTGAATGTTACCTGTCATCAGGATGATTCCCCGCTGCCCATGACCGTCAGCGCGATAAAAACGCCGCCTACATCAGATGTAGGCGGCGTTTCTCATTCACTCTTCTACTACTCGACAGAGGCTGTCGAGGGTCATCAGTGATGAAGGCTAGTGATGACCTTTAATGCTTCACATCAATGATGGTCACGCGGATTCACGCGACGATTCTTGACCTCTGGTGCACGGCGCATGCGTTCTTCATCAGCCAGAGTATCAGCCTCAAAGACATCGGCGCCCACCGGCGTTTCGCCGTGACGACGATACAGCTGGCTGAGCATCTGACGGCGGTCAGCGCGCAATTCTTTCACCAGCACCACGATCATGCCGTAGATGATGAAGGTAAACGGTAAGGCCGACAGCACTGAAGCCGACTGCAGCCCCTTGAGGCCACCTGTCGAGATCAGCGTCAGACAGATCGCTGCAATCAACACCCCCCACACGATACGCTTGTAGAGTGGCGGATTGATGGAACCACCATCCGTCATCTGCGCCACGATATAAGAAGCAGAATCGGCCGAGGTCACCAGGAAGATGAAGATCAAGCAGATCGCGACCACCGATAGCACACCACTGAATGGCATCAGATCAAACATCTCGAACAGTGCCGAAGTAATGTTGGCATCAGTTGCGGCTGCAAGGCCAATATCGCCGGTCAGCTCCATGTTGAGTGCTGCACCGCCAAAGACACCAATCCACAAGCAAGCCAGCAGCGGCGGCACGATCAACACGCCCACCACATACTCCTTGATGGTCCGGCCTCGCGAAACGCGCGCCACGAAGGTGCCGACGAACGGTGACCACGCAATGACCCATGCCCAGTAGAAAACGGTCCATGAGCTATTCCAGTCATTACCGTCATAGGGCGACATGCGCAGGCTCATCCCGATGAAGTTCTGCAGGTAATCCCCAATCCCCATGGTAATGGTCTTGAGAATTTCCAGTGTCGGGCCTGTAAACAATACATATAGCATCAGCCCGATGCAGATGATCATGTTCAGGTTCGACAACCGCTTGATGCCCTTGTCGAGCCCCGACCAGGTAGAGGCCATGTATGCGCAGAACATGACGCCCATGATAATGAACTGCCACTGCCAGTTTTCTTCGACACCAAAGACGAAGTGCAAGCCGCCATTCATCTGCAGCACACCCAGCCCCAGTGATGTCGCGACCCCCATCACGGTAGCGACGACCGCGAAGACATCAAGCGCCGGACCAAAGCGGCGCGCCGCAGGATGCTTGGCAGTCACTGAGGAGAGTACCGATGAGACTAGCCCCGCCTGGCCCTTTCTGAACTGAAAATAGCCAATGATCAGGCCCACGACAGAGAAGGCTGCCCATTGATGAACGCCCCAGTTGAAGAAAGCGTACTGGATAGCGTAACGCGCAGCTTCAGGTGTCTCACCCGGCATGTCGCCGAAGGGCGGTTTGAGGTAATGCTGCATGGGCTCAGCCATGCCGTAGAAGACCAGCCCGACCCCAAATCCGGCCGCCAGCAACATGCTGACCCAGGAAAAGAAGCTATAGGAGGGCCGACTTTCCTGCGGGCCAAGACGAATCTTGCCGTACTTGCTCAGCGCAAGGCTGACCAAAAAGATGATGAAGCCAAAGACAGATATCAGATAAAACCAGCCAAACATGCTGGTGACAGCGCCGAGCGCCTCTCCCGCAAGCTCCCCAAAGCGTACCGGGAAACCTGCACCTAGCGCGACTAGCGTCAGAATGATAATGACTGACGCGCTGAAAACGCGTTTTCCTCCGGATGTCATGCGTCTCTACTCCCTGTGAGATGTGACAGCGGCGAAGTGAATCGCGCACCGGGCAGATACTGAACGTATTGGCCATACCACTCCGGCCGTCCAATACCCGCACTGTCCCCTAAACATGCAGCTGGCATCGATAAACTTCAAGGCATCGAGCTGAACAAGGGCGTGAACAGCCGATCGCAGAGCGCCTCGAGAAGATATGGCGGCCAGCGCATGCAGCTCACGACGAAGTGCCTAATACCAACGCCTTAATTTGCTATACACTTTATGTACAAAATAAGATAATTCTTATACCACGTTATCAGGAGACACTGATATAAGTCGACCAATCGTGAGTGTAGGGGCTGGCAGCACCTCGAGTTTTCTCAATCAACAAGCACGACTCGCGCGGGAAACGCGAATCTGTTTTTGCTGAGCATTGCGCACTCCTATAGCGCATGGCGGTAGCCTTTGACGAATGGCTTTGATGGTTGGTTTTCATGTATCAAAAATGCCCCCTGCAGACTCACTGCAGGGGGCATTGTCTTTTCCCCATCTCGTTCCATACCCGAGATGATGAATCATCAGCTCACACGTTCATTGATTGAGCCTGCTTCGTGCCGACAGCCATATACCCTGCTTCACGACACAGATCAGCAAACGCATCCCAGTGATTCATGACCTGCCAGGCACCGGTATCACGCAGCACCTGAGCATGCCCGTCGGGAATGTGGCTAGCACCGAGATGGCCCACCACTTTCAGTCCTGCAGCCACTGCCGCTTGCATACCGGTGCGACTGTCTTCGACGACCAGGCACTCCTCAGCGGAGCGGTTCAGACTCTTCAGGGCAAGAAGATAAAGATCAGGGGCCGGCTTGGGGTTGATGACGTCGTCTGACGTAAAGATCGGCAGCTCGCCTTTCTGCATACCTGCCGCGACAGCAACTTCGTCCAGCAAGTCGCGCAGCCCTGAACTTTCGAGATTGATCTTCATCCGCGAAGCCGAGCTGTTGGAGACAATCGCCAGCGGCAGACGCTGATCACGAATCCACTCCAATGCCTCACGAACTCCCGGTAGCGCCTTGAGCGAGGCTGCCAGGCGTCGATCAACCTCGTGTCTCACTTGTTCCAATGCATCGACTGGAAGCTTGTGCTGACTACGCCCTTCCATATCCACCAGGATATCGCGCGTCATCATGCCGAGGCAGCGGTCCAGCTCATGCTCAATCTGTTCATCATTTCCGAGATCCGGCAGCCAGATCGGAAGCTGCTCCTTGAGTACGCTATCGGCAATAATTTCGCTATCGACGAGTACACCATCACAATCAAATATCAGTTGCTTCATGCGGGCTCCAGAGAAGAGGGAGAATGGGCAGTGGCGAATAAAAAAGTCAGGTTACCTCATGCTATGAGGGCGCAAGGCCGCTAACGCAAGTACACAAGCCCACTCGCTGGCGTGAGTGGTGTAGGGTTTGAGACATCTTTATCGACGAGTCCTCTCTGACATGACCTCTTTCCCCATCACTGATCCACTCACACGCTTGCACGATGGTCTCGTTCTCGCGCTTGAAGCACAGAATATTTCCCATACTGCTATCCAGGCACTGCCGGATAGTGGGCTGGCTCATGCCCATCTACGGGTGACGTTTGCAAGCGGGACGACATGGATGGCGCGTCTCCCCAAGCAGAGTCAGATGCGCTTGGCGGCCGAGGAAAATCTCACCTACCAACGCACCTGTTTTGCACGCTGTCAGCCCAGTGGTAATACACCGCAGCTCCATCATGTACTGCCTCCGAATGAGGATTTACCACGGGGTGGCTTGCTGGTTGAAGCTATTGAGGGGCGCCCCGCCAGGCTACCTGAGGACCTACCAGCGATCATGGCGACACTCGCCAGTCTGCATGCCCTACCGCTTCCTGAGCAGGCACATCGCTCCCCGCTACTTGCACCCGATTCGCCTTGGCAAGCCATGTTGAGCGAGATCAATACCCAGTGTGACCACCTCGCCTCTGCGGGCATCACCGGCGAGAGCCAAGCCCTGATCGAGACTGAACGCCGCGCGCTGAAATCCTTCGTCAGCAGCGTCTCGGCTCCCACTGCCGTCAGTCTGATAAGTTTTGACGCACATCCCGGTAACTTCTTGATCGAGCATGCCCGCCATACGCAAACAGGCCAACCGCCGCGGGCGGTATTGGTCGATCTCGAGAAGTGTCGCTATGGTTTACCGGGATTCGATTTGGCTCATGCCACGCTTTACACCTCAACCACCTGGGACATTGCCAGTTACGCCGTCCTCACACCCGAGGAAGTCGTGAGCGCCTATCGGCACTGGCGTGCCCAGATGCACGCCGCAGGGGCTGATGAGCAGCTGATAACCCCTGACACCCTCATGCAGGCACGCCGCGCCATGTGGCTGTGGTCGGTCAGCTGGTGTGCCAAATGGCTGGCACTCAATCAACAGACTCAGGACACCGGGCACAGCGGAGAAGACTGGTCTGGCGAACTCAGCGAAGAGGCGCTGATCGCCCATGTCCGTGAACGTGCTCGCCACTACCTGTCTACCGAGAGCATTACCTGCGTGACCAGTGAATGGCATCAACTGGCCAGCGCCCTGCGCGCATGATCTGGTACATCGCGACCCGATTCAATCCTGCCCAGAAACGTAAACACCCGCCGCATAACCTCCATAGAGGCCACACGGCGGGTGTTAACAACTTCCGCAATTGCTCAGTACACGATTATCGGCTCGTCAAATCAGTCCAGGGAATCCTGATTACCGATACGCGCCATCATCTCGGTGAACATCTGTATATCCAACATCAGGTTGTCGACGCGCTTGAACTCACCGGAGGTATGCCCAGTGTAGGTTTCGCCGGGCATCGAAGGACCGAAGTTGATCGCATTCGGTAGCAGTTTGGCAGTCGTGCTACCCGCAGACGAACGCGGCTTGGCATCCATGCCGGTAGTGTCACCGAAGATATTGAGCAGCGTCTTGAGCCAGGCACCGCTCGGATCGCGCAACATCCAGTCACGAATCTCCACATTCAGTGCCATGTCCATGCCCTGTTCCTTGGCATAGGCACTCAGCTTGTCTTGAATCGTCTTGCTCAGCTCTTCCGGTGACTTGTCACCGGCGGGTGCGCGCACGTTGACCGCAACCCGCAGCGCCGCATCTTCGCGCTCGAGATAGGTCGGTGTAACCTTGAGCGGCCCCATGAAATCATGAGAGTACGCCACACCCAATAGCTTACCGTGGTAATCCAGCCCGTAGTTGTCGTTCAGATAGTGAACGGCATCTTCGTAGGCGTTGTCCTGGAAGTCGATGTCAGAGGTCGCCAACAAGCCCGCCAGGCGCGTCACCGGATTGATGCCATCAGCGGGGGAAGAGGAATGCGCTGACTTGCCCGTCACCGTGATGATGACATCCTCGCCCTTCACTTCATTGGCCACACTGAAGTCCTTGCCGTGCGTATCCACATAGCGAGTACTCAATGTCTTGAGCTTGCTGCTCAATGCCTTCGCACCCTCTGCATCACTGGCATGCAGGGTCGCGACCGAACGCTCAGGAATCTGATTGGTCGCAAGTCCACCCTTGAAGTCGGTAATCGCCGGCAGCCCGTCTTTCGCCGTGTCATCACTCCCTGCACGCGTCAGTGGGAAGCGCGCATCAATGGTGCCGAATCCGTTCTCGGCAGTAATCGCCGGATAGCCGCTATCCAGCACGATGTTGTACTCCGGCAGCGTATTCTTGGCCTTGTAATACTCAAAGCCCTCACCACCAGTCTCTTCGGTCGTCTCGATCATCAGGCGAATGGTGCGCTTGACCGGCACATCATTCTCCTTGAGCGACTTCATGGCATACAGCGCCGCGGCGATGGAGCCCTTGTCATCTTCGGTACCACGCCCATAGAGCTTGCCATCGATCAGTGTCATGTCGAACGGATTCAGGTGCGTCCCATCCTCGAGTGTCCAGCCCTCTTCACCCGCCGGCACCACATCACCGTGAGTCAGAATGCCAAATACGTCATCACCGGTGCCTTTCAGCTCCACCTCAAAGATACGATTGTCGACGTTACGGAAGGTCAGGCCGAACTCCTCAGCCTTGGACTTGATCAGCTCACCGAAACGCGCAATCTCGGGATTCTCGTGTTGCGGCTTCTCACCCACCTTGAAGGTCGGCATCGCGACCATCTCCTTGAGGAGTGCTTCGACATCATCACCGTACTGAAGACGGTTATACACCCCTAACAGGCGATAGATATTGACGAAGTCATCGCCCTCCAGCGTTTCGCCAGCCAGATGCTGCTCGATGGCGCTAGTAACTGCCGTATCTTCGTGATTACGCTCGGCAACCTGCTTGAGGAAGCCATTGAAGTCTTCCGCCAGCTTCTCTTGATTCTGAGCAATCAGGCTGACCAGCTGGTCGCTCTTGAGAGTGTGTTCCCCCGGTGGAGTACTGGTCTCAGCAGCAATCGCAGGCAACGCAGTGCCTAGTCCCAGAGCAAGACCGAGGGTCAGTGCGGTCTGGCGAGAGGTGACGCGTGTTGAAATCGACATGGGGCATCCTTGTGATGAGCGACTGTCAGTCCCGGCACGCAAGCGATGAGCTAGTGACAGAACTTGTCGCGCAATGAGAAGAGGCTAATGGAGTTGTGGCGGCAATGATCCATCACCGCAAAACAAAATCGCCTTATACATGATCATCTTATGTAATGAAGTGGCCAGCGCCAACCCCGACGAAACTGGGGATTGTCAGTCCTTGATTCGTCAGTTCCAGCGTTTGAGCAGTATCTCGATGAACAGCTCCGCTATCGGCGACAATGACTCACCACGTCGACGTAACAGACCGATGGTACGGTCGATGCGCGGCTCAGGGAGCTCGCGCTGGCACAACACTTCATGCTCCGGCCCCGGCATCGCCATTGAGGGCAGGATGGCAACGCCCAATCCACTCTCCACCAAGCCTAGTGATGTGGATAGATGCTGTACCTCATAGAAGCCATCGAGATGAATCCCGGCCGAGAGCAAGGTGTTGTCGAGCAGAATGCGGTTGCCGCTATCACGAGACACGGTAATCAGCCTGACATCATCCAGATCACTCCATTCGACACTCTTTTTTTGTGCAAGCGGATGGTCACGGCGAAGAGCCAGTACGAACGGGTCTCGATAGATAGAGGTGAAATCCACCGCAGGGTGGTGTGCGCTGACCATGTTGATACCAAAGTCTGCCTCACCAGACACCACCCTTTCGACACCCTCATTGGCACTGATATCAAGAATGCGGATACGGATGCCGGGATAGGCAATATTGAACTCGCGCACCACACTGGGAAGAAAATAGAAGGCCGCCGTTGGCAGACAGGCAATCGTCAGCATGCCCTTCCTATGTGTCGCCAGTTCGCGTACTCCCGCCAGCGATGATTCATAATCTTCGAGAATCTTGCGGGCTTTCGGCAAGAAGTCACGACCAATAGGCGTCAAACGACTCCGACGCGTGGTCCGCTCCAACAACTTGGCTCCCAACACATCCTCCAGCTTCTGAATGCGTCGCGAAAGCGCCGGCTGGGAAAGATGCAACCGCTCTGCTGCTTCATTGAAGGAATGGTTTTCCGCCACCTCCACGAACGCCGATAAATCCAGAAACTCCAATCTATGCATGCAATTATCTCATTGATTCATTTTTCGGATTAATGTGAGAATTGCATATATTATAGGATTTATTTGCATTTGATGCATGGATGAGAGGCTGTAATGCTTCAGAAAGGCGCAAACAGACAGGAGCGCGTTTCAACATGATGCATTCACTTCCTTGCATAATCCTTCGTGGCGGAACCTCTCGAGGCCCCTTCTTGCGATTGGATCACCTTCCCAAAGATGACGATGGCCGCCGCGAAGTATTGCGCAAGGTCATGGGCTCAGGCCACGTACTGCAGATCGATGGTCTTGGCGGAGGCAATTCGTTGACCAGCAAGATCGCCCTCATCGCTCCTCCTAGCCATCCTGAAGCGGATGTCGACTACCTGTTCGCGCAGGTGGATGTCGAGGGTGATCAAGTCGACTTCTCTCCGAACTGCGGCAATATGTTGGCAGCAGTAGGGCCTTACGCCATCGAGACTGGCATGGTCGAAGCCAAGGACCAGGTCACGCATCTGCGGATTCATAACCTCAACACTCGCACTCTGATCGACTGCCAGGTACCAACGCCCGGCGGCCGCGTCGCCTACCAGGGCGACACTCAGATCAGTGGCGTTCCAGGTGCTGGCAATGCCATCAAGCTCGGCTTTCTTGGCGCAGTAGGTGCCAAGACAGGCAAATTGCTGCCCAGCGGCCAGGCCATCAATGTGATTGATGGTATTGAGGTGACCTGCCTGGACTCCGCGACACCGGTGATTCTCATCGAGGCGGCAAGCCTGGGCTGGCAAGGCAACGAAACACCGGCCGAGATGGATGCCAATCTGGAAGCCATGGCACGTCTTGAGAAGATTCGCCTCAAGGCAGGTGAGCTGATGGGCATGGGAGATGTGCGTGGTTCAGTACTGCCCAAACCCGTGATTCTCTCTGCACCCCGTACGGACACTGGCACACTCTGCACACGCTATTTCGTGCCGCATCGTTGCCACGGTGCTCTTGCCGTCACAGGTGCCATCACGCTGGCCGTGGCTACCAGCGTCCCGGGAACTCTGGCGAATCGTATCGCACTCGCTGCGGGTACCATCACTGCGGATAGCCTGACGCAGCACGTCCAACTGGAGCACCCCGCAGGCTTCCTGGATGTCGAGGTCGAGCACGAAAATACAGACCCCATGACGCCGAGCCGAGTCTCCCTCCTGCGTACAGCACGCAAGATCATGAGCGGAGAGGTCTTCATCGACCTGCCAGATTCCGTGGTCATGCCGCCACGCACATGAATGCACCACGGTATAGCCGACGATAACAACCGTTCTGCCTGACGAACGAGCTCTGCCCTTCCCGGGCAGAGATAACGCTCCACCAATTAGCAGTCTTCCAATAATAATCAGGAGTCAGACCATGTTCTCTACTGTGTCTACCCGCGAGCACCACGCCACCCCATCACGCCGCCATTCACTCAAGCATCATGCACGCACGACTGCCATGGCTGTCATGTTGCCAATGATAGGCCTGCTACCGCTTTCTTCAGCCGCCCATGCCGCCAGTGACGTCCCCGACACCTTGACGTGGACAGTACCGTTCGGCGTTGGTGGGGGCACTGATGTCTGGGCGCGCTTCATGTCCAACTGGGTCACCAAGGACCTGCCGGGCCACCCCGCAGTCGTGATCGACAATGTGCCCGGCGGCGGCTCAATCTCCGGGGTCAACCTGTTCAGCAAGCGGGCTGGCAATGGTGGGGATGAGATGCTGATCACCTCAGCTTCAACCCAGTATCCCGCCATGCTGCGTGACCGCCGCGTGCGTTATGACTATGCCGACTGGGAACCGATCTTTGCAGCACCGACTGGCGGGGTCGTCTATGCCTCAAGTTCGCTGGGCAAGGACAGCGCCAGCGCGCTGAAAGCCCTGTCCTCTCAGGAAGTGAAGTTCGCTGGCCAGAACCCGACGGGACTGGAGATGCCGGTACTGATGGCATTCGATCTGCTCGGTTTCAAGGTTGACCCTGTCTTTGGCATGAAGAGCCGTGGCGAGGGCCGCCTGGCTTTCGAACGCGGCGAAGTTGCATTGGATTTCCAGACCACTTCAGCATTCAAGAGCAACGTCACACCACTGGTCGATGCTGGCCAGGCGATCCCGCTGTTCAGCCTGGGCATGATGAACGATGAAGGTCACATCGAGCGAGACGCGTCCTTCCCGGCACTGCCAACCTTCTCCGAGCTATATCTGGCACAGGAAGGACACTCTCGTGACGATGAGGCCTATCAGATCTTCCACAAGTTCTTCGCCTCAGGTTACGCCATGCAGAAGATGCTGCTGGTGCCTAAGGATATCGACCCTGAATTACTGGAACAGTACCGCCAAGCCGCGCGTGACCTGGCCAAAGACCCCGAGTTCCTCAAGGAAGCTGCCGTGAAGGTTGGACCCTATGGCCTGATGGTAGGCAAGGCTGCCGCCGCTCAGCTACATAGCGCCATGCAACTCACTGAAGCACAGCACGCCTGGGTCAAGAACTGGTTGATGGAACGTCACAATATTCGACTTCAATCCCGCTAAGTCGTGAGGCCAGTGTCATAACGGGTGCCTTGAATCACAGATAGCGTCATGCGCTCACGGGATATGAGGCTTATCCATCCCGTGAGCAACTGCCACAGCGCTTCCATGAAGGCTGCAACGCACCTGAAAAACGATTGATCCGAGTGGCTATCTGCTTGCGCGCCAGACAAGAAAAAGAGGTTGATAAACGCCATGATCGACACCCTGCTGTCCAGTATTGGACATGTCTTTACGCTGACCCATCTGCTGTTCATGATGATCGGCATCTTCGTTGGCCTGCTGGTCGGCATCATTCCCGGACTCGGTGGCATCGCCGGCATGGCGCTACTGCTGCCCTTTCTATATGGACTTGATCCCGGTTACGCACTGGGCATGCTGATGGGGATGGTCGCGGTCATTCCCACTGGCGATACTTTCGCCTCGGTACTGATGGGCATCCCCGGTTCCAGTGCCTCTCAAGCCACAGTGCTTGATGGCTTTCCATTGGCCAAGAAGGGCCAGGCAGCGCGCGCGCTGACCAGTGCCTTCCTCTCCTCACTGTGTGGCGGCGTGATCGGCGCCATCATTCTTACCGGCTTCATCCTGGTCGCCCGCCCACTGGTATTGGCCTTCTCGTCGGCTGAATTATTCGTGCTGACGCTACTCGGCTTGACGATGGTTGCGGTGCTTTCTGGCAAGAATCTCTTCAAAGGCACCGCCGCTTGCGGACTGGGCCTGCTGGTGGGTGCAATCGGCGCTGCTCCCGCGACTGGCGAATATCGGATGAATCTGGACATCGACTACCTGTACGACGGCATTCCGTTGATCGTGCTGGGCCTCGGTATCTTCGCCGTACCTGAAATCGTCGAGCTACTGATGGGTCGTGGCAGCATCGCCAAGGACGGCAATACCGACCTGGGCAAGGGCTGGTCTGCCGGGATCAAGGATGTCGTAAAGAACAAGTGGCTGGTCGTCCGCTGTGCCGGTATCGGCAGTCTGATCGGCACCATTCCGGGTCTTGCCGGCTCCGTGGTCGACTGGATCACCTACGGCTTCGCGGTCAAGACGGCCAAGGATCCGAGCCAATTCGGCAAGGGTGATATTCGCGGCGTCATCGCGCCGGAATCTGCCAACAACGCCTGTGCGTGTGGCGCCATGGTCCCGACGCTACTGTTCGGGGTTCCGGGTTCCGGGACGGCCGCCGTCTTCCTGGGAGGGCTCCTGCTGTTAGGCCTCGAACCGGGCGTGTCGATGATCACTACTCATCTCGACATGACCTACACCATCATCTGGTCGTTAGCGCTGGCCAACATCCTCGGGGCAGGCCTGTGCTTGCTGCTGGCTCGTCCCGTGGCGCAGCTGACCCGTGTACCCTTCGCGATTCTGGCACCCGCCATCACCATCCTGATCATGTTTGCTGCCTACCAGGCCAGTCGCTCGCTGGGTGATTGGGTAGCGCTGGCCATGATCGGCATGCTGGGCGTGCTGTTCAAGACAGCCGGCTGGTCACGTCCTGCCTTTCTGATCGGTTTCGTACTGGCGCCGGGTGCCGAGAACTACTTCTACCAGAGCCTGCAGTTCCACGGTGCCGAAGCCTTCCTTCGTCCGGGCGTGCTGATCATCCTCGGCCTGATTCTGCTGGCCTTCTTCCTGCCGGTGATCCGCAAGGCGATCATGCGTCGCCGTCAGACGCACGAGGTGGTCGACAGCGCCCCCTCTCCGGAAGAAGATTTACTGGAATCGCGAGGCTTTGGTGGCGTCGATCTACTGCTGTTGCTCATGATGGCAGCGGTTGGAATATGGGCACTCTTCGATATAAGCGGCCTGATGCCGCTGGGCAAGGCCTTCCCCACGCTGGCTGCTTTCATCACGCTGCTCTCGGTAATCGCGGTGGTCTTCAATGGTTGGCGGCGCGGCATGATTCGAGTAAAGCAGCCAGCAACCAAGAGCATTGCTGTGGTACTGGGCTTCTTCGTCTTGATCGGTATCAGCGCAGTGCTTGGCTTCGTATGCACTGCAGTAATCTTCTGCCTTGGTTTCCAGCGGATCGTGGCGCGCAAGTCGCTGGGCTTCGCCGCCCTGTTTTCACTGGGCGTGGCAGTCTTCCTGCTGGGCATGCAGCACACGATGAATTTGCACTATCCAACAGGCCTGTTAGACGACGTGGTGCTTCCGATGGTGCCTTTCCTCTAGACCACTTTCCTTCTGAGCGCTCTGCATCAAAATGAAAAATGGGCAGCCAATGGCTGCCCGTTTTTCATGCCTGCCAAGCCCTGGAGATCTATCTGCCACCTGACCCTCATCCGGTCTCATGAAACCTGGCACGTGCCTCCTGCGGCGATAGCCCGAAGTGGCGGCGATAGGCAGTGGCGAAATTACAGGCGTGCGCGTAGCCCACACGATGTGCTACCTGCTGGATGCTCATGCCCTGCAATAGCGCCTGCTGGGCACACTGCATACGGCACTCCCGCTGGTAATGGCCCAACGATTTTCCATAAGCTACTCGAAACTTCTGACGTAAACTCGACGGGCTCATACAGGCCAGTCTCGCAAGCTCACTCAGGGGATGAACAACCTGCGGAGAGGTGTTGAGCCGCTTGCGTACCGCTTCGAGATGTCGACATGGTGAGGCATGAATCGCAGCAGCCGATATCACGGCGTCCCCAGCACTTTCGCTCACGGGCCTGCCATGAGAAATCGAGGCCTTGGAGCGTGTCCCGTATCGTGCCGTTTGTAGAGCCTTGCTCAGTAGCTGCAGTCCAATCCCCTGCCAGTGAAGCAGACAACCTTCTTCACACATGGCCACCTCACTTTCAGCGGCTGGCATGCTGGCTTCCAGTTGCTGATACAAGCTGAACCCCGGCATCCAACGTGATGGATGCGCGTATGAGCTGGAGATATGTGAGACAGGGCCATCTGAGGCATATGGCGGATGACTGGTTGTCTGGGTATCCCAGATGCCAAGTCGTTTGCGTACATTCTCCGGTTGCTGACGCTCTTCTTCGATAAGAAGACTGATGCAGCGTAATCGTCCAACAGCGTGCCAACTTTTCAGTAGATGAGGCGATGTCCCATGCGCATTCACTGCCCGAAACACCCCGCCTTCTCCCGCAGCGATATCGACCCAGCGCCCATCATGCCCTGCCAGTGCGAGCGTGCCCTCCAGGACAAGACAGAGATATACCCCATCTCGAAAGACATGCTGTCCCTGATGTGCACGCATGACGCTCATGTCACACAGCGTCAGCATCGCCCCCTGCCAAAGAGATATCTCACGTGCCCATCCTTGGCTGCGTGGGTAGCGCACCTGATACCAATCACCTGACTGAGGATAGGTCATCGCCAAATGTGCGATTTCTGCTGGCGAGCCAACAGGCTTGCGTGGTCGCTCTGCGTCACCCACGTCAACGAAGACACTCGATAGATCATGCATGTCAGAGCAAATCCCTTGCATCGTAATTCATGGTCCTCACTCCTGCGATGTCTTCACTGACGAATACAGGTCAAACGCCAGAAAAGGCGGTAAAACACTCGGTTACACCACAATTTATGCAAGAAGTCTTGATAAGTGACCTCAAAATACAACGATTATCAAAAGCAAATCAATCTCATTGGCGATTTGTGTGAGATTTTCGCTTCACATCCACAGGGGTTCTCCAAGCCCTCAGGCAATTTCGCCTTTGCGCCACAGGACCCATTTGCCGACACGGTGTCACCTATCACTCATCCCCTCTATCGACATCAGCGACTGATACTTTCTGTCTGCCATGAGAACACCCTTGCCACCAACACCTTTCCTGCTTGAAAAAGTCGGCTCACGCTGAGCATGATGGAAGCAGAGATATCTCAATGAAAAAGTGTCATTCCTCGACTGTTTTCAAATACCGCTATTCAATAATTTTCACCCCGCTACCGACAGGAATAAAGCATGAACTTCAATGAATACAAGACGGCAATTCAAACATTTGATGACACAGGACTTTCCAGCCTGGACATTACTGACATATCACTGCCTGAATTAGAAAGCCTTATGGCCGAACAAGATCGATTGATCTCAACTTTAGTTGAGCGAGGTGCCACAATCGCAGGCTGGAAAATAGTCGACAAGAATGACGGAGTCATTATTTCTCCCATCTTTGATTTTCAGGTGCTAGCGACAATAGGCGAAAAAGTGTCTCGTGAAGCACTGCTTGGCACGGAAACGGAAGTCTGCTTCATGCTGTCAGTGCCGACTTCCGATGGACTCATTGATGAATACGTTGACAACCTGGACACATATGTCGCCGTAGAGCTGATTCGACCCGAAATAAATAATTCAAATCACTCTGCCTGTGATTTTTATTTCAACTACGGGGTGTTGGTCTCACAAGATCCCGCTTGCGGAGAGCTGTCGTTCATCGGTGGAAATCCAAATTACATATTTTCTTTCACGATAGAACAGGCGGCGGTAAAAAAGAGAGAAGTTCTCAAGCAAGGGGTGCTTGAATGCATTCGTCGTGGTTATGGAGGAAAAGACTATTTCTTCATTACGGGGACATTGAATGGACTTGCATCCGCAACGGACTCCATTGGACACAATTCATTAAAATATCATGAAGAAGTACTGATCAGCTTCGATGTCATCTGACACTGTGTTATCTTTTTAGCCAGACAACGTCATTTTCATCACCATCAATCAATAATAAAATGCCAGAGACATTGCGTCTCTGGCATCTATGATGGCTACCTATCTCATTTATTCTTGATTGATGCTCAATGCCATCGCTTCAGCAATTTTGATACCGTCTATCGCAGCTGACATAATCCCCCCAGCGTAGCCAGCCCCTTCCCCTGCCGGATACAAACCTTTGGTATTGATACTCTGAAGGCTTTGGTCACGCTTGATACTTATCGGCGCAGAGGTCCGTGTTTCCACTCCCGTCAACAACGCATCTTCAAAAGCGAAACCCTTGATCTTTTTATTGAATGCCGGGATAGCCTCACGGATCGCCTCGATACAGAAATCTGGCAACGCATCTGCAAGGTTGGTCAGCTTGATGCCTGGCTTGAACGAAGGGACGACAGAGCCTAGCGCCTCAGGCGTTTCATTCCTCAAGAAAGCCCCGACTGTTTGTGCTGGCGCATCATAGTTACTGCCGCCCATCACGAAGGCATGGCTTTCCAATTGTCGTTGTAACTCAATCCCTGCCAAAGGACCGCCGGGATAATCAGATGGGTTGATACCCACCACCACAGCACTGTTTGCGTTGCGCTCGTTACGTGAATACTGGCTCATGCCATTGGTCACGACACGGTTCTCTTCTGAAGTAGCCGCCACCACCGTGCCCCCCGGGCACATGCAGAAGCTATACACAGAACGACCGTTCTTGCAGTGATGTACCAGCTTGTAATCAGCAGCACCCAGTATTTCATTACCAGCATTCGGGCCAAAACGTGCTTTATCAATGGCACTTTGTTCGTGTTCGATTCTGAAGCCAATGGAGAAAGGCTTTGCTTCGATATATACCCCTTTGGCATGCAACATTTCAAAGGTATCGCGCGCACTATGGCCAATCGCCAATGCGATGTGCCTGGAGTCAAGGCGCTCACCATCCGCAAGCGTTACGCCAGTGACTTGATTGTTTTCGATATGGAGATCATCAACCCGTGCACTGAATCGAATCTCGCCCCCTAATTCGACAATCTGAGCGCGCATTTTCTCTACCATCGCAACCAGCTTGAATGTGCCGATATGAGGCTTGCTGACGAAGAGAATTTCGTCTGGCGCTCCTGCAGCAACGAACTCATTGAGTACCTTTCGGCTGTATTGCTTCGGGTCTTTGACTTGGCTATAAAGTTTGCCATCCGAGAATGTACCCGCCCCACCTTCTCCAAATTGAACATTGGACTCCGTGTTCAATATCTTCTTGCGCCAGAAGCCAAAGGTGTCCTTGGTTCTCTCGCGCACTTCTTTACCACGTTCTAGAATAATAGGTTTATAGCCCATTTGGGCGAGCAGCAGGCCAGCTAATAAGCCGCAAGGACCAAAACCGATGATAATTGGTCGATCAGTCAATGTGGCTGGCGCTTGAGTGACCGGATGATATTCCAGATCGGGAGTGGCTTTGATTTGCGAATTATTGGCAAAGCGAGCCAATAATTCTTGTTCATTTAAAGCTTCTATGTCCAATGTATAGGTCAGAAGAATACGCGCTTTTTTTCTAGCATCATAGCCGCGGCGGAAAATAGAAAAACTCACAAGCTGATCAGATTTAATATCTAAAGTAGACAAGATAACGCGTTCTAACGCGTTATCGTTATGATCTAGAGGTAGCTGAATATTCGTAAGTCTAATCATAGAAAATGGGAGTCTTGAAAGAATGAGGCCATGATGAGCCGGGAGGTGGATAATAGGGCATTTCAAGAGAGAAATCTAAAGCTGCCAGAAACTTGCTTTATTGGCCCTGCCGGACCTCACAGGTACCACAGTGAGGGGCACTTGCTTGCGCTTCCCCCTCGCATCTTCAGCGCCTGCTGCTGGAAAATATTGCATCACTGCCAGTGGGACACCCGGTGCATGAGGCAGCACACTGGCAAAGACCGTATTCGTGATGATAAGACAAGCCTCTTGAGATCAACGCCAGCCATTTGACAGCAATGTGTCATCTGTCGCTAATGGAGGCTTATCTATCCAAGGAGCGCATTGCATGTTTCTGCTGATCCTGTTTGCTACCATCGCCATTGGCATCTCGTTCATCTGCTCCGTGCTTGAAGCAGCGCTGCTATCACTCTCCCCCAGCTATGTCGCAAGCCTGAGGGACGAGCATCCCAAGCGGTATGCTGCCCTCGCCAAGCTCAAGGACAACATCGACAAACCACTGGCGGCCATCCTCACTCTTAATACTATTGCACACACCGTCGGTGCTACCGGTGTTGGTGCTCAGGTCTCGGTCATCTTTGGCGAAGCCTGGGTCGGTGTGGCATCAGCGGTAATGACACTGCTGATTCTGGTCGCCTCCGAAATCATTCCCAAGACCATCGGTGCCACTTACTGGCGTCAGCTCTCCCCCATGCTACCCCGCGTACTCAACGCGATGGTGCTGGGGTTGAGGCCACTGATATGGTTGTCGGAAATGATTACCTCACGCATCGGCAAGCATGCCCATGACATTGACCTACGCGGAGAAATCAAGGCATTGGCGCAGTTGGGACTGGAAAAGAAAGCACTGGAAAGTGACGAGCAACGCGTCATCACCAACATCCTCAACCTTCACGAGATGAAAGTGCGTGATGTGCTGACGCCACGCCCAGTATGTCAGACGGTCAGCCCAGAGATGACGGTGGCAGAATTCAATGATCAGCTGGCCAAGTGGCCTTTCAGTCGCTATCCGGTCATGACAGATGATGAGCGCGCGTTAGGCATGATTCACCGTGCTGACGCGCATCAGGCTGACCCCGACACTCAGCTCAAGGAGCTGATGCGCCCGATCAGCGAGATTCACGCGGATGATAACGTCGAGCACGCCTTCGGTCGCATGCAGCGTGAGCGTCAGCACCTGTGCGTGGTTTACGACAACCTCGGCAACTGGCTGGGGGTCATCACGCTGGAAGACGTGATGGAAACTATTCTCGGCGAAGACATCATCGACGAGACGGATAACGTGGCCAACTTGCGTCGCTTTGCACGGCAGCGCTGGATCAAGCGGATCGGCGCAGATGAGGAAAAGGCGTCAGAACAGAAAGGGGCATCTGCCGACAGCGGAAAGACGTCGACTGAGGGTGACGTACTGAAGTAAGCGATAAGGCTTATCTCTGTTGCCACACCCTGCATTGCTGATCAACACGCCGCCGGAGACACTCCAGCGGCGTGTTGGGTTGGGCGAGAAATACTCGACCGATAGCGTGCCGCGGCACACACCACGCGATGACGGATTATCAGCGCTCTATCAGCATGGCAAAATGATATCTGCTCCCCTATTACACGCAAAGGCTCACTGATGATCACCAAGCCCCTCTCGCAAGATACTGCGACTCGCTCGACAGAGGAGCGACTTTTTTCGCCTCTCACACTCCGCTGCGGGCAGGTGCTGAAAAACCGCATCATCAAAGCAGCCATGTCGGATTCACTCGGCGATGGCACCGGCCACCCGACAGATGCCCAGATGCGCCTCTATGAGCGCTGGGCCGAAGGCGGCGCGGCGGCATCGCTGATTGGCGAAGTACAGCCGGACCATCATCACGCAGAGAAACCGGGCAATCTGGTGCTCAATGACGCATCTAACCTTGAACACTTCAAGGCGCTTGCCGTGCAGGGAAGCCAACATAACACTGGCCTGTGGCTACAACTTGGGCATGCCGGCGCGATGGCTTACCCCCCCACCAGCATCCCGCACGGACCGAGCGCACTCGACGTGCCGGGGCTGAGTTGCCAAGCACTGAGTCTGGAGGATATCAAGGCACTCCCGGGTATCTTTGCACGCACTGCGCGCCTGGCACGGGATACCGGCTTTGGTGGCGTCCAGGTGCATGCCGCGCATGGCTTCCTGCTCAGTCAGTTTCTCTCGCCACTCTTCAATCAGCGCAAGGATGATTACGGCGGCAGCCTTGAGAATCGTATGCGCCTGCTCCTCGAAACCATTGCAGCAGTACGTGAGGCTGTGGGTACAGATTTCGTCGTGGCCGTGAAGCTCAACGCCACCGACCAACTAGAAGGCGGCTTCGAGGAAAGCGAAGCGCTGCACGTCATCGCCGCACTGGAACGCACACCCATCGACCTGATCGATATCAGCGGCGGCACCTACTTCCCCGGTGCACGTTCCGCCTCGGATGCCAGTGCTTCCGGTCCCTACTTTGTCGAATTCGCCAAGCGCGCCCGCGAAGTGACTTCCCTGCCACTGATGGCGACCGGCGGCTTCAAGACCCTAGCCCAGGCACAGGCCGCGGTGAATGAGGGGGCGGTCGATATCGTGGGGCTCGCCCGATCGCTGGCACTTGATCCGGCGCTACCTCACCACTGGCAAGCCGGAGAAGGTGTAGAGCCTGAATTGCCACGCTTTGTTTCTCCTCCCGAAGGGAGCGTAACGGCCTGGTATACCCTGCGCCTGACGCAACTGGGCGAGGATAGAGAGCATGAGTCTCTCGGCGAACTGGACGAAGTCCTTGCCGAGTATGAAGCACGTGATGCAGCACGTGCCGAAACATGGCGGGCGCACTTCGTTTTCAGGGATGAGGCTATTGGCTGACGCGTAGCTACAACGGGGTCGATGCCTTGCGTGATGGCATTCCCTAACGCATGTTTCAACTGCTAGGCACGCATATCTAAGCTAGCCCGAAGACTTTATCTCTGAGACGTCGTCATACCCACTCGCGACGTCTCAGAGGCTGTTCAGAGTGTCCTCCTTTCTCTCGAGAAGCTTCTTGACCATGTGCCGGCAAAATCTTGGCGACTCACGGTCAAGGTTACCGAAGATGATATCCATTAGCTGGTGCCCCTCCTTTCCACGATACACATTCTCTTGCCACCATCTTGCGTCTATTCCCTTGGCTCAACCCTACCCTTCTGAAATATGAAGGAAATAACCATCAGCGGTCCCCAAGGCAATCACTACTTTCCTAGCCTGACACAATTTATGCAGCGAATGTTTGGCGCCAATGGGGGTGTCTATAGTTATCTTGCAGGTATATTCAGTGGTAATGATGGCATCAATCTCAAGGTAGATATGGAGGATGTCGATTATAAAAGCACTCATCCACAGACCGTCTATGAAAAGGATGGACTTAACATCACTGCGATGGGAATTCCTCATGGTGATGTCCCTAATCTCGCCTATCGCATTGAGACGTCAGAAGGCACCATCGCTATCTCTGCCGATCAGAATGGTACCAACCCGCACTTCATCGATTTTGCAAAAAACGCAGATACGCTAGTGCTTCCCGCAGCCATTACTGAGGATTTACATGGATTAAATCTACATAGAACAATAGAACCCTCTCTATGACTTGGTATAGAGACATCTACAATGACAAACCCTCACTGATGAAAATTCCAAATAAATGCACTGTTTTTACTGATGATAATTGAATTACATTTTATGATAATTTGAGATAGTTACCTTTTTCTGCGATGATACGCTAACTTGGATATCAACCCCCATACTTGGTTGACAAATCAATCTTTCACGAGATCAATTTCGTGAATATTTTAGTTGTTTGATAACGACTAGAAAAGATGCTTATTGATAGTCTAATTTACACTCTTAAACCCAATTATCACCACCTAACGCAAGGAACCACTAGCAGATATATTGCTTATCGAATTCTATAAATATTCTTGATTAAATTTTTATCAACAGGACAACATACCCATGACAAAACGCATTGCGATCATCGGCGCAGGGCCCAGTGGCCTGGCACAGCTTCGCGCCTTTCAATCTGCCGCTGACAAGGGTATCGACATCCCCGAGATGGTCTGTTTTGAAAAACAGGATGACTGGGGCGGCCTATGGAACTACAGCTGGCGGACAGGATTGGATGCCCATGGTGAGCCTGTCCACGGCAGCATGTACCGCTACCTGTGGTCGAATGGTCCCAAGGAATGTCTCGAATTCGCCGACTATTCCTTTGAAGAACATTTCGATCGGCCCATCGCATCCTATCCGCCACGTGCCGTCATCTTCGATTACATCAAGGGGCGCGTCGAGAAGGCCGGTGTCCGCAAGTACATCCGCTTTGGCTGCCCGGTGCGTCAGGTCACCTTCAATGACGTGACGCAGCTATTCACGGTCAGTGTTCACGATCAGGCTCGCGACGAAGTCACCAGCGAAATATTCGATCACGTCATCGTGGCATCTGGGCACTTCTCGACCCCCAACGTACCGGAATTCGCTGGATTCTCGGAGTTCAATGGCCGCATTCTCCATGCACACGACTTCCGTGACGCTCTGGAATTCAAAGACAAGGATCTCCTGCTGATTGGCAGCAGCTATTCCGCCGAAGATATCGGCTCGCAATGCTACAAGTACGGTGCGCGCAGTATCACCACCAGCTATCGCACCGCTCCGATGGGCTTTGCCTGGCCGGATAACTGGGAAGAAAAGCCACTGCTGTTGAAGGTCGAGAACGATACCACCTACTTCAAGGATGGTAGTAGCAAGTACATCGACGCCATAATCCTGTGCACCGGTTATCTGCATCACTTCCCGTTCCTCGACGACTCCCTGTGTCTCAAGACAGACAACCGCATGTGGCCGCTGGGCCTCTACAAGGGTGTGGTGTGGGAAGAGAACCCACGTCTGTTCTATCTCGGCATGCAGGACCAGTGGTACACCTTCAACATGTTCGATGCGCAGGCCTGGTGGGTACGTGACGTGATTCTCGATGGCATCGCCCTGCCCTCAGTAGATGAAATGCAGGCGGATAGCCTGGCATGGCGTGCCCGCGAGGAAGCGCTTGATGACGATGAGTCGATGATCCTCTTCCAGGGGGATTACGTGAAATCATTGATTGGTGAGACCGATTATCCGAGTTTCGATATCGATGGCGTCAACCGCACCTTCCTCGAGTGGGAGCATCATAAGCACGAGAACATCATGACCTTCCGTGACTACTCGTATCGCTCACTGATGACCGGCACACTGGCCCCCAAGCATCACACGCCGTGGCTTGAGGCGATGGATGATTCGCTGGAAACCTATCTGGCGCAACCACAGCACACGCCCGTAAATAATGCTGCGGCCAAGACAGAGGAAGCCACCTTGGTCGATGTCTGATACTTGCAAGGAAGACACACGAACGCCGCCGGGCTGCCCCGACGGCGTTCGTGTGTTGAACCAGATAATGGATCAAAAAGGCTTCTTCAAGCAGCGCGCATTACCACGATACGCGTCACGCTGACTGAAGGAGCCTCTCTGTTTTCTCCGCTACCCTGCCGATTGCTCTGCTTGCCACCACGCTGATAACTGCCTTTCCCTTTGCGAGCCTTGACGATGCGTTGCTTGAACATCGGAGTTCGCAATGCCGCCTTGAGAGCGTTGTCTTGCACCTTGCGCTTGTGTGTCATCTGTCGGTATCTCCTGAAAAAATCCTGTACGCCTCATCCCTGCGGTTCAGAAAATACCCAAGGAATGAACGCTGTGACTATATCCTTCGCAGGCGCAAATGCAACGCCCTCTATTACTTACTCTTTACTACCCTCTACTGCTCTTGTTACTAAAAGCGCCCCTGCCATTGGAAGGCAGGGGCGCTTTCGCTCTCACTCTCACTCACAGAGAAGCAGCATGACGATGCTTAAAGACTCAGTCCCTAGATGCTTCGTGAGAGAGCTCCATGATCATTCGGGTCGTCAGATACAGGCGCGGCACCACGCTATCCGTCAGCACAAACTCTTCATCGCTGTGATAACGCCCACCCACAAGGCCTAAAGACTCCAGCACCGCGGGGCCATCGGCATCCGCGTGGTAGGCATAGGCTGCATCAGTCCCCCCGCCGATCTCAACTGCCTGAAGATTCAGGCCGAGCTCCTGGTAAATCTTCTGAGCTTGCTCAGCAAGCATCTGACTTTCAGGGTTTGCAGGAAGTGGTGGACGGCCTTTTTCAAGACGGAATTCTACCTCGGTACCCTCAACCCGCTGGTGCTCGGTAATCTTCTGAGCCTCATTCAGAACGCGCTCGTACTCGCCGCTATCGAAATAGCGCATATCCCCTTCTGCCGTAGCATGCTCGGGGATGATATTGCGCTTGGTGCCACCTTCAACAACCGTCCAGTTGAGCGTCGTCTTCTTGTCTGGATCACCAAGCTCATCCAGCTGCAGCAATTGGTGAGACAACTCCATGATGGCATTGCGGCCTTTTTCGGGCGCTCCACCGGCATGCGATGCACGACCTTTCACCTCGAGGAAGGCGTAATTGATGCCTTTGGTGACAACAGTGACGGCATCCACACCTTCATCGGCAAAGGTGGGTTCGAACACCAGCACAGCATCCTGATCCGCAGATAACTTGTGAATCAGGTCATGTGACCCGGGCGAGCCTTTCTCCTCGTCTGGGTTGAACACCACCGTGACCTGACCATAGTCATCAAAATCAAGAGACTTGAGCGCTTCAAGACTATGCAGAATCACGGCTACACCGCCCTTGGCATCTCCTACTCCCGGGCCATACGCTCGCCCATCTTCAATATGGAAAGGCCGTTGCTTGGCTGCACCTTCGTTAAAGACGGTGTCGTAATGGATCATCAACATGATATTGCGGTCACCATCACCTTGTAGCCGGCCAACGAGGGTATTGCCCCCATAAGTCTTGGCAGGATACGTCTCCACTTCTGCACCAAGCGCCTTGAGATGCTTGGTCAGCAGTGCCTCAACATCACTCAGACCCGTACTGTACCCTGTGCCTGAATCAACATTGACCAACGTTTCCAAGGTTTGTAGCAAAGGCTGTTGTTGTTGTTCCACAGCCTTCTGGACATCCTGATGTGAGGCAGCCTGCGCGCTCACGCTACCCATGGCGCATGACAGCCCCATGGCGAGAATCGAGAATCTCATTCATATCTCCGGTTTTTTATTATATAAGCGACACTGAAGGTAAGCTCAGCGCTAGTAAAACGCAAACAGGCATATCAGCTCGATGGATCATCACTCATGGATGAACGGACGGTTTCCCAAGGCTGTGCTACTGCCAACATTGTCTTCATATAAAGCACTGATAAAAAACATCTCTCAGACACGCATCCGAACTCTTCGAGTCGCTGGAAACCCCACGTCACTGCGCCATCAATCACCGCTAGGTGAGAATCATCGAGAAGTAACCCCCGATCAACGCCAGTACCGTGGTGAGTGCGTAACTCACGGGATAAGGCACGGCAGCGATAGAGCTTCCTGATTCTTCGATGATGGCGTTCAAGCCAGGTGTACTGTTGCGGCCGCCCGTTGTGGCGCCATCTGCAATGATGGAGTTGAGTCCAAAGAATTTGATTCCCACCCAAAAGGCAATGAATGGCGGCAATAGTGCACCCACCGTCCCGATCAGCGCCAACCAGAGGATGGTGTCACCACCCAAGGCAGAAATGACCTTGGGTCCAACATTCGCGGACAGCACTGCCACAAAGGCGTTGAGCCCGAAATCCTGCAGAAAGCTACGCGCTCCTTCGTGTACCGGACCGCCAAACTCGGGATTGCGACTGCGGAAGTAACTCACCCCCACACCAGCCAGAATACATCCCGCTGACGTACCAAGAGAGAAAGGAATGCCAGAGATATGTACGGTGACAATACCGACCAGATACCCCACCAACATGGCGAGCGCCAGATACAGTACTTCAGATTTCAGTGTGGGCAGAATGGCGTGACCGCCAATGTGTCTTGCCGCCGCTTTCAGGGCGATATCCGGCCCTGTCACACGAAGCACGTCACCGACTAGCATTGTGCTCGCCGGACCTACCGGTAGCTCATTCCCCGCTCTGAACAGCGCTTGAACCTCGACACCCGCCGTTCCATGGCGCGCAAGCTCTTCGAAGGTCTTGCCGGTGATCGCTCGGGAGGTCACGTGGATATCTGCCACCTCCAGCATGACATTGCGTGCAAGCGAACTATCTGACTCCGGCCCTATCAACTCATCCTCTTCCAGAATCAAGTCATGGACATTGGCACGCACTGTCACAATGTCATTTCTGGTAATGACGGGATCGTTCTCAAGGTCGAGGATTGCGCCATCGCGCACGACACGCAAGATGGGGACCTTCGGAAAATCATGGGCCAATTGCGATAGCGTGCGTCCGTCGAATTTGTCATGGGTCACGACAAAAGCACGCAGATCATAGGGCGAAAATCCCATCGTCAAGGCGTGTGGTGCTCCCGGCACCGGATGCTGAGCCCCACCACTGTATTCAGCCTCGGCAATGATGGCATCGGCTTTCGCATCACGACCAAACATGCGTGGCAGGTAGCGGATCAACAGGATGATACCGATACTCGATAGCACATAGCTGATGGCATACGCTGCTGCCATGTTGGCGCCAACCTCTTCGATCGTCATCCCGACGGGAGGGACATAGGCACCACTGGACAATGCCCCTTGGCCAACACCAAGAATTGCAGTAATCGTGTAGCTTCCCGAAATAAGCCCTGTCGCATACCCTGGGGCCAAACCGACCAACATGGCACCAAAGTAGCAAATCACCCAGTTCAACACCCACACGATGATGCCGATCCCCATGAACGCCAAACCGCCTTTGCGGAGCCCAGAGAAAAACTGAGGGCCGACTTTCAGTCCAAGCGCGTACATGAACAGCAAGAGCATAAAGGATGACAATATCCCGGGGATTGAATAGGTAATCCCATAGATGGCTTCAGCCGACATCGAGATGATGATGCCTACCAGCAAAGTGCCTGCGGTAGAACCCAGCGAGATACCTTTGATATTCAACTTGCCAATCAATGCACCGAGTGCAAGCGCAAGAAGCACAAAGGCGATTGGCTGGTGGTGTAGCAACTGAAAGAAACCGTGCGCGCCTGTTTCCACTACAGGCTCTATTCTGTCGAATATCTGACCTATCACGCGCCTCTCCTCAAACATCTTGCGGTACTGGGCCATCGCTGGCCCAGTAGCAAAAAAACAAGGGATGAAAAACAAGGGATGAAAAACAAGACGAACCATCGCAGGAATAGATTCGTCGTGTAATTTTCCATGCTTACCCGTGATGGAACCCCGGTTTGGCGCTTGAGTTCGGAATGGGGTTCTGTGTCAGATGTTCGATGCCACGCTTTATATCATCCAGTAATAAATGTGCCAGATCACGACTTACGCCATGGCGTATCAGAATGCGCTGCACAACGACTTCCTGGCGATTTGAAGGCAATGGATAAGAAGCAATCTGCCAACCACGCATTCTCACACGCTCGGAAAGATCGTAAAGCGTATAGCCATGGTCACCCTCGGTCAGCTTGTAGGCGACAGCAGGCAAGCCACCATGACCGTCATAGACCATCTCGAAAGGCCCTATTTTTGCCAATTCCTTGCCTAACCATTGCGCCGTATCAGAACAGGCTTGCTGAATGGCGGCAAAACCATCTCGGCCAAGACGCAAGAAGTTGTAATACTGCGCAATTATCTCGCCACCAGGTCGGGAGAAATTAAGTGCAAAGGTCGGCATATTACCGCCAAGGTAATCAACATTGAAAATAAGCTCTTCCGGCAGGTCTTCCTTGGATGACCAGATTATCCAGCCCACCCCAAGCGGAGCCAATCCGTATTTGTGACCTGACGCATTGATGGAACGTACGCGATCCAGCTGGAAATCCCAGACGAGATCACGTTGGATGAAGGGGGCAATAAAACCGCCAGAAGCCGCATCGACATGAATAGGAATATCCAGACCAAGATCTCGTTGCATGGCGTCCAGCTCATGAGCTAGCGCTGCGACGGGCTCATAGATACCCGTGAAGGTCACGCCGAGCGTCGCCACGACACCAATCGTATTCTCATCACAATACTTTCTGAGATCTCCTGGCTTTAACCCGAGTGCATCACCTTCGAGGGGGACTTCTCTGATTTCAACATCGAAATAGCGCGCAAATTTCTTCCAGCAGATCTGCACAGGCCCGGTGACAATATTCGGCTGGCTGACATCTTTGCCCTCTGCTTCACGCTTCTTGCGCCACTTCCACTTGAATGCCAGGCCACCCAGCATGGCCGCTTCACTTGAGCCCGTGGTGGAGCACCCTATCGTTTGCCATGATTTCGGCGCATGCCACAGGTCCGCCAGAATATGCACGCAACGATTTTCAAGCTCAGCAGTTTGCGGGTACTCATCCTTGTCGATCATGTTCTTGTCGATGGAATCCGTCATCAACTGCTTCACTTCATCATCTATCCAGGTGGTACAGAACGTCGCGAGATTCTGGCGAGCATTACCGTCCAACAAGAGCTCATCACGGATGAAGGAGTACGCCGCGTGGGGCTCGGTCCGATTCTCGGGTATCCGGTATTTTGGCAGGCTTCTATTGGACGCATCCGTCGCATAGATGTCCCGAAGGCTAGATTGATCATCTGCATTAATATGGTGAATAGGCATTCTTATACTTCCTCTTGGAATGTACGTGCGTAAACAACAAAAAGCAGTGACTGATACTCTCACCATCGATCACTCGGGCATCGGCAGGGAGGCGGCCATGACAACGCAGAAGACGCTGGACCTGTCATTCTTTTTCAGCACGGCACACGACAGCCTCTGCGACCGACCTTTTCCATGAGAAAATAGCCAATCACAGTCTTCAATTCGAGCATTCCTGGATGCCAATCACATTAACATGTAGTGCCAAATAAAGATGGATATTTATGTAGCGTTTAAAGAGATATTGCTAACAGCTTGCGTTGGATCAAGAACCGTAGAGGAATATTCTTGAAAGAAGGGAAGATGATGCCAGGATAGAAATATTGGCACTATCAGAACCATCAGTCGCGACTATCGAAAACGCCCGCAATAGCGGGCGTTTGACATTAAAAAGCACGTTATTCGTATATCTACACTCTCTTTTATACCGCACCTTTCGCTTTCATTTCACGCAGCACTGCCACCACATAGCGCATCTCTTCCGGCGTACCCAATGACATGCGGCACCAGCCATCAGCCGGCGGGAAGGCACGCCCGATGAGAATATGATGCGCCTTCATGCTCGCCTGAAATTCCTTGAGCGGTTTGGAGATACGGTGGAAGACGAAATTGGTCTGTCCCGGAAGATAATTCCAGCCCAAATCATCCAGTGCGGCAGTATAGATAGCCCGCGACTCATCATTGCTGTGCTTGCTGTGTGCCAGAAAATCCGGCGACTGCATCGAGGCGGTGGCTGCCATGACGCCGGGATAAGACAGCGTCATCGAGTCTTCCTCGACGTAATGCGACACGCGTTCGAGACGCTCTGCACTTCCCACAGCATAACCAACACGTAACCCTGCCATCGCGTGAATCTTGGAGAAGGTCTTGAGCACCAGCACATTGCCAGCGCCATTCACAATCAAGCGATCCGCAGAGCGATACGTCTCATCATTGACGAATTCGCCATAGGCCTCATCAATGATGAATAGCGTGTCCGTACGGCTATTCTTGACCCACGCTTCCAGCGCATCACTTGAAACGATGGTTGAGGTCGGATTATTGGGATTCACTAGATAGACAATCGACGGGCCAGCGTGATTTCTCACCGCCTGTTGCATGTCTTCCAGCTTGAAAGACCAATCCTCGCGCGAGGAAGGCACCTTATGGATGACGAGATCATAAAACCCTGCATAGAGCGCACCATCGCCGTAAGTTAGCTCAGGAATGACCAACTGCGTCTCAGGTGTTGCGTGGGCAAGGATGCTCGCGCGAATCGCGTCAGATGACCCCGGGGTGAAGAGAATACTGTCTCCGCTTACCTTGTGATGCTCTGCCACCAGTGACTGCAATTTACCAAGGTGCGCGAAGGGGTAACGATTGGAGTGTGCGATAGAGGAAGAAGCCGCGCGCTGAGCAGAGGGTGCCATTCCCAAGGCATTCTCATTGTAATTGAGTCGTACCGGAGACTGAGAAGAGGGAGTTAGTACTGTCGCCTCTGACGTCGATTCTCTCGCAAAAGCCTTGGGAATACCCGGCATGAATTGACCAAGAGCAGCGCCTGCAATTGCCGCACCACTCATACCCAGGAAGCCACGCCGTGAGCGAGATATCGGCGCATGTGTCGTCTCTTGACCCATGACTTCTAACGCGCTTTTTTCGGACACATCTTTTTCTGCAAACTGGGTCATTTTCTGTCCTTGCTTATGCTTCAGTCCTTGCCATCATGGCGAGAAATCTGACTGTCGCTGTTGTATTTGTATATTCTAAATAATCAAATTCAACTTATAAGACTTTCGTCAGACACACAACTGATTACCGTCTCGTCTGACGTAACCCGACAATCCGCATATAGCCTCTTGCCTGGCAGACAGACTTCTGCTGATAGCAGGACAACCCTTCGTCTATCGAAAGTTCCCCTCCTCTGCCTATTCCTGGCATCTCGAAAAACTGACTTGTCATTTCGCAAAGCTAAAGCCACTCCCAAAAAGCAATAATAATCATTCTTATAAAAGTACTCAGGGAACGCCAACGTGTCACATCCATCCGCGCCATCTGCACTGCCGCTGTCACGACTGACCCTCGCCATCGCGCTGGCTAGCGCTGCATCTCCCAGCCTGGTGTCGGCTGACGAGACGCGTGAGCTGCAAGCCATGACCATCGTCGGTGAAGCGCAGACCTCCACCACCGAGTTGACCCGTGACTACACGGTCGGCGCCAGCACCCGCGCCAATGGCCTGACGCTGTCACCGCGCGAGACACCGCAGTCGATCAGCTTCCTGACCCGCCAGCAGATGGACGATGAGGCGCTCACCAGCACTACAGAAGCCGTCAACCGCCTGCCGGGGGTGTCCTCCAATCGTCTCGATGGCACGCGCACCAACTTCCAGTCGCGTGGCTACTCGATCCGCAATTTCCAGTTCGATGGTCAGCAGAGCAACACCAGCAGCTTCTGGCCCTTCGGTGACGCCGAGTGGGACACCGCCATCTATGACCGCGTCGAGGTGATTCGCGGGGCCACCGGCCTGATGACCGGGGTGGGCGACCCCTCCGCCACCGTCAACTTCGTGCGCAAGAAGCCGCTGGAGGAAGCCGCCGCCAGCGTGACCGGTGCCGTGGGCAGCTGGGACCGCCGCCGTGGTGTGGTGGATGTCAGCACGCCGCTGGATGACGCCGGCAAGGTCGGCGTGCGCTTCGTGGCCGCCAAGGACCGCTCCGACAGCTTCATGGATGACGTGGAGAATGACCGCGAGACCCTCTACGGCGTGATCGCCGCGGAACTGACACCGGATACCGAACTGAATGTCGGCGTCGAATACCAGCGCTACGACCAGGACGGTGCCTATCTGGGCGTGCCGCTCTACTACACCGACGGCTCGCGGACCGATTTCGATCAGTCAGTCGCCAACAATACCGAGTGGGCCCACTTCTTCACCGAGAACACGCGTGGCTTCGCGGACCTGACCCACTACTTCGCCAATGGCTGGAAGGCGACCGCCGCCTACAGCCACGGCGACGCCAATTACGGGCTGACCTACAACTACCGTGGCGGTTACGTCGACCGTGACAACGGCATCCTCTACTACGACACCAACCGCCAGGTGCCCACCAGCTCCTATCTGCTGGACTACCGCGGAGACCGGACCCAGAAGAACCTCAACCTGAGCGCCGAAGGTCCCTTCGAGCTGTTCGGACGCGAGCATCAGCTGGGCTTCGGCTATATGCAGCTGAAGGAAGAGTACGAGATCTGGAGTCGCACCCCGGCGAGCAGCGTGCCGGCGCTGGGCAGCTTCACCGATCGTGACGACCCGGCACTGGCCGAGCCCGAATGGGGCGAGTGGGGCCTGAGCGATGACACCGAGACCAAGCAGGAAGGCTTCTACGCCGTCACGCGTTTCTCGCTGGCAGACCCCGTGCATCTGATCCTCGGTGCCCGCCTGACGGATTGGGAGATCGACCAGGACTACCGCGGTGAGCGCAGCTACGAATACAACGACGAGTTCACGCCCTATGCCGGCCTGATCGTCGACATCACCGACAACCTCACCGCCTACACGAGCTACACGCAGATCTTCAACACCCAGAGTGAACGCGCCCCCGATGGCGCCCTGCTCGATCCGCTGGAAGGCACCAGCTATGAAGCGGGCCTGAAAGCCGAGCTGTTCAATGATCGCGCTGACGTATCCTTCGCCGTCTTCCGCAGCGAGCAGGACAATCTGGCCGTCGAGATCCCCGGCGTCTATGTCGCGGGCACCACCGATCAGGCCTACACCGAATCCGACGGCGCGGTGGTGGAAGGGTTCGAGCTGGAAGTGGCCGGTGAAGTCGCCCCGGGCATCAACCTCTCCGCCAGCTACGCGCTGGTGGATGCCGAGGATTCCGATGGCACCCAGCTCAATACCAGCTATCCACGCCAGCAGGCCAAGGCCTACGCCACCTGGCAGCTGCCCGGTGACTGGTCACGCCTGACCCTGGGCGCCGGCGGCACCTGGCAGGGCGACACCTATCGTGACGCCGATACCCCGACCGGCACCGACAAGGTCGGTCAGGGCGATGTCTTCCTGGCCAACGCCATGGCGCGCTATCGCATCAATGACCACTTCAGCACCCAGCTCAACGTCTCCAACCTCTTCGATGAGGAGTACTACACCCAGCAAGGCTTCTACAGCCAGTACCTCTATGGTGCGCCGCGCAGTGCCCTGCTGAGCATGACCTACGACTTCTGAGGACAGGCGCGTCATTTCTCATGGCCAGCCTTTCCGATGGCCAGCCTTTCCGATGGCCAGCCCTTCCGATGGCCAGCCTTTCCTCTGGACAGCCTTTCCTCTGGACAGCCCCTCAGGTGCAGGGGCTGTCATCCGCGACCCGATTGAAAAAGGATTCTCCCTTGCGACTCACACGACTTTCCTGCGCCATTGGCCTGGCCATCATGGCCGCCAGTCTCGTGCCTGCCGCCCAGGCACAGGCATCAGCGACGTCTCACGCTGATACCCCCTCCACGGTATCCGCGTCTGACGCCTCACCAGCGGCAGGACACGCCCAGCACTACCCGATCACCCTCCAGCACGCCTTCGGCACGACGGTCATCGAGGAAAAGCCGCAGCGCATCGCCACCGTCGCCTGGGCCAATCATGAGGTGCCGCTGGCACTCGGCGTGGTACCGGTGGGCTTTCCGCGCCAGGCCTTCGGGGATGACGACGATGACGGCATGATGCCGTGGGTCAAGGCGCGCCTGGAGGAACTTGACGCCGGCGAGTACACGCTGTTCGACGAGGGCGATGGCATCGATTTCGAAGCGGTGGCCGCCAGCCAGCCGGACATCATCCTGGCGGCCTATTCCGGCATGAGCGAGGCCGACTATCAGACACTGAGCAAGATTGCGCCGGTGGTGGCACGTCCGGGGCCGCGCTGGTCCTCCAGCTGGCGCGACATGATCCGCCACGACAGTGCCGGCATGGGCATGGCCACCGAGGGTGAGGCGCTGATCGAGCGTCTCGAGGCCCGGATCGCCGAGAACATCGCGGATCATCCCGAGATCCAGGGCAAGTCGATCATCGTGATCAGCCACATCGACCCCACCAATCTGAGCCGCATCGCCTTCTACAACGACAACGATGCCCGAGTGCGCTTCTTCCACGAGCTGGGCATGGTCTCGCCGCCATTCGTCAGCGAGACCGCCGTCGAGGGTCGCTTTGCCGGTCAGATCAGCGCCGAGCGCCTCGATGAGCTGGCCGATGTCGATATCGTGCTGACCTACGGTGGCCAGCCGCTGATCGACCGCCTCAACGAGCATCTGCTGACCTCCCGCCTGCCCGCCATCCAGCAGGACGCCGTGGTGCTGCTGGAGAACGGCCCGATGGGCACTGCCGCCAACCCCACACCTCTCTCGATTCCCTGGGTACTCGACGACTATGTTGACCAGCTGTCCGTCGCCGCTCGCAAGGGCGAGTGATCTCACGCCGCTGTCGGCCAGCCGTCAGCGGCGCTGGCTGGGCACCCTGCTGCTGTTGCTGGCGCTGTGTGCAAGCCTCGCCCTGTCGGTGGCCTTCGGTGCGCGGGTGACCCACTGGGCCGACATCACGGGGCTGCTGGACGGCTCGCTGGATTCGATGGCCGAGGCCGCCGTGGCCAGCCGCCTGCCGCGCACCCTGTTGGCCATGCTGGCCGGGGCGGCGCTGGGCGTGTCGGGCGCCGTGATGCAGGGTCTGACCCGCAACCCGCTGGCAGACCCGGGGCTGCTCGGCGTCAATGCCGGGGCGGCGCTCGCCGTGGTGATCGGCATCGCCTGGTTCGGCATCCAGCAGGCCAGCGACTATCTGTGGCTGGCCATTCTCGGGGCAGGGCTGAGCGCCGTGGTGGTCTATCTGATCGCCAGTCTCGGGCGTGGCGGCGCGACCCCGCTGCGCCTGGCACTCGCCGGGGCCGTCATCTCCGCGGCGCTGAGCTCTCTGAGCACGGCCATCATCTTGCCGCGCGCCGACATCGGCGGGCTGATCCAGTCCTGGTTGATCGGCGGTGTCGGCGGCGCGACCTGGGCACAGATCACCCCGGCGCTGCCCTTCCTGCTCAGCGGCCTGCTGATCTGCGGGCTCTCGGCGCGCCGACTCAACCTGCTGGCGCTCGGCGATGACATGGCCAGCGGGCTGGGCGAACGCGTGGCGCGGGTGCGGGTGATGGCGGCACTGGGCGCGATTCTGCTATGTGGTGGCATCACCGCGGTATGTGGCCCCATCGCCTTCGTCGGGCTGGTGGTGCCGCATGTCTGTCGCCTGATGGTGGGCAGCGATTACCGCTGGATTCTGCCGCTCTCGGCGCTGGCTGGTGCCCTGCTGCTGACCTCGGCGGACATTCTCGGACGTCTGATCGCACGCCCCGCCGAACTGGACGTGGGCATCATGACGGCACTGGTCGGCGCACCGTTCTTCATCTGGATCGTCCGTCGCCACAAGGTGAAATCACTGTGAGCCCTCTCCTGCCTGACGCCTCGTCTGCGACGCATCCCACCTCGCGTGCCACCCTGACGCGCCTGCGGCGTGCCCGAAAGCGTCAGCGCCGCCTCACCCTCTGGGGATTGCTGGCCGTGGTGCTCGCCGTCTTCAGCCTTGTCCTGATGCAGGGACAGCGCTTCATTCCCCCACTCACGGTGCTTCAGGTACTGCTGGGCGAGAACGTGCCAGGGGCCAGCTTCATCATCACCGAGCTGCGCCTGCCGCGTGCGCTGGTCGCGATTCTCGCGGGCTGCTGCTTCGGACTGGGCGGCGCCGCCTTCCAGGCCATGCTGCGCAATCCGCTGGCCAGTCCGGACATCATCGGCATCAGTGCCGGCGCCAGCACGGCGGCGGTATTCGCCATCGTGATGCTGTCGCTGAGCGGCACGCTGGTGTCATTGCTGGCGATTGCCGCCTCGCTTGGCGTGGCGCTGCTGATCTACACCCTCTCCTGGCGCAAGGGGGTGGCCGGGGCACGGCTGATACTGGTCGGTATCGGACTGGGCGCCATGCTGCAGAGCATCACCGCCTATCTGCTGACGCAGGCGCCCAGCTGGTCATTGCAGGAGGCGCTGCGCTGGATGACCGGCAGCCTCAACAGCATCACCCTGAGTCAGCTACCACCACTTGCCGTGGCACTGGGCCTGCTGGGCAGCTTGCTGCTGATGATGAGTCGGCATCTGGACGTCATGCGCATGGGCGATGACATGGCCAGCGGTCTCGGCGTGCGGCTCTCGCTCACGCGCTTCATCATCATTCTCTCGGCGGTCGGGCTGGTCGCCTGCGCCACGGCGGTGGTCGGCCCGGTGGCCTTCGTCGCCTTCGTCAGCGGGCCCATCGCGACGCGCCTGTTCCGGCGACGCGGCTCCATGCTGATCCCGGCCGCCCTGATCGGGGCATTGTTGATGCTGGTCGCGGACTTCATCGGCCAGTTCCTGCTGCCTGCGCGCTATCCGGTGGGCGTGGTGACAGGCGTGCTGGGCGCACCGGTGCTGCTGTTGCTGCTGATGCGGGAACATCAAGGGCCGGGCACCTCAGGGCGCATACAGCGACGCGGCAGACAGCCGACGCCGCCATCTTCCTCCTCCGACCCTCACCGCCCGTCATCTCAGCGAGTCGTTTCCTCATGACCCACCCTTCCCTGTGCGTGAATGGCCTGACGGCAGGCTATGCCGAACGACCGGTGCTCGAGTCGATAGACCTCGACATCGCTTCGGGCGAGATCACCGTGATCGTCGGCGCCAATGCCTGCGGCAAATCCACCCTGCTGCGCACGCTCTCGCGCCTGCTGCCCCCCTCGCGGGGCGAGGTGCTGCTGGATGGCAGGTCGATCCACCGCCTGCCGGCACGCCAACTGGCCCGCCAGCTGGGGCTGCTGTCCCAGTCACCGATCGCCCCGGAAGGCATCACGGTGCTGGATCTTGTCAGCCGAGGGCGTCACCCGCATCAAGGGCTGTTCCAGCGCTGGACGCGTGACGATGACACCGCGGTGCTGGCAGCCCTCAACGCCACCGACACTGCCGCACTCGCCGAACGCGCGGTGGATGAACTCTCCGGCGGCCAACGCCAGCGTGTCTGGGTTGCCATGACGCTCGCCCAGCAGACGGACATTCTGCTGCTGGATGAGCCCACCACCTTCCTCGATATCAATCATCAGGTGGAAGTGCTCGACCTGCTGACGGACCTCAACCACGCTCGCGGCACCACCATCGTGATGGTGCTGCATGAACTGAACCTGGCCGCACGTTACGCGGATGTGCTGATCGCCATGTCAGACGGCCAGATTCATGCCAGCGGCCCGCCCGAACAGGTACTCACACGCGAAATGGTCAAGGAGGTGTTCGGGCTGGAAAGCCACATCACCCCGGACCCCGTCACCGGCAAGCCGATGATGGTGCCCGTCGGGCGTCATGGGATGAAAGCCGCGAAGAACGAAGCCATGTCGAGCTGATCACGCTGTTGGATAGGCCAAGGCACATTCAATGCAACACAGTCCACATGAGACATCAGAATCGGTATCACTGAACAAGGGGCCGCCATGGCCCCTTGTTCAGCGCTTCATATGATGACTCTCTCGCTACTAGATATGCGACGACTCACTCAGACTCTTGATAACCAGACTACCCAGCTGACGGGTGTTGTGCGGATTGCCGTTGCCATTGACCAGCGGCAGATTCAGTTGTCTTGCCAATTCACGCAGCACTGGCTGAACAGGGCTCACTGCCTGCATCCCCTGACCATCATCGCGCTCGACTTCGATGCTGCCGTTCTCAAGTTCGCGAACAAGACAAGATGCGAACATGACTTCACGCACGGCTTTCAGCTCGCTGCGTGGCTTCGTAGTCTTGGCCAGTCGAGACAACGAGATGCTCTGTTTGCCTGCGCGTTCCGGTGACATCAACGACCTTGCCTCTTCCACTGTGGCATCCAGCAACTTCTCGATCTGCATCTCTTCCGTATTGATACGCAGGATGATGATGCGCTCCACTTCCTCCAGCGAACGGGGATTGAAAGCAACATGGCCTCCACCGCCCATCATCGCAGTGGTCTTGACCGAGATTCGCTCACCGTCACCGCTTACCACGTCATAGCCACGCTGGTTCACCTCGGTCGCCATCTGACCATTGGTGATCAATGCAGCGTAAAGTTCACCAATGCGTCCGCAAAGATGACGTAGCTCAGTCGGCGGCACGCCCCAGTTCAGTTCTCGTTCAAACCAGGCCATCGCCTCACCCAGTGACTGGATAATCTGCATCTGTGAAAGAGCCATATTGATCTACTTATAAAATTGCGTAAAGGTTAACATAATTACATATAATTAAAACAACCGCCCTGATAATAAAGACTACTCTTTAAATATAAAGAACTCTTTACAGGCTAGATTATAAACAACACAATTAGTACTAACATCACTATTGCTCTTTTTCAATTCATCTATCTCCAGATTATTTAAAGCAACTCCGATATAACCACCCATCAAAATGCAGATAATGCAGTAACAGAAAAACCTTTTCAGCCGTATAGACAAACTACCTTTTTTAATCCTTAGCCACTCTTCTTGGAAATAGTCATCAGATACACTGGCCATAGCATTACGCAGTCTATTTCTAAAGTCACTTCTGTGGCTCTTAAAATTCTTATAACTCATCTTCTCAATATTACATTGATTAGCAACAAGACCGACTTTAGAATACACATTCTTTATTTGTTTTTTGATAGCAACCTCTCCGCCCCCTGCATTCCTCAGCGTATAAAGCAAAAAAGTTTTATCATCTACAATTATTGAGAATAAATCGTGGACTTCTTTTTGTTTAACACTGCTCTTGAAATCCAAAGGAGTTAATGTAGCTGGACCCGATGGTTTTTTTGTGTTCCAAGCTATTGTAAGCACAAGTCTAAAAAATGATTCAGATCTAGACATCAGCCGAGATATACTCTGCTTTACTTCTGAAAGCCACTTTTCTCTCAGCTTTATTATTTCATTCTCACGATTATTTTCACCAACCAAGAAAGCAATTACGCCTGCTATCACTGGACCTATAATGAATGATAGACTTTTTACATCCTCTATATAGTATCCATTTGCTATGTAAGCTGCCACAAAAGAGCCTATCGTTGCAATTATATAAAGCATAGGAAACAAAATCTCACCATAACATTGATCTAATGTTTTAAAAAAACCTTTTAAATCACTTGCAGACCTGTAGATTAAATTATCTTTCCTCATAATAAATCCTCATAAATATTTTAGTTAATGTAGCCAGAAGGAAGTAATAAACATTAAGCATTAACAAGACAGAAATTCTCTAGGATCATAATAAGATTTATCAATACCACAGGATAACACCAATTTTTATAGGCCTATATTAGAACAGCCTATACCCTAACGAAAAATAAAACTCAAAGCGAATTATAACTATAGATATAACCGTAACTTCGACAATCAAAAAATATTAGTTTTAATTTCGCAAAGATCTGCCCCCTGTCCTCTTCGGCTTGACTCTATCATTAGAATCAACCTGAAAATTCAAATATTTCAACTTGCGGATAGAAATCTGAAACTGTCCGTTACTAGGTAATTTCTTTTCAGAGAACTGCTGCCAGACTAGTGACCCAAGGCCATTATAGATTTCTTCAAAGCTACCATCGGGTAAAATATTGATCACAATTGCATGCTCGGGCTCACTGCAGAATGCAACCGATTTCGCTTGTGTTGCCTTGATTTCGATCTTGGTACCGCACTTGGCGATAGCGTCATACCCTTTGTTGGAAGCAGTCAAAAGCTCTAGGTCATATGCATTGGCAACTAGACACTCTCCTAGACTCCCTACCATATGGCCATCTGGAGTAAAGTGTCGCCCGGGGAACATTTCTTCCAGCTCATTTACAATATTATATAAGTCGCCCACCAAGCTTTTGAGTTTATTTTTATCCATATTTTAATCACCAATTATCCAGACTGATTACATATTATCTTCACCTTAATTTGAAAACAACCAACTGTGTATTGAAAATATCTCTGAATTTCTCTCTCACTGACCACTGTATAGCACTCACTCTCGACTGACTTCACCGAGGTGCAAGAATCGACAAAATTCATCAAATTGGTGCAGCGTACACTTTCGATGCGCGTATCCATGCTGCAAAAATCCTTATAAACCATTGGTTTATATCGAGAAATTATTTCCGGCACACTTCATGCTAGACACTTAGCGAGGCACCGATAGGCATACAACAATCGAAAATCTACACCAATAGAGCGCTAGGGTTCCGGTGACTGGCTGATAGCCGTCACGACTGGTCCGAGAGCACTCGACCTCCAAGCTGGGGTTACACGGCGGGATAAAAGCCCGGGAGACGCAACGCCTGTAAAGGTCGGCGCCTCTCACTTTTTCCGCCGGAGATAACGACAATGACCCAGCCCACTCGCCTTTCCCCGTCTACGACTTCCCCCTCGGATGCCAGCGCCCAGGTGTCATCCGCTGCTGTCTCATCTGCTTCATCTACCGTTTCCAGAAACGCTTCCAGACGTGCTGCGCTGGCCGGCGCCCTGCTGCTTGGCGCATCGCTGAGCCCGCAGGCCATGGCGCAGGATTCCTTCAGCGTGTGCTGGTCGGTGTATGCCGGCTGGATGCCGTGGGAATACGCGGATACCCAGGGCATCGTCGACAAGTGGGCCAAGAAGTACGACATCAATATCGATGTGGTGCAGGTCAACGATTACGTCGAGTCCATCAATCAGTACACCTCCGGCAATGTCGATGGCTGCGCCATGACCAACATGGACGCCCTCACCCTCCCCGCCGCCAGCAGCGTGGATTCCACCGCGCTGATACTGGGTGACTACTCCGATGGCAATGACGGCGTGATGGTACGCGATGGCGATTCCCTCGAGTCCCTGAGGGACCGTGAGGTCAATCTGGTGCAGTTCAGTGTCTCCCACTATCTGCTGGCACGCGCACTGGACAGCGTCAGCATGAGCGAGCGCGACCTCACCACCACCAATACCGGCGATGCTGACATCGTGGCGCTGGCCAGCAACCCGGACACCCAGGCAGTGGTGACCTGGAACCCCCAGCTGGCCACGCTCAAGGAGATGCCCGGCTACACCGAAGTCTTCAATTCCAGCGACATTCCCGGCGAGATTCTCGACCTGATGGTCGTCAACACCCAGACCCTGAAAGACAACCCGGACTTCGGCCATGCCCTCGTCGGCGCCTGGTATGAGGTTATGGAGAAGATGAAGGCTGGCGACGAAGCCGCGCTCTCCCAGATGGCCGATGCCGCCGGCACCGACCTCGCCGGCTATCAGTCCCAGCTGGCCGCGACCCACATGTACTACACCCCCGCCGAGGCCGTGGCCGCCTTCAATGCGCCGAGCCTCAAGGACACCATGCAGCACATCGCCGACTTCAGCTTCGCACAGGGGCTGCTGGGCGAAGGCGCGCCGGATGCCGGCTTCATCGGTATCGAGACGCCTGCCGGCATCGTCGGCAATGAGGGCAACGTGATGCTGCGCTTCGACCCGAGCTACACCGCCGCACTGGCCGACAGCCAGTAACGCCACGCGGTGGATGCCGCATACCAGCCGCAGGAAAGCTGTCTCTGTGGCTGGTGAACCGACCGCCTCCCTCGACCGCACCCTCGTTCGCACCCGTGGAGCCCGCGCATGAAACGCCTGATCAATCTGACACCCTCCCGTGGTGGCCGCTGGCTGCTCGGTGGCCTGCCCTTCGCGCTGCTGGCCATCCTCTACATCGTGCAGTCCAACCAGCGACTGCTCGACAACCCCAACGACCGCCTGCTGCCGTCCTTCGCGTCCATGGGCGAGTCCTTCGCTAAGCTGGCCACCGAGGTCAACGTGCGCACCGGCGATCTGCCGCTGTGGACCGACACCTTCGCCAGCCTCGAACGCCTGCTGGCCGGCGTGCTGATCAGTGCGCTGATCGGCCTGAGCGTCGGCCTGCTCACCGGCGGCCTGCCGCTGCTGCGCGCCAAGCTGTCCCCGCTGATCACCGTGCTATCCCTGATTCCGCCGATGGCGATCCTGCCGATCCTGTTCATCGCCTTCGGAACGGGTGAGCTGGCCAAGATCGCGCTGATCGTCATCGGTATCACGCCCTTCCTGATTCGCGACCTGCAGAATCAGGCGCTACGCCTGCCCGATGAGCAGCTGATCAAGGCCCAGACGTTGGGCGCCAGCTCCTGGCAGGTGCTGACCCGCGTGCTGCTGCCGCAGCTGACCCCGCGCCTTCTGAGCGCCACGCGTCTGGCACTCGGCAGCGCCTGGCTGTTCCTGATCGCCGCGGAAGCCATCGCCGCCCAGGACGGCCTCGGCTATCGCATCTTCCTGGTGCGCCGCTATCTGGCGATGGACGTCATCCTGCCCTACGTGGCCTGGATCACGCTGCTGGCCTTCCTGCTCGACCGTCTGCTGGTGCTCGTCTCGACCCGCGCCTTCCCCTGGTACCACGCTGAGGAGAGCCAATCATGAGCCTGATCCACGCCAAGGGTCTCGAGAAGCACTACGGCCAGCAGGTCGTGCTGGAACGCATGAACCTGACCGTCGAGGCCGGGGAATTCATCACCCTGGTCGGCGCCTCTGGCTGCGGCAAGACCACCTTCCTCAAGCTGCTGCTGGGCACCGAAGGCGTCTCGCGCGGTGAGCTGCTGCTGGACGGCAAGCCCATCCCCGGCGAGCCAGGGCCGGACCGCGGCATCGTCTTCCAGAAGTATTCCGTCTTCCCGCATCTCACGGTGCTGGGCAACGTGATCATGGCCGAGGAGCTGGCGCGCGCCCCGCTGACCGGCAAGCTGTTCGGGGCCAAGCGTCGCGAGGCACGGGTCGCCGCCGAGAAGCGTCTGGAAGAAGTCGGCCTGTCCCACGCGCTGGACAAGTACCCGCATGAGCTGTCCGGCGGCATGCAGCAGCGCCTCGCCATCGCCCAGGCGCTGATGATGAAGCCGCGCATCCTGCTGCTGGATGAGCCCTTCGGCGCACTGGACCCGGGCATCCGCAAGGACATGCACCAGCTCATCCTGCGTCTGTGGGAAGAACAGCAGCTGACCATCTTCATGATCACCCACGACCTCAAGGAAGCGTTCGAGCTGGGCTCGCGCGTCTGGGTGTTCGACAAGGTGCGTGTCGACCCGCAGGCCCCGCAGGCCTATGGCTCGACCATCACCTACGACCTGCCCACCGAGCGCAGCAAGGCCAAGGCGTCGTCTCAGCAGCCGGGCGCTCACCAGCCGGGCTCTGTCCAAACGGGCGCTGACCAGATGGGCGCTGACCAGATGGGCGCTGACCAGCCGACGCTCGCGCACGAAACGCTGACGACGCCAGCCCACTCCGTTTCCCAAGCCACTCTCACCGGAGGCCAATTCAATGAACATACCGCTTGATGCCGCAACCACCGCCCGCGCCAGCTTTACCGCGAAGTATCAGACCCATCTGCCCGGCGGCCATCACTGGTCGATGCGCATGCCGCGTGGCAGCGCGCTCAAGCTGACCGCCCGCGAGGCCAACGCCAATGTCGGCCTGGTGATGTACAACCCGCAGGACACGCTTGAGCGCCTCAATCTGCCGGACACCCTCAAGGGTCAGCACACCTTCCGCCTCACCGAAGGGCACTGCCTGTATTCCGACATGGGCCGCATCTTCGCCTCCATCATCCAGGATGATCTCGGCTGGCATGACAGCGCCAGCGGCAACCTGATGGAGCAGCACTTCGCCGCCAAGGGCTGGCACAAGAAGGCTTACCAGCAGGCCTTCAATGACTTCACGCCCACCGGCCACGACAGCCTGCTGATCGAGATGGCCAAGTACGGCCTGAGCGAGCGCGACCTGTGCGCCAACCTCAACCTGTTCTCCCGCGTGCGCGCCGATGAAGACGCCAACCTGCACTACGTCACGGACCACTGCGCCGCCGGCGACAGCGTCACCCTGCGCTTCGAGATGGACACCCTCGTCCTGCTGCACACCTGTCCGCATCCGCTGGACCCCGCCGAGGAATATCCGCTGCGCGGCGTGGACATGACCTTCGGCACCGCGACACCGATGGATGAGCACGACGCCTGCTATCTGTCGCGCCCCGAGAATGCCCGCGCCTACGCCAACAACCAGCTCTATCACCTGGCGGGCTGAGGCGTCCCCCGACAGCAGACGGACGCCACGCCGACGGGCCCAGTGGCAACTGGAAACGACGCCCCAGATGACAAGGACAAAGGACATCCCCATGTGCACCTCGACACTCGAACACCCCCATGCCCACACCCCGGCCACGAAGGACGACGCCCCGCTGAGCTACGCAGACCCCGCACAGCAGCCGCGCGAGCTTGAGCGCACCGTCGAGGCCGGCGATCACTTCATCGGGCTGGTGCGCGCCGGTCAGCACCTGCGCATCACTGACTTGCACGGCAATCAGGCCGCCGACACCCTGTTCTTCTCGGCCGACGACACCGCCGAGCGCTACAGCGCGATGGACACCGTGCGCGAGCAGGGCAAGGTCTACCTGACCACCGGCAGCGTGCTGTATTCCACCCGTGGCCGCCCGCTGCTGACCATCACCGGCGATACCTGTGGCCGTCACGACACCCTGGGCGGCGCCTGTTCCAGCGAGTCCAACACCGTGCGTTACGACCTGGAGAAGCGCCACATGCACTCCTGTCGTGACAACTGGATGCTGGCTATCGCCCGCTATCCGAAATACGACCTGACCAAGCGCGACATCGGCCACAACATCAACTTCTTCATGAACGTGCCGGTCACCGCCGATGGCGGCCTGAGCTTCGAGGACGGCCTGTCCGCCCCGGGCAAGTACGTCGAGATGGTCGCCGAACGTGACGTCTACGTGCTGCTCTCCAACTGCCCGCAGCTCAACAACCCCTGCAACGGCTATGACCCGACACCGGTCGCCATCCGCATCAGCGACTCGCCACTGAGCTGAGCCGCCGAGCTGACAGCGACGCTTTCGAACACGCATACGACAAGAAACGGCCGAGCCCCACCTGACGATGTCATCTCTCTTGCATCACTCGTCAGCCCCCAAGGCTCTGCCCGGCTACCGGACGACCGGCAGCTCACAGTTTGAAGGCGGGACGACCCGCCGCCGGAAGGATGACTCCGTCATGTTCCACAAGGTCCTGATTGCCAACCGTGGCGCCATCGCCACCCGAATCCAGCGCACGCTGCGTGCCCTCGGTGTCCAGAGCGTCGCCGTCTACGCAGAAGCCGATCGTGAATCCCCCTTCGTGCGCGAGGCCGATGACGCCTACAGCCTCGGCGAAGGTGCTGCAGCCGAGACCTATCTCGACATCGACAAGCTGATCGCCATCGCCCGCGAGAGTGGCGCCCAGGCCGTGCACCCGGGCTACGGTTTCCTGTCCGAGAACACCCGCTTCATCCAGGCCTGTGACGCCGCCGGCCTGGTCTTCCTCGGCCCGACCGTCGAGCAGATCCACGCCTTCGGCCTCAAGCACGAAGCGCGCACCATCGCCGAAAACGCCGGCGTGCCGCTGGTACCCGGTACCGGCCTGCTGGACGACGTCGAGAGCGCACTGAGCGAGGCCGCCCGTATCGGCTATCCGGTGATGCTCAAGTCCACTGCCGGCGGCGGCGGCATCGGCATGCAGGTGTGTGAGGATGACGCCTCCCTCAGTCGCGCCTTCGATTCGGTCAAGGGTCTGGGCGAGCGCAACTTCGGGGATGGCGGCGTCTTCCTCGAGGCGTACATCGCCCGCGCCCGTCACCTGGAAGTGCAGCTGTTCGGGGATGGTGAAGGCACGGTGATCGCCCTCGGCGAGCGCGACTGCTCCAGTCAGCGCCGCCACCAGAAGGTCATCGAGGAATGCCCGGCACCCGACCTGCCCGAGCGCGTTCGCGACGACATGATCGCCACCGCCATCCGCCTGGGCGAAGCCGTCAATTATCGCAGCGCCGGCACCGTCGAATTCATCTATGACGCCGAGCGTCAGGCCTTCTACTTCCTGGAGGTCAACACGCGCCTGCAGGTCGAGCACGGTGTCACGGAGCTGGTGTGGGGCGTGGACATCGTCGCCTGGATGCTCAAGCTGGGCGCCGGTGAGCTGGGCAACCTGCGCGAGCGGGTCGCGCCGCTGACGCCCCGCGGCCACGCCATGCAGGCACGGGTGTATGCCGAGAATCCGCAGCACGATTTCCGCCCTTCCAGCGGCCTGCTCACCGAGGTGGAGTTCGCCAATGACGCCGTGACCGCCGCCCTCGCCGAGGACAGCCAGCTGCGGGTGGATCACTCCATCGAGGCCGGCTTCGAGGTCCCGGCGTGGTTCGACCCGATGCTGGCCAAGGTGATGGTGCACGCCCCGACCCGCGAGCAGGCACGCGGCGATCTCTCCAGGGCACTGGCCGCCTCTCGCCTCTACGGCATCGAGACCAACCGCCAGTGGCTGTCGCACCTGCTGGAAGACCCGCGCTTCCGCAATGTCGAGATCTACACCCGCTGGCTGGAAGGTCTCGAGTGGGCCGCACCGACCTTTGAAGTGATCGTCCCCGGCACCCTGACCACCGTGCAGGACATGCCGGGTCGCCAGGGGCATTGGGATGTGGGCGTGCCGCCCTCCGGCCCCTTCGATGACTACGCCTTCCGTCTCGGCAATGCGCTGCTGGGCAACGCGGCCGATGCCGCAGGCCTCGAGATCACCCTCAACGGCCCGACGCTGCACTTCCACCGCGCCACGCGCGTGGTGCTGGCCGGTGCGCCGTTGCCCGCCACGCTTTCCGCTCCAGCACTTGAAGGCGGCTCCGATGACACCGCGACTCACGACCTTGCCCTGTGGCAGGTGCATGAGATCGCCGCTGGCAGCACCCTGAGCCTGGGCAAGGTCGCCGCCGGCGCGCGAAGCTATCTGCTGATCGCCGGGGGCATCGACTGCCCGCAGTATCTGGGCTCGCGCGCGACCTTCACCTTGGGCCAGTTCGGCGGCCATGCCGGACGTGCCCTGCGCAGTGGCGACACCCTGCCGCTTGCTGGTCTCGCCGAGTGCCCCCAGCCCGCCCTGACCCGGCTGCCCGAGGCGCTGATCCCGCAGGGCGCTAGCATTATCGATAATGAGCAAGGCAAGACCTCAGGCCGCGAATGGCAGATCGGCGTGCTCTACGGCCCGCACGGTGCGCCTGACTTCTTCACCGAAGACGACATCAGCACCTTCTTCGGCCACCGCTGGGAAGTGCACTACAACTCCAGCCGCACCGGCGTGCGCCTGATCGGCCCGCGTCCGCAGTGGGCACGCGCCGACGGCGGCGAGGCCGGTCTGCATCCCTCCAACATCCACGACAACGCCTACGCCTTCGGCACCATCGACTTCACCGGCGACATGCCGGTCATCCTCGGCCCGGACGGCCCGTCGCTGGGCGGTTTCGTGTGTCCGGCCACCGTGGTGCGCGCGGAACGCTGGAAGCTGGGCCAGCTGGCCGCGGGCGATCGCATCCGCTTCGTCGCACTGACACTGGAAGAAGCCCGCACCATAGAGGTGCAGCAGGACGCCGTGATCGCCGCCCTCGCCAGCGGCGAGCTCGAGACTCTGGACAAGCCCACGGCGGCAACCACCAGCACTGCGGTGAGCACCATCGCCGAGAGCCGCCCACGCCCCGATGACTCTCCTGTCCTCAAGCGTCTGAGCGCCGAGCAAGGCGGCGAGCAGATCGTCTATCGCCGCGCCGGGGATGACTTCCTGCTGATCGAATTCGGCCAGATGGAGCTGGATATCGCGCTGCGCTTCCGCGCCCACGCCTGGATGCTGTGGCTCAAGGAGCATCCGCTGCCCGGCCTGATGGAGATGACACCGGGCATCCGCTCGCTGCAGCTGCATTACGATCCGCGCAAGCTTGCCCTCGCCACACTGATGACGCACCTCGAACAGGCGGAAGTCGCGCTCAAGGATGTCGAGGACATCGAGATCGAGGCGCGCACCGTACACCTGCCGCTGTCCTGGGATGACCCGGCGTGTCAGCAGGCCATCGACAAGTACCAGCGCTCGGTGCGCCCGGACGCCCCCTGGTGCCCGAGCAATCTGGAATTCATTCGCCGCATCAATGGCCTCGCCGATGAGGCGGCGGTGCGCGAGACGGTGCTCAACGCCCGCTATCTGGTGATGGGCCTCGGCGATGTCTATCTCGGCGCGCCGGTGGCCACGCCGCTGGACCCGCGCCAGCGCCTGGTGACCACCAAGTACAACCCGGCACGCACCTGGACCGCCGAGAACTCGGTGGGCATCGGCGGCGCCTATCTGTGCGTGTATGGCATGGAAGGCCCCGGTGGCTATCAGTTCGTCGGCCGCACGCTGCAGATGTGGAATCGCTATCGCCGCACCGAGCACTTCACCAGCCCATGGCTGCTGCGCGTGTTCGATCAGCTGCGCTTCCATCCGGTCAGCCACGAGGACCTCAATCAGATCCGTCGTGACCACCCACAGGGCCGCTACGATCTCAAGATCGAGAAGACCCGCTTCCGCCTCGCCGATTATCAGGCGCAGATCGCCGAGCATCAGGATGAGACCGACGCCTTCCGCGCCCGCCGTCAGGCCGCCTTCCAGCAGGAAATCGACGACTGGCACGCGCGTGGCCAGTTCACCTTCGAAGACCAGGTCAATGACGTGCAGGAAGCCGATAGTCTCGCCGAGGATGAATTGGGTATCGAGACGCCGGTCACCGGTAGCCTGTGGAAGCTGGAAGTCGCCGAGGGCGATCTCGTCGAGGCCGGACAGGTGGTGGCACTGGTCGAATCCATGAAGATGGAAGTCGAGATTCGTGCCCACGCTGCAGGCCGGGTCGTACGTCTGCCGATCAAGGAAGGCAGTGGCGTCGCCCCCGGCCAGCCACTGATTGTGCTGTCGACTGAACTGAATGCTGATACCACCGGAACTGAAAGCGACCGCGACAACGGCACACCCCAGACCCTGTCCTCCGAGGAGACGCTGTGATGATGACCCAACCCCCGCATAACCTGAGCATCACGGCGCTGAGCAAGGCCTACCAGGCCGGTGAACTGACGCCACGCCAATTGATCGACGACCTGCTGGCCGCACGCCCCGAGACAGATGCTGCCTGGATCACCCGTCTGACGGCCGAGCAGCTGGAGCCTTATCTGGCGAAACTCGATGGCGTCGCCCCTGAGTCATTGCCGCTTTATGGCATTCCCTTCGCGGCCAAGGACAACATTGACCTGGCCGGCATCACCACCACCGCAGGCTGTCCGGAATTTGCCTATACACCGAGCGATGACGCCTTCGTGGTCAAGCAGCTCATCGCGGCAGGTGCGATCCCGATGGGCAAGACCAATCTGGATCAGTTCGCCACGGGCCTGGTCGGCGAGCGCGCCCTGCCGGTATATGGCACGCCAGCGAATGCCTTCGACCCCGCCTATGTGCCGGGGGGCTCCAGCAGCGGCTCCGCCGTCGTGACCGCACATGGCCAGGTCAGCTTTGCGCTGGGCACCGATACGGCAGGCTCCGGACGTGTGCCGGCCTGTTTCAACAATCTGGTGGGCGTGAAGCCGACACTTGGCCTGCTCAGTGCCGGTGGCGTGGTGCCGGCCTGCGCGACGCTGGATACCATCTCCATCTTCGCGCTGGGCTGCGATGATGCGGCGCGGGTGCTGTCTATCACGGCTCAATTCGATGCCGACAACCGCTGGGCGCGCGAGCATGACTTCGCCGTGCATGGCCAGGCCTACGGCCTGCTGCCGGATCTTGCCGGCCTGCGTATCGGCGTGCCGCCGCGTACCCAATGGCATACCGATGCCGATTACAGCGGCTACATGGAAGCGGCGATGCGCCAGTGCAAGGTATTGGGCGCCGAGCTGATCGAGCTGGATTGCAGCCCGCTGCTGGCTGCCGCACGCCTGCTCTATGAAGGCCCGTGGGTGGCAGAGCGCTATCACGCGGTGCGTGAACTGATCGAGCGCAATCCCGAGGCACTGCATCCGGTCACGCGCGAGATCACCCTCGGCGGCGCTACGCCGCTGGCAGTCGATGCCTTCGATGCGCGCTATCAACTGGCCGAATATCGTCGCCAGGCCGATGCCCTGCTCGCGCAGGTGGATGTGATGCTGGCCCCGACCACGCCGCGTCTGCCGACCAAGGCGGAACTGGCCGAGGCGCCGATTGCCGTCAATTCGGAGCTGGGCACCTGGACCAACTTCATGAACCTTTTGGACCTGAGTGCACTGGCAGTGCCGGTCGGCTTCAATAGCCAGGGCCTGCCCGGCGGCGTGACGCTGTTCGCGCCCGCCTTTGAAGACCTGCAACTGCTCAGCATCGCCCGCCTGCTCGAGAAGGAATTCTCGCTGCCGCTGGGTGCCAGTGCCGTTGCTCGCCCCCAGGCACGTCTCGCCGACAGCGATCTACCGATGGCGAAGAATGGCCGGCTCGAGATCGCGGTCTGCGGTGCGCATCTCACTGGCATGCCGCTCAATCACCAGCTCACCCAGCGCGATGCCCGCCTGGTCGCCCGTACTCACAGCGCCCCCCGCTATCGCCTCTATCAACTGGATGACGCCACACCCGCCAAACCGGCCATGCTGCGTGCGCCAGAGGGCGGCACCAGCATCGCGCTGGAAGTCTGGTCACTGCCCATCGCCAGTGTCGGCAGCTTCCTCGCCGGCATCCCCTTCCCGCTGGGACTGGGTCAGATCGAACTCGAAGACGGCCGCTGGGTCGCGGGCTTCATCTGCTCGGTCTCCGCTGACTGCGACGTGCCGATGACGGACATCAGCGAGTACGGCGGCTGGAAGGCCTGGGTGGAGCAAAAATAAGCATGTGGCGTGACCTATCTTCTACTTCTAGACAGAAAGATGATGACGGGAAGAGAATGATAGGAAGATGAAAATGGGCGTCCAACTCTCGATGAGTGGGCGCCCATTTTCGTTGATGACGCTGGCCTGTTTCAGGCAGTCAAACCTCGCGTCTTTCTCACACCGACGATAGATACGGTTGGCCTATCCATCAGCATCACAAGAGACTGTCATGAGCATGTGGTCACTGAGACTATGTTACTTTGTAGCGTCAGCTCCATTCGCCATCACGTCTTGACCGTCATCATGACGAGTCAACTAGCACTTATTCAGTAACATTCCATCATTATTGACGTTGTTGCGGGGTGCCAATACTCAGCGTCACCTCCATTCTCAACAAATAGACTGATCACACTTGATGTCGGCTTTTCTCGAGAAGGTGAGTAACGTCGTTAGACCTTCGATTCATCTTGAATAGCGAAGACAATACTACGCCCACCTATAGCCATATAAAATCACAGAAGTAAAAGACATACATAATGTCAAGACAATGGATGTTGCTACACAAACCCTTTCATTGGAGGAAAGGTATGACCGAGCGTCTGACTCATGATCATAATCATTTATTAGCGGCACTGCCTGATGACGTGAAGAAACGATTATCACCGCACATAGACACCGTGCCACTTTCGTTGGGGCAGATCATTCACACGTCAGGAAGCGCACTGAATCACGTCTACTTTCCCATTGATGCGATCGTGTCATTACTTTATGTGACCGAGAATGGTGCCTCTGCAGAAATCGCGGTGGTCGGCAATGAAGGCCTGGTCGGTATTGCTGTCTTCATGGGGGGAGAAAGCACCACCAGTCGCGCGATTGTGCAGAGTGCTGGGCTGGCGTTCAGATTGCCGGTAGATCAGCTGAAGGATGAATTCAACCGCCATGGCGAAATGCTGCACCTGCTGTTGCGCTATACCCAGTCACTCATCACTCAGATGGCGCAGACAGCGGTATGCAACCGCCATCATTCGATCAACCAACAGTTATGTCGCTGGTTGCTGCTGTCCCTGGACCGGCTGCCGAGTAATCAATTGGACATGACCCAGGAGTTGATCGCCAACATGTTGGGAGTGCGTCGTGAGGGCGTTACCGAGGCGGCCGGAAAACTGCATAAACTGGGTATCATCGAATATCGACGTGGCCATATCACGGTACTCGACAGACCGCGACTCGAAGAACGAAGTTGTGAGTGTTATGCGGTGGTAAAAAAGGAAAGCGATCGCTTGATGCCCTATTCGCTGATTATCTGATTATCTAACTGCCTGAATGCCTGAATGCCTGAATGCCTGAATGCCTGAATGCTTAAAAAGACTGAGTGCTCACTGGTAATAACAAACCGTTGAACACCACACTACGTTAAATTGCCGAGGCGCCGCGGCAGGGAGGGATATGTGCGCTAGCGAACAGACAGTTTCATGAGCTTTCTACATACTTTCTGGTGACGTACTATCGCTTGCCCCCATGGGTAATGCGCATCGACCAGGATAGCGCTCGTGACCTCTCTCCTTAATATGGTGCTCCGGGCTTTTCCTTCGTCTTCGTCTTCACCTTGGCATGATACAGCCCCCGTGCGGGGAGAGCTGTTCAGTGTTGAGCGTCTCGAACAACATGCCGGTAGCCTTGCGCTCGCGCAGGGTGTCACTGACACGCCTCCTAAAGTATTGTCGCTGTCGGCACGGCTTGAGGATAATGCCAAGGTGCTACTGAAGGCCTATCGCGCCAGTGCGCTGGAAGTCGCGGAGGGACGCGACATCGTGCCTGCCGCCACCTGGCTACTCGATAATTATCATCTCATCGAGGCCCAGATTCGCGAGGTTCGCGATGACCTTCCTCCCGGCTATTATCACCAGCTTCCCAAACTGGCAGAAGGCCCATTTTCCGGCTATCCGCGTGTCTTTGGCCTTGCCTGGGCCTTTGTGGTTCACACCGACAGCCACCTCGACATCGACACTCTGCACGACTTCATCACGGCCTATCAGCGCGTTCAGCCCTTGACGATCGGCGAGCTCTGGGCGGTCGCGATCACGCTTCGCATCGTGCTTGTCGAAAACCTGCGGCGCCTCGCCGAACAAATTGTCAGCGAGCAGTCTGCCCGCAATGAGGCAGATGCCCTGGCCAGTCAGTGGCTGGTGCCGGAAGAACTCTATCCAACCCTGGATATCACCACGCTGCCGCGAAGTACAACGCCATTAGAAGACCCCTTCGTCGCCCAGCTGGCCAAGCGCTTGCGAGGTCTGGATCCGCGCACCAATCCCATGGTGGACTGGCTTGAGCGGAAAGTCAGGTCTCAAGGCGGCTCTGTCGACAATGTGGTGCAGCGAGCCCAGCAACATCAGGGGGCCGCCAACGTTACCGTGCGCAACATCATCACCAGCATGCACTTCGTCTCGAGTATCGATTGGGCGGAGTTGTTCGAAAGCGTCAGTCTGGTCAATGCGCGGCTCAACCAGAGCCCTCTCTTCGCGACTCTCGACTTCCCGACCCGCAATAGTTATCGCAGTGCCGTGGAGCAACTGGCGCGTGGCTCTGACTGGCAAGAACTGGAGGTTGCCGAGCACGCCCTGGCCGCCGCACACGCAGCACTGGCCAACGCTGAGGGCGCCATCGAAACCGCTCGCCGCGGTGATCCCGGCTATTTTCTGATAGCCGCTGGGCGCCCTGCACTTGAACGAACCCTCGGCTTTCGGCCTTCACTGCGCCAGCGCATACGCCAGGGCTTTGTCAGCGCAGGCATTGGCGGTTACGTGAGCCTGATTGCACTCATGACCGCCGCGTTGCTGGCAGTGACCTTGACAGGGTTATGGTCACTGTCCGGCGGTGAATCGGTCACTGGCTGGCTGTGGCTACTCGGATTGCTTGGGTTGCTGCCGGCCACCGAGATCGCGACATTGTTGGCCAGTCGCCTCATCATCTTCTGTGTTGGCCCCAAGCCGCTACCCAGCCTTGATCTCTCGGAAGGTGTCCCCTCTAGCCTGCGCACCCTGATTGCCGTACCCACCTTGCTGACCAATGCGGCCGAACTTCACGAGCAGATCGAGCGACTGGAGGTACATCATCTGGCCAGCGGTGGCGGTGCGCTTGTCTATGCGCTGCTCACCGATGGGGTCGATGCTCAGCACGAACACATCAACGACGATGCGCCGCTATTGGCGGCCGCCAGTGAAGCGATCGCGCAATTGAACCAGCGCCATGGCGACATTGATGGCCATGATCGCTTCTTCCTGCTGCACCGGCGACGGGTCTTCAATCACAGTGAAAACTGCTGGATGGGCTGGGAGCGAAAACGCGGCAAGCTACAGGAGCTCAACCGCCTGCTGCGCGGTGCCAACGACACCACCTTCCTGGCGCCCGCGGCCATGCCGAGTGATGTGCAGTATGTCATCACGCTGGATGCGGACACCCGCTTGCCGCGGGGGGCAGCCAGTCGACTGATCGGCAAGATGGCGCATCCGCTGAATCAGCCCAGGTTCGATGAAAGCCGCCAGCGCGTCGTTGAGGGTTATGCGGTATTGCAGCCACGTGTCACACCCTCGCTACCAATGGGTCGACAAGGCTCGATCTTCCAACGCCTCTTTTCCGCGCCCGGCGGAATAGATCCCTACGCTGCGGCGACCTCAGACCTTTATCAGGACCTGCTTGGCGAGGGGTCCTTCGCCGGCAAGGGCATCTACCAGATTGATGCATTCGAAGCCTCGCTCAGCGGGCGTGTGCCAGAAAACAGCGTCCTCAGCCATGATCTGTTCGAAGGCGTGTTTGCTCGGGCCGGGCTGGCCTCGGATATCGAAGTGATCGAGGAATTCCCCTCCCGCTACGATGTTGCCTCCAAGCGCCAGCACCGTTGGACACGAGGCGATTGGCAATTGCTGCCATGGATCGTTGCGCAGACGATGCCCTGGACCGGGCGTCTGAAACTGATGGACAACCTTCGCCGCTCACTCCTTGCACCACTCCTGCTCGCCTTTCTGATCATCAGTTGGTTATTGCCGCTGCCCGCGGCGCTGTTGGGCACATTGGGCACCATCATCGTCATTGCCGCGCCTCCGCTTCTGCCGCTGTTGCTGTCGCTGGTGCCAAGGCGGTCTGGCATCAACGTGCGCCACTATTTTCAGCAATGGTTCTCCGAACTCAGACTGGCGTCGATACAGACACTATTGTGGCTCGCCTTCCTGCCCGATCAAGCCTGGCGGATGCTGGATGCCATCGTCAGGACGCTGATTCGGGTCACGATCACTCGCCGCCATCTGCTTGAGTGGACCACGGCGGCCCAGTCAACCGGTCGCCCGCGACTGACGTTGACCGGCTTCTATCGCAGTATGGCGCCGGGGATATTGCTGGCGCTGGCCGCCGCATTGAGTGTCGTGATCCAGTCGCCCGAGGCCTGGCCGGTGGCACTACTGGCAGGTCTGCTGTGGCTGGCAGCGCCAGCTATCGCTGCCTGGGTCAGTCGGCCGGGGTGCCTTGAACATCAGGCGCCGCTGTCTGATGCCGAAGCACGTGAACTGCGCTTGATCGCGCGACGGACCTGGCGCTTCTTCGAAACCTTCGTCACCGCTCGCGACAACTGGCTGCCACCGGACAATTTTCAGGAAACCCCTCAGCCCGTCATCGCGCATCGCACCTCTCCCACCAACATGGGGCTCTATCTGCTGTCCACTCTGGCCGCCCGGGATTTTGGGTGGCTGGGTGCGCTCAATACCGCCGAGCGTCTGGAGGCCACACTGGGCGTCATGCAGACGCTTCCCCGTTACCGTGGACATTTTTTCAACTGGTACGATACTCGTGACCTGCGCCCGCTGGACCCAAGATATGTCTCCTCGGTCGATAGCGGCAACCTGGCGGGCCATCTGCTGGTGGTCGCCAATGCCTGTGATACCTGGTCAAGAACCCGGCAGTTGCCCACTCTGCGTCAAGGCGTCGCCGACAATCTGAGCCTGCTACGCGACGCCCTCAAGGCAGTCCCGGCGACACATGCAACGCTGATCGCACCGCTCTGCCTCTGCCTGAAGGACATCGAAGGATATTTGCAGACAGAGGCGTCGTTCATCACGGGCCTGTCCGCACTGCGACAACTCGCGGATCACACCACGAGAATCGCCCATGATTCCCTGCGCGGTACCGAGGCAGGCTGGGCCGAAGAAGTGCTGTTCTGGGTAGGGGTGCTGCGCAAGTCGGCCGCCGAGCATTACCACGATCAAAAAGAGTCCACCAAGACTGATCCCTGTGACCAGCTCCTGGCGCGCTTCAGACAGATTGCTGCCGACGCTCGAGCGATGGCATTGGGAATGAATTTCGCCTTCCTGCTCGTGCCTGAACGCCAGTTGCTGTCGATCGGCTATTCCGTGGACGACAATGCACTCGATAGTAGCTGTTATGACCTGCTCGCTTCCGAAGCCCGCTTGGCCAGTCTGCTGGCGATTGCCAAGGGCGATGCTCCGACGCGCCACTGGTTCCGTCTCGGACGGACGGCCACGCCACTTGAGCATGGCTCAGCGCTGATTTCGTGGTCAGGTTCGATGTTCGAATACCTGATGCCATCGCTGGTGATGCGGGCGCCGGCCGGCAGTCTGCTTGAGCAAACCAATCGCCTGGTGGTCAAGCGCCAGATGGCCTATGCCGCAGGACGCGACATGCCGTGGGGGATCTCCGAATCGGCCTATAACGTTCGCGATGTGCATTTCACGTATCAGTACACCAATTTCGGCGTACCGGGGCTGGGGCTGAAGCGTGGCCTGTCAGCGGACCTGGTCGTCGCGCCCTACGCGACCGGGCTGGCCACGATGGTCGAGCCCCTCGCCGCGCATCGCAATTTCGCGCGCCTTGCTGAGCTGGGCGCATTGGGTCGCCATGGATTCTATGAGGCACTCGATTTCACGCCCTCGCGCCTCCAGGCAGGCAAGCCGTTTTCCATCGTGCGCAGTTTCATGGCCCACCATCAGGGCATGAGCATCGTGGCGATTGCCAATACCCTTCATGACGGACAGATGCGTGAACGCTTCCATCGTGAGCCGATCATTCAGGCCTGCGAGCTGCTGTTGCAGGAACGCATCCCGCGCAACATGGCAATCGCGCATCCTCGCGCAGAAGAAGTCACGTCACCCCCGCGAGACACGCTCAACGATGGTCGGGCGATCCGGTGTATCCCGGCAACGTGTGCCGGCGCACCCGTCACCCACCTGCTCTCGAACGGTCGTTATTCCGTCATGCTGACGGCGACGGGAGCCGGCTATAGCCGCTGGCAGCACATCGCCATCAGTCGCTGGCTGGAAGATGCGACCCGTGATCACCTGGGCAGCCTCATCTTCCTGCGTGACAGGGACACATCCACCGTCTGGTCAGCCAGTGGCCCCATGCCCGGCAGTGGCAGAGAAGCGAAGGCAGACAGCCATGATGTGCTCTTTGCAGAAGATTATGCCCGCTTCACGCATCGCCAGGACACCCTGACCACTCACCTCGATGTCCTTGTCTCTGGCGAGGATGATAGCGAAGTCCGTCGCGTGTCCCTGACCAACAGCGGGCGCAAGGCGCGCAAGATCGAAGTGACCTCCTATGCGGAACTGGTACTGACCACGCCCACCACCGAGAATGCTCATCCAGCGTTTGCCAAGCTGTTCGTGGTTACCGAATACCTGGAAGAATTCGAGGCGTTGATCGCGACACGTCGTCGACGCAGTCCAGATGAGGCTGAGATCTGGGCCGCGCACTTCGCGATAGTGGAAGGCGAATCCCTCGGCGCGCTCCAATATGAGACCGATCGCGCCCAGTTCATCGGCAGGGGGCGCACGGTGATGACAGCCGCTGCACTGAAGGAAAAACAGCGCCTGAGCAACACGACCGGCACGGTTCTCGACCCGGTATTCTCACTGCGCCATTGCCTCAAGGTGCCCCCCGGCAAAGTCACTCGCATCGCCTTCTGGACTGTCGTGGCGGCGTCTCGCGAAGCGCTGCTGGATCTGATCGACAAGCACCACGACCGCAGCGCCTATGAACGCGCCAAGACGCTGGCCTGGACCCAGGCACAGGTTCAGCTTCGCCATCTGGGGATCACGCCAGAAGAGGCCTCGGACTTCCAGCGCCTGGCCGCCCCCATCCTGTATGCCGATATCCGATTCAGGGCCTCGCGGGAAGCCATTGCACGCGGCGCTGGCCTGCAATCCTCACTATGGCCGCTGGCCATTTCCGGCGACCTGCCGATCGTGCTGGTGCGCATCGATTCCACCGAGGACATGGCCCAGGTACGCCAGCTGCTGCGCGCCCATGAATATTGGCGAATGAAGCGCCTTGGCGTCGATCTGGTGATCATCAATGAGCGCGCCTCCTCCTATGTCCAGGACCTCCAGCAAGCGATAGAAACCGCGGTGCAGAGCAGCCAGACACGCCCGCGCATGCACGAGGGCCATGATCAGGGCTCGGTCATCGTCTTGCGCGCTGACCTGATGAGCCTTGCATCACGTCTATTGCTGCAGTCCGTGGCGAGGGTGATGCTGATGGCGCACCGTGGACCCATTGCCGACCAGCTCGCTCTGATACCGCCTGCACTGTGTTATCCGCCGTCCGGGAAGATGCCCGACGCGATGTCCGAGACGACGAACCAGCCTGAGCCTGCAACAGTGCAACCGCTGCAGGGCGAAGCACCTCAGGACAAAGCACCTCAGGACGAAGCACCTCAGAACGAAGACATGCTGCCTGCGCTGGAGTTCTTCAATGGTCTCGGGGGCTTTGACAAGCAGGGCAAGGAGTATGTGACGATCCTGGAGGCCGGCCGCAGCACGCCGGCTCCCTGGCTCAATGTCGTCGCCAACCCCGGCTTCGGTTTTCAGGTATCGGCGGAAGGCGCAGGCTATACATGGGCCGACAACAGCCGCGAGAATACGCTCACGCCCTGGTCCAACGATCCTGTGATGGACCCCTGCGGCGATGCGATCTACGTGCGCGATGAAGAGAGCCTGGCAGTATGGACGGCAACGGCAATGCCGGTACGTGATCAGGGGCGTTACGTAGCCCGCCACGGATTCGGCTATAGCCGTTTCGAACACGAGGCTCACGGTATCGGCCTCGACCTGATCCATTTCGTGCCGCTGGATGACCCTATCCGGATCTCGCGTCTCACCCTGACAAACCATTCGAAACGGCCACGCAAGCTGTCTGTCACGGCCTATGCGGAGTGGACATTGAGCTTGTCTCGCGGCGCATCCGCCCCCTTCATTGTCACACGCCGGGATGAAAGTTGTGGCGCGCTGCTGGCCAGCAATCCGTGGAACATGAACTTCCCCGGACGTGTTGCCTTCGCCGATCTCAGCGGCCTGCAAACGACCTGGACCGCTGATCGCGGCGAATTTCTCGGCCATGGTGGCAGCCATGCCGCCCCCGCAAGCCTTGCTGGTCGCACTCCTCTTTCAGGCGCCGTGGGCGCTGGGTGGGATCCTTGCGCGGCCTTGCAATGCAGCATCGTGCTGGCGCCCGGCGAGACCGTCGAGATCGCCTCTTTCATCGGCCAATGTCATAGCGATGAAGACGCCAGGGCACTCATTCTCCGGTATCGTCAGGCCGACCTGGATGCTGAGCTCGCGGCGGTGGCCGCCCACTGGCATGAGCAGCTGGGAGCGGTGCAAGTCACAACCCCCGATCGCGCCATGGATATCATGCTCAATGGCTGGTTGCTCTATCAGACATTGGCCTGCCGCATCACCGCGCGTTCCGCGTTCTATCAGTCCAGTGGTGCCTACGGTTTCCGTGATCAACTGCAGGACGGCATGGCCTTGACCTTCGCCAGCCCCGAAACGACTCGACATCACTTGCTGCGTGCCGCATCGCGTCAGTTCGTCGAAGGAGATGTCCAGCACTGGTGGCTTCCGCATTCCGGTCAGGGCGTGCGTACGCGCATTTCCGACGATCGGGTCTGGCTGTCCTATGCCTGCGCCCGGTACGTCACCACCTCTGGCGACACTGCCGTGCTGGATGAGCCGGTGAGCTTCCTCGAAGGCGCGTTGCTGGCCAGCGGTGAACACGACGCCTTCTTCCAGCCCATGATTGCTGACGAAACAGCCTCACTATATGAGCATTGCGCTCGTGGTCTCGATCAATGCCTGACGCTGACGGGTGAGCATGGTCTGCCATTGATCGGCGGGGGTGACTGGAACGATGGCATGAACCGTGTAGGGGAAGCCGGCAAGGGCGAGAGCGTGTGGCTGGGGTGGTTGCTGATACGCACCCTGGCGCTTTTCGTGCCCTTCGCAGAGCAACGAAGCGGCGAAGAGTCTCGCGCCAGACGTTGGCGTGCCCACGCAGAGTCGGTACGCGAATCCCTCGAACAACATGCCTGGGATGGTGAGTGGTATCGACGTGCGACCTACGATGACGGCACCTGGCTGGGGACTCATGCAAGCGATGAGTGTCGCATTGATTCGATTGCCCAGACCTGGGCGGTGCTGTCCGGCGCGGCCGATCCACAACGTGCCGCACTCGCCATGCGGTCGATGGAGAAAGAATTGATCCGGGTGGACCCCGGGCTGGCATTGTTGTTCTGGCCGCCTTTCGACAAGCCTGAACATGACCCGGGCTATATCGGTGGCTATCCTCCCGGACTCAGGGAAAATGGCAGCCAATACAGCCATGCCTCGATGTGGGCCATCCTGGCGTATGCAACATTGGGACAGGGCGACAAGGCGGCCAACCTGTTCTCGCTGCTCAACCCCATCAATCATGCTCTCAGCCGGGAGGAAGCGGAACGCTACAAGGTCGAACCCTATGTCGTCGCCGCGGATGTGTACTCCATTGCGCCACATGAAGGACGCGGTGGTTGGACCTGGTACACGGGCTCCGCAGGCTGGATGTACCGCGCGGGCCTGGAGGGCATTCTCGGTATTCGTCGCGAAGGCGATGTCCTTGTCATCGCCCCGTGCCTGCCGCCTGCCTGGCCGGGATTCGAGGCAACCATCAGCGTGGCGTCGTCGCATTACACGCTTCAGGTAAAACGCTCGACAGACGCCGCTCTCATTGTCTCAACAGCGCAACTGAATGGAGATGAGATACTCTGCGAGGCGCAAACGATCCGTGTCCCCCTCGATGGCGCACGCCATCTTGTGACGCTCGTGTTACCCGCCACGTCATCCTTGGCGGGAGAACGGACAGCTGATCAGGAGTAGCGAAAAGCGCGTCTCTCAACAGGACCTTGGCGGGAGAACGGACAGCTGATCAGGAGTAGCGAAAAGCGCGTCTCTCAACAGGATGACGTCTCGTGCTGAACGGAATCTCGTCGCCGTCCCACTCGGCGTCAGCCCATAAAAAAACGACCCTTCACCTGATGGTGAAGGGCCGTTTTGTGACGTGACTTAGGCTTCGAGGCTCTTGAGCAGTAGCTCTGCCACCGCCTCGGAAGACATCGGGTTCTGACCAGTGATGATCAGGCCATCCTGAATGGCATAGGACGTGAAATCGTCCTTCTTCTCATAGATTCCCCCCTTCTGCTGCAGCGCGTCTTCCACCAGGAACGGCACGACGTTGGTGAGGCCGACACCTTCCTCTTCGCCATTGGTGAAGCCAGTGACATGCACACCTTCAACAAAGGGAGTGCCATCCGGCTTGTGTGCGTTCAGAAGCACGGCGGGTGCGTGGCAGACAGAGCTGACCAGCTTGCCAGCCGCATGGAATTGCTCGATCAGACGGATGGAATCGGCGTCGTTGGTCAGATCCCACAGCGGGCCGTGGCCACCCGGATAGAAGACGGCATCGTAATCTTCGACGCGCATCTCGGACAGCACGGCGGTGGTGGCAAGATCCTGCTGCGCGGCGTCATCCTGATTGAAGCGACGGGTGGCATCCGTCTGGAAGTCTTCGCCTTCGCTGGCCGGGTCCAGCGGCGGCTGACCACCCTTGGGAGAGGCGAGTGTCACCTCGACACCTGCATCTTTCATCACGTAGTAGGGCGCTGCCAGCTCTTCCAGCCAGAAGCCTGTCTTCTTGCCAGTGTCACCGAGGGTATCGTGGGAAGTGACAACCACTAGAACCTTGCTCATGACGCTCTCCTTGTGCGGGGATACCGCGATATTGCAGTAGATGAAACGCGCTTGATGAAGCTTGAAACGGAAATTCGCTCTCCGTGTGTTGGGATCCACCATACTGCGCCTGCCACCATCATCACAATCGATAGTCCATATAGCTGCTATCATCCACACAAATAGTACTCACCCCTCACTCTTGTGTGAGCTCAATGCCTGTCGGGTGTCATGATGAAACTCAACTACGATCTCAACCTGCTGCGCACCTTTCACGCGCTCTACCTGGAGCAGAACGTCACCCGTGCGGGTGAACGACTGCACCTGAGTCAGCCTTCGGTGAGTGCAGCACTCTCGAAGCTGCGCGAGCTATTCAATGATCCACTGTTCATCCGTGACCGTCAGCGCATGCGTCCGACGGAGAAGGCCGAGCATCTGTTCCCGACCATCGAGGCAGCTCTGACGGACCTCGACGGCCTGATCAACAGTGAGCGTCACTTCGATCCAACCACTGAACAACGTCATTTCGAGATCGCCGCCAACGATTACTTCGAAGTGCTGGTACTGCCACAACTGGCGGTCATTCTGCGAGTATGCGCACCCGGCATCACGATTCAGATACGTCGTCTTTCACAGGACATGAGCGAAGCCGGCGTGATGAGCGGCACCACGGATCTCGCCTTCGGGCGTCAGGTAGAGCCACCGGAAAATCTGGTGGTACGCGAGGTGATTCGGGAAGGCATCGAGTGTCTGGTCGGCAACGGCCACCCGCTTCTGGAGCGGCTGGATAGCGCGGGGCGAATGACGAAAGCGGATTTCGAGCAACATGCCCACGTACTCGTACAACCCCATACTCGACTCAAGAGCGGTATCTACAAGCAGCTGGAAGGCCAAGGGCTAAAGCGCGAGGTGGCTCTTGCCGTCACCTACTTCATGGCCGTGCCCTCTTTGCTCGAGCGCTCGCCCTTGATCGCCAGCCTGCCGACAGGCTTGTGTCAGCATTTCAGCGATCAATTTTCCGTGACCACCGTCGCGCCACCGGTAGCATTCGCCTCCTTCCCCTTCCATCTCAGCTGGCATCGCCGCTATCAGAAAGACCCTGCACATCGCTGGCTAAGGGATCAGATTATCGAGTGCTGTCGCAATTCAGGAGAATGATCCTACCGACATGCAGACCGAGTAAAAAAGGCAGCATGCATAGCATGTATCAAGAACTTGATAGCAGGAACGCGGTAGCAAGAAACTGATAAGATTGAGACTATGTTCAACATTCGCTAGCATCAAACGCGTTTTCTAGTGGAGTCAGCCAGTGCAGCCCCCTCTTCAAGGCACCAGATCACGGCCTAGCATCAGTGAATATCTTGCTGAAGCCATCTTCTCCGGTAAATATCGTCCCGGCAGCTTCGTCCCCAAAGAGGTGGATCTAGCCGAGGAATTTCAGATCAATCGCTCCGCAGTCCGTAGCGATCTGCGCCAGCTTGTGGACGCAGGCATCATTGAGCGCATCTCGGGCCATGGCTCGAAGGTCAGGGCGTTTGAAGAATGGAATATTCTGGACCCTCAGGTCACTCATTGGATGACCTGCTACGCGGCCCCCAATCCAGAAATACAACGCGAGATTCTCGCCTTTCGATTGGACGTCGAACCCTATGTAGCGATGACGGCCGCACGTCGTGCCACTGCACGAGATCTCGTCGCCATAGAGGAAGCTTTCGATGGCATGGCCCAGGACATGAATGCCGCGGAAAATGGCATGAAGCGTCTGCACAGTGATTACGATATCGCGTTTCATGTGGCAATCTTCAAAGCGACTCGCAACATCGTCTGGTCACAGCTTTCGCATATTCTACGGCCTTCAATCTACCTGCTGATTGAGATGTCCAACGAGAATGCTACTGACCCCGAAGCAAGCCTGGAGCGCCATCGAATACTGATGGAGGCAATTCGCACACGTCAGCCTCAGAAAGCCTTTCTTGCAGCTCAAGCAGTTCTCGGCGGAACAGCGGATGCACTCGGCCTCGAGCCAGGCGAGACCATCCTTGGCAGTCACTTTGCACTTCCCCCTTCTTCTTGAACTCAATCAGCCCCTCATTGATAACAATGAGGGGCTGATTGAGTGATACCGCTGACCATCAATTAGTGAACTTCACTCCAATAGAGAACGTCACTGAAGCCAAACCTTATTCGTACTCCATCTCCTCCAGCTCTCTACCACGCGTTTCCTTGACAGCCTTCATCACGAACACAATGGAACAGGCAGCGAAGAAAGCATAAACACCATACGCGGCCGCCAAGCCGATACCCGCCAGCATGATCGGGAAAGTCATGGTAATAGCAAAATTGGCGAGCCACTGAAATAGTCCCGCGACAGCGAGCCCGGAGCCACGAACCTGGTTAGGGAACATCTCCCCTAGCATGACCCACATTACCGGCCCCCATGACACATTGAAGAACAACACATAAGCATTGGCCGACAGCAGCGCAACAATCCCCATGCTGCCTGATAATGATAATGCTCCGTCAATGTTTGAGGCGGTAGAGAAAGCATATGCCACTATGCATAACGTCACCGCCATGCCAACGGAGCCAGCCCATAACAGTGGCTTACGTCCGATACGATCAATCAGCGAGATAGCCACCAGGCAAGCCCCGATAGACACTGCGCCACTGATCACGTTGATCAATAGGGCATCACCCTCGGAGAAGCCCACTGCCTGCCACAGCACCGCGCCATAATAAAAGACGACATTGATACCCACCAGCTGCTGAAATACTGCCAGCCCGATACCCACCCAGACGACACGATGAACACGTCCATTGGAGGTATTGAACAAGTCACGCAAGCTTGGAGCATGATGCTTGACGAGTGAATGGCGGATTTCCTCCGCTTTGACACGCCCGTCTTCTTCGCCCATCAGGGTTGTCAGCACACTACCCGCTTCTTGTTCGCGCCCCCGACTGATCAGGAAGCGCGGGCTCTCCGGGATGCTCAATAATGCGAGGAAGAATATCGTCGCAGGCACCATCTCGATCCAGAACATCCAACGCCAAGCCTCAAAACCGAGCCATAGACTTTCCGTGGAAGACCCTGCAACGTTAGCCAATACATAGTTGCTGAGAAAAGCCACGAATAAACCAGAGATTATTGCCACCTGCTGAATGGTCGCCAAGCGACCACGATTATTGGCTGGTGCAACCTCACTGATATATGCGGGCGTCATGACACTGGCAGCGCCTACTGCAATCCCTCCCAATACCCGATATACGACAAATTCCAGCGAGCTCTCGGCTACGCCAGAACCCCAGGCACTGACGATGAAGAATACGGCAGAGGCTATCAGCAGCGTACGTCGACCAAATCGGTCAGCCAGACGTCCCGCAAAGAAAGCACCGACAGCGCAACCCAGCAACATTGAGGCGACGTTGAACCCAGTGCCTGCACTATTCGAATTGAATGAGGCTTGAAGCCCATCGACAGTGCCGTTGATGACACCACTATCAAAACCAAAGAGAAAGCCACCGATAGCGGCAATACAACAGATTCCGAAGATATAGCGCTGATGCTTTAATTGCGCCAGCTCTGGCAAGGTCTCGGCGTGCATGGGAATTCCTTTTTGTTATTCATTGGCGTGACTTACAACCTGATATTGCTTGCTGACAAAACGAGTGATGATGACGACAGGTAATTAATGGCATCCCTGACAAACGCCATCAGCCGTCATAGCCAACCCGCATCGACCCAATAATTGTGCGCAGTACAGGCAGCCCCACCTTCTGATGCCAGAAACAGCACCATTGAGGCGATGTGATGGGGATAAATACGCACCTTGAGTTTCTGTTCAGCGACAATTTGCGCTTCATCCTCTTCGGAGTACCAGCATGCCTGTCGTGGTGTCTTGACGTTACCGGGAACGACGCAGTTGACCCTGATGGCATCACTCCCGAGTTCACGTGCTAGCGCTCGTGTCAGACCTTCAATACCGGCCTTGGAGGTTTCGTAGAGTGCGAGGTCCGCTTGCCCGAGATGCCAGCTGATGGACCCCATATTGATGATGGAGCCACCTCCTCGACGCGCCATCCCCGGTGCGACAGCCTGGCTTGCGAAAATCAAGTGCCGAAGATTGACTGCTATACGCTCATCAAAATAAGCAGGGGTAATATCAGTAAGTGAGTGGCGATCGTCGTTGGCCGCATTGTTGACGAGAATATCGATATCACCGATATCAGTTAGGGTTCTCTTTAGCGCTTCGAGATTGGTGAGGTCACATTGGTGATAGATCGCACGTGAGCCTGCTTCGCCATCAAGACCTACCGCTAAGATATCAGATGACTGATCCCGTAGATCCAGGAAGTGGACCTCTGCCCCCTGCTCGACGAAAGCCGTTACCAAGCCCTCTCCAATACCGGAACCACCACCAGTGATGACCACACGCTTGGTGGCCAATCCCGGGTAGATAGCGATGGGAGACGTGGAAGGTGGAGTCATGAAATTACCTCTGAATGGCGTGGATTCAGGCGCCTGACTCATGAAAGGCACCCAATGAGGTCCGCCCTTGTATCGGCAAGCCTGCGAAATGGTTAGTTAACAGTATTTACTTATCAATGGGAGCTTAACGATATTTTCGCCAACTTCCATTACACTTAAGTCCCCCATATCTCTCCAATAGACACCTGTTATCCACGGACTTATGGATTATTCCGCCATATTTAAACAGCACACCTCCATCACAGAGCCAGCATCACTCACCTTCCTTTTCATGCCAATTAGTAATTTATGATTACCAACCACGTCTAGCTTTCAGCTACGTCATGAATGACAACTTCTTGATACACTGTAAGAATTCTCACCCATCGTTCGACAGGAAGCCTTCCAGCCCATGACCTTTGCTCCTCGTCCACAAGCCGGTGACCTCAGCTTCTTGAAACAGCTCAATCGCAGCGCCGTCCTGGAGGCGTTGCGTCAAACCCCGGGGCTTACTCGAGCAGAAGTCGCTCAAGGCTCAAAACTTACCAAGGTGACAGTCGGCGCCGCCGTACAGGCACTACTGAACGAAGGGTGGCTACAGGAGGGGGATTTACAACGCCGCGGCGGTGGGCGCCCCGGACGAGCGCTTTATCTCAACGAAACTCGCCACGCACTCGTAGGTGTCGAGATAGGTGTGCACGAACTACACGTCGTGACCTGCACGCTGAGAGGAACCATTCTTGAAGAGCGCCATTTGGCCTTGCTCCAAACTACTCCAGAAGAGACGCTGGATAGGCTGGCAATCCTTGTCGAGGAGATACTCGAGACACCCGAGATCAAGCAGCGTGAATGTCTTGGACTAGGGCTTGCCGTTCCGGGCCCTACCTCTCCAAGTCAACGACGCCTGAGCCTGGCCCCAAATCTTGGATGGAGAGATGTCGCCCTGCTCGACATGCTGCGGGAACGTCTCCCACATCTCGGGGGAATATGGCTGATGGATAACGAAGCCAAAGCAGCGGCTTTTGGTGAAATGTACTTCCGAAACGCACATCATCCCACTCCGGGATCATTGCTTTATATAAGTGCAGGCTCGGGGATAGGCAGCGGCCTCGTCGAAGGCAGACCTTTGCGCGTTATCCGCGGGGTTCATGGTCTGGCGGGAGAAATCGGCCATACGGTACTCCAACCCAGCGGCCTCTATTGCCATTGCGGCAATAGAGGGTGTGCCGAAACTCTGGTGAGTGGTTGGTCAATTCGTGCCGCACTGGGTATTTCAGAAGAGAGTGAGCTGGATAAGGCGATAGCTCGTCATCCGGAGCAGAACAGAGTCGCAACCACACTGAAGCATGCCGGCGAAGCACTCGGCATGCTTCTATTGAACCTGCATCACACACTGAACCCCGCGGAAATTGTCATTGGGGGCTCTTTGACCCGCCTTGGCCCAGCCTTGATGGAGCCAGCCCTGACCATGTTTGAGGAGCATCAGAATCGACTGCTTCCAGATGCCTCACGCATCGTCCCAAGGGTTCTCGACGACAGCCGCATCGTCGCAGCGCGCGGAATTGCTGCCGAGATACTCTCTCAGGCCCTTTCTGATACGCCAGCAAGCCCCAGGTCGGCACGGGTAGAAAATTGATATTGAGTATTGCTGGTATATCTCTCACCGGGCTTCAGCAATGTCGATGGAAACGACGGATGATGAGGTGAGTCCGGAAAGTGCTGTGTTTCCAACGCCACACCAGCATATCTTGAGTAGGCGTTGCCTGATTTTCCAATCAAACTGCCATCCAGAGAGTTCCCGGAATACAGCTGAATTCCGGGCTCCGTCGTATAGACCTTCATGACTCGTCCACACCGTGGTGCCTCAAGCACCGCAGCCAGTGTCAGAGTCTCGCTATCCTCATTCCCCTGTGTCACCACGAAATTGTGGTCATAGCCATTGGCCTGCACAAGCTGCCTATCGTCTGTCTCGATGCGGGCGCCAATAGAGATCGGTTGCCGGAAGTCAAAAGGCGTATCCGTGACAGAGCGAAGATCACCGACAGGAAGCAGAGCGTCATCTATCGGTAGGAAGGCGTCGGCATTGATCATCAGAAGATGATCGAGAACATTGCCCTCACCCTCTCCCTCAAGATTGAAATAACCATGATGCGTCAGGTTCACATGAGTGGCTTTCGTCGTCACTGCCTGATAGCGGATATCGAGAGTATTCTCCGCAAGCAGGGTATAGCGCACTTCAATGCTCAGCCTTCCAGGAAAACCTTGATCACCGTCAGCGCTTTCCAATATCAGCGAAAGACCAACGCCCGTCCCTTCCCTGAAAGGCCGGGCCTCCCATAAGCGACGCTCAAATCCATCTACCCCACCGTGAAGTGTATTGCCTCCTTCATTTGTTGCTAACGCAAAACGGGTACCATCAATTATGAAGCTGCCTCCCGCGATGCGATTGCCATACCGTCCTATCAATGCCCCGAAGTAAGGGCTGGCATCGTGATATTCCCTCGATGTATAGGCCTGCAGATTTGAGAAACCAAGCACTACGTCATCCCTCCTTCCACGACAGTCCGGAACGATCAATGACGTCACGATTCCCCCATAGGGACTAATCGATACCTGCATGCCAGCGGCATTTTCCAGCGTGAAGAGCGTTACCTCTCGACCATCTGCTAGCTGGCCGTGGGAAGTCGTACGGATGCCACCTGGCGCCATGAAATGACTCCTCTTGAGTAGGCGCTCCATTGCTCCTGAAACCATGACTCTCAGGATGATCGCTAGCCGACGATCAGGCCTGCGTGCGCGCCAATCAGTGGTTGTCTCGTGGAGGGCTGACGCGGGCCACATCGCGATACTCATCGGCGCCTCGTAGCGTCATCCCTCGATCTAGTGGTTCTATCAGTGTTCGCTGTATTTCCTGCCACGGAGTCTGATGAGCCGGATAAGGATATCCACCTATCGCATCAAGACGTTCTCGCCTCAGCTCCAGGGTGCTTTCATCCACCATCAAAACCACCCGCCCTCTGCCTAGATCGACACGCAACCGATCCCCGGTTTCAAGCAATGCCAAGGGGCCGCCAGTGGCAGCTTCGGGTGATGCGTTAAGAATGGAAGGCGACCCGGATGTTCCTGACTGACGGCCATCACCGAGACACGGCAGCGACTCGATACCCTGTCGAATCAAGGCTTCAGGAGGTTGCATGTTGACGACCTCAGCCCCACCCGGATGCCCTACTGGCCCCGCTCCGCGCATGACGAGAATGGTCGTCGCGTCGATATTCAAGCTTGGGTCATCGATGCGAGCGTGATAATCCTCGGAGCCGTCAAATACGACCACCCGGCCCTCGAAGGCCTCAATATCCTCTGGGTTATCCAGGAATCGGCGCCGAAAATCCGGCGAGATGACACTGGTTTTCATCAGTGCCGAGTCGAAAAGGTTGCCTTTGAGGTTCAAGAATCCTGCATGGGCAACCAGCGGATTATCAAAACGGCGAATGACGTCATCATCCAACGTATCGTTACCTTTTAGATTCTCAGCCATCGTATGGCCATTGACGGTCATCACGTCACCATTCAGCAGCCCATGCTTTAGTAGCTCGAGCGCCACGGCAGGTACCCCACCAGCACGATGAAATTCTTCACCGAGGTAGGCTCCCGCCGGCATCACGTTAGCCAGCAGAGGCACGGGATGCCCAAGACGCTGCCAGTCGTCGTTATCGAGCTTTACACCGGCATGACGCGCGATGGCATTGACATGAACCGGCGCATTGGAAGACCCCCCCAACGCGGAACACACCACCACCGCATTTTCGAAGGCCGCGCGCGTCAAAATATCGAGCGGCCTGATATCTTCCCAAACCATATTCACGATCCGATCGCCTGTTTGATAGGCAACCATCGAGCGTTCCTTGTAAGGCCCGGGAATCATCGCGGAGCCAGGCAAGCTCATCCCCAGGGCCTCGGCCATGGAGTTCATGGTTGAGGCAGTACCCATGGTATTGCAATGGCCAACCGACGGGGCGGAGTCAGTCGCTCTGGAGAGAAATTCAGCATATTCAATGTCGCCGGTAGCCAAGCGCTTCCTCAGCTCCCAGATGACCGTACCTGACCCCACCCTCTCATTGCCACGCCAGCCGTTTAACATCGGCCCACCTGATAACACGATAGCGGGAATGTTCACCGTAGCCGCCGCCATGAGGCAGGCTGGTGTGGTCTTGTCACAGCCAGTGGTCATTACCACACCATCCAGTGGGTAACCATGCAGCACTTCAACTAGACCGAGATATGCCAGATTTCGATCGAGCGCAGCGGTTGGCCGCCGAACGTTTTCATGGATTGGATGCATGGGAAACTCAAAGGGCACCCCACCAGCTGCGCGAATACCATCCTTCACACGTTTTACCAGCTCGAGATGATGACGATTACAGGGAGTCAGGTCGGAGCCGGATTGAGCAATACCGATAATTGGTCTCCCCGACGTCAACTCCTCCAGGGTCACGCCGTAATTCATGTAACGCTCGATACAAAGCGCAGTGGTACCCGGGTGTTCCGGGTTATCAAACCACCAGCGTGAGCGAAGCTGGTCGGAGGTGAGGCGGGGGCGATTCGTCATGCGAGACTCCATTCAAGGGTGACAAGCGCAATAATCTGATTACTTAAGAAGGATGTTGTGCTCAAGCTCATTCTGGAGCTGAATGACTCGGGTGAGCCGCTGTCGGAAAGATCGGTATGAATATATCGCAAGGAATTCTAATGAGAGTGCCTCGGCACATCCGCGCCACGGCAGCCGACCAGAAAGTCGAAATCACAGCCTTCATCAGCTTGCAGCACATGCTCTATATATAACTGGCGATAACCGCCCTGGCTGGCAATATGGTTGGAGGTTGCTCTCGGATCACCTTCTGCTAGCCGCTGGACCAACACCTCCTCCTCAACCTCAAGATTCAACTTTCCGGCATAAGCATCCAGTTCAATCCAGTCACCGTTTTGCACGACGGCCAAAGGTCCACCTGCCGCAGCCTCCGGCGCTACATGCAGCACCACGGTGCCGTAGGCCGTCCCGCTCATGCGGGCATCAGAAATGCGCACCATATCGGTCACGCCCTTCGCCAGCAGTTTCGAAGGCAGGCCCATGTTGCCGACCTCCGCCATACCGTGATATCCACGTGGGCCGCAGTGCTTCATCACCAGAACGCTGTGCTCGTCGACCTCGAGATCCGGATCATTGATACGCGCCTTATAGTCATCGAAATTCTCGAATACCACTGCACGCCCACGATGGTGCATCAGCTCCGGAGTTGCCGCCGACGGCTTCAGCACAGCCCCCTTTGGCGCCAGATTGCCGCGTAGTACGCACATACCGCCGTCCTCCACCAGTGGATTGTCCAGCGAGCGGATTACCTGATCGTTGTACAGCGGCGCATCCCTGACGTTGTCCCATAAGGTCTTGCCATTGATAGTCAAAGCCTTCTTGTGGGGAAGTCGATCGGCCTCGCCGAGGCGCCTTAACACTGCAGGCAAGCCACCGGCGTAGTAGAACTCTTCCATTAAAAAGCGCCCTGAAGGCTGCAGATCGACGATGGTCGGCGTGCCACGGCCGATGCGATTCCAGTCATCCAGCTCGAGCCCCACTCCCATGCGTCCAGCGATGGCCTTCAGGTGGATCACTGCATTGGTCGAGCCACCGATGGCTGCGTTGGTGCGAATAGCGTTCTCGAAAGCCTCCTTCGTCAATACCTTCGAGAGCTTCAGGTCCTCATGCACCATCTCGACGATACGATTCCCAGATAGGTGGGCAAGAACATAGCGACGCGAATCAACCGCGGGAATCGCCGCGTTATGGGGCAACGAGACTCCGAGAGACTCCGCCATGCAGGCCATGGTCGAGGCAGTGCCCATGGTGTTGCAGGTGCCCGCCGAGCGTGACATGCCCGCCTCGGCGGACATGAATTCATGCAGCGATATCTCGCCAGCCTTGACCTGTTCAGAGAGTTTCCAGACCACGGTGCCGGAGCCGATATCGCGTCCTTCGTGCTTGCCGTTGAGCATCGGACCGCCAGTGACCACCAGCGTCGGCAAGTCGCAACTGGCCGCCCCCATCAGCAGTGCAGGAGTGGTTTTGTCACAGCCAACCAGAAGCACCACGCCGTCCATAGGGTTACCGCGAATGGCCTCCTCTACGTCCATGCTGGCCAAGTTCCGCGTGAACATCGCCGTTGGTCGCAGATTCGATTCCCCATTGGAAAATACAGGGAACTCCACTGGGTAGCCGCCTGCCTCCAGAATCCCCTTCTTGACGTGTTCGGCGAGCTTGCGAAAGTGAGCGTTACAAGGGGTCAATTCAGAGAAGGTATTGCAAATACCAATGATCGGTTTTCCTTCAAATTCGTGATCAGGAATACCTTGATTCTTCATCCAGCTGCGATACATGAAGCCATTCTTGTCAGCAGTACCAAACCACTCAGCGCTACGTAGTCTTGGCGTACTAGCAGGAGTGTCACCGCTGGCAGGCACTTTGTATGAACTCACTGATGATGCGTCATGTGTCATTGCCAGAATCCTGAGCGATCAGATGTGGTAGTGGCAACACTACGAGAGAGACGGCAATAAAAAAACCATACAAAGGTATATGTTGAACATACTATCAGTCGTTAGCTAGCAGCTCGGATGCCAGTAAGAAACTTGAGCAAGACGCGGACACTCATATGACATACTTATACTTATGTATGTTGTACATACTGTTCAAATAGGCGCTAAAGTGAGATCAGAAAATACCCCGGCAGCGACTGTCAGGCACAGATAAGGAGCAGGAGTGACACCGAAAGCGTGATCTACGCTACAAGATGCGTTCCCACCTGTGCCGTTCTGCTTCCTGATGTGATCCAACTCAGCCTTGAGCATTAAGCGCTCTTTCATGCCCTAACCAAGGAATCATCATGACCCTCGAAGGCAAGCAACTCATCGGTAGTCAAGCCATCTTGACCCAAGGCTCTGTCATCCAAGGCTCTGTCATCCAAGGAATCGATCCTTCCTCTGGCGAACGTCTGGAGCCAATCTATTACGCAGGCAGCAAGGCGGAGGTCGAACGTGCATGCGAGCTCGCAGAAAAGGCTTCCAATCGCTATAGCGAAACCGATCTCGACACTCGAGCCACCTTTCTGGAAGCCATTGCAGAAAATATCGAATCCATCGGCGACAGCCTGATCGAGCGGGCCATGCGAGAATCTGGCCTGCCTCGCGCAAGGCTGGAGGGTGAGCGTGGGCGAACATGTAACCAACTGCGCCTATTTGCCAATATCGTGCGCGCCGGGGAGTGGCTCGATGTGCGCATCGATCCCGCACTACCGGAACGCCAGCCTGTGCCGCGCGTCGATTTGCGCCAGCGGCATATTTCCCTCGGCCCGGTAGCCGTATTTGGTGCCAGCAACTTCCCGCTGGCCTTCTCGGTTGCCGGTGGTGATACAGCCTCGGCGCTCGCCGCAGGTTGCCCAGTCATAGTGAAGGCTCATTCCGCCCATCCTGGCACCTCTGAACTGATCGGCCGCGCCATACAAGCCTCGGTATCCGAGTGTGAACTCGACGAAGGAGTTTTCTCGCTGATCTATGACTCTGGCTTTGACGTTGGCCAAGCCCTCGTCAGTGATAAACGGATCAAAGCAGTAGGTTTCACAGGCTCCCGCTCTGGGGGCACTGCTCTGATGAGAATCGCGCAAGATCGCTCGGAACCTATCCCAGTCTATGCAGAGATGAGCTCTATCAATCCGGTATTCCTGCTACCGGAAGCACTCAAGACTCGCGGTCCTGACCTAGGTAAAGCATTTGTAGGTTCACTCAACATGGGCGCCGGACAATTCTGTACCAGCCCGGGGATCGTGGTCGGCATCAAGAGCGCGGGCCTGGACGCATTCATTGATGCCGCCAGCACGGAGATCAAATCGAGTGGCGGTCAAACCATGCTGACACCAGGTATCTACGATGCTTACAGCAAGGGAGTGGAAAAGCTGGCCTCCAACAATCATGCTCGACACGTCGCATATGGCGAGGCTGGCGAAGGGCCCAACCAATGCCAGACTGGGCTCTTCATCGCCAATGCTGGCGATTTCTTGGCAGATAAGGCTCTGCAAGAGGAAATCTTCGGCTCTACTTCACTGATCGTAGAGTGCTCTGACCTCAGCGATCTTAAGCGCGTTGCCGAACACCTGGAAGGACAACTGACAGTAACTCTTCAGATGGATGATACAGATATCGATATCGCTCGCTCACTGCTTCCTACGCTGGAACGCCGAGCTGGGCGTGTCATGGTCAATGGCTGGCCAACAGGTGTGGAAGTCTGTCACGCCATGGTTCACGGCGGCCCCTATCCAGCCACATCAGATTCACGTACCACTTCAGTAGGAAGTGCTGCGATACACCGCTTCTTACGCCCAGTGTGCTATCAGAACCTGCCCGAAGACCTGCTTCCCCAAGCACTTAAGGATAATAATCCATTGGGTGTCAGCCGACTGATGGACGGTAAACGCGAAATCTAACAGGGCCTGGCTGGCAAGAGATATCTCATAAGAGGGAGAGCACTCCATCAATAAAGTGCTCTCCCTTAATAGACTTGGTATTTCTCTACTGAAACCATAGCTGAAACAATGAATATCTCATCATAACTTATCATCTCACTCCACATTAATGGCGTGTCAAAACAGTAGAAAGAAACATCAATGTAACGTATCAACCACACCCAACTTCCCTAATCCGATGATGAAACAAGCGCCGCTATAAAATCAGACATGATTTCAGTATGAGGCTCATCACGTCGAGTCATTACACCGTAGTATCCGAGTGGGTCACCGATAACTAGTGGCAATGTCGCAAATTTTCCTTCGACGAATAATGTCTTCAATACCGAGCTCGGTAATACGGACAGGGTATCCGAGGATGCTATCAGCTGAAGAGATGCCTGTGTCGATGTCGTTTCAATGACATTTCGAGGCGAAGGCACACCTGCTTCAGCGAGGGCTGCCTCGAAAAGCCCGCGCATCGGACTGGTCATCGGGTGTAATACCCATGGCCATCTGACGACATCAGATAATGTTGGAACTTCCTGACATAGTGGATGGTCAGGTCTTACCACCACTGATACCGGCTCTTCTTTAAGACGATGAAAATCGAAAAGATGACGCTGGGAGTGTTCTGTATAGCGCCCTATCACGACATCTAGCAAGCCATACTCCAGATCAACAAGCAGTCGGTCACTGGAATTCTCGAGAAGACTGATTGCCAACTGTGGACGCGTCTCCTTCAGAATGGACATGGCATGCGGCAGCATGACAGGAGCGGCACCTGGTACAGACCCTACCATCAATTTCCCACATCCCCCTTCTCTCAGTGACACAAGATCATCCATCAATCGATTGGTATCATTGAGTACACGTCGAGCATACTGGAGCACTCGCCCTCCCGCCTGAGTAGTCTCTATTCTTCCAACATCTCTGACAAATAGCGCGGTCCCAAGAAACCCTTCTATATCTTTAAGCATTTTACTTACGGCAGGCTGACTGATATTCATCTGTCGCGCCGCAGCATGCATATTCCGACTTTCGTCCAAGGAAACTAGCGCCACCAAATGCTTCAATCTCAGCCAACTTCTCACGTGAGAACCACTGTCATTAGACATGAAACACCTTATCTTCGAGGACTAAAACCTGATGATAACCTGACGTTATCGCCTAGGCAAAAAAAACCATTGGCGGAATCTTTTACTATTTACATACACTGACTTGTCAGTGAAAAACAGACTTGAAAAATCCATGAAAAATTCTCTGATAAAAATATTCAATAGAAAGAAAATGAGCAAAATACATTCTACGAAACTCATAGATTTCATCGGTGATATATCGTAAGAATAATTTATCACAATGGCACCAAAGTCTATCAGACGTAGAAATATATCATGCTCGAAAAAGCATGCTTTTGAGTTCGTAACTTATTCAAACAGCCAGAATATCAGGATCAAAAAACAATAGGACACTCACTAGAATGACAATTATTACTCGCGTTGAAGCACTTGATATTCGTTTCCCAACCTCTCGGGACCTTGACGGTTCTGATGCCATGAATGCAGCACCGGATTACTCCGCCACTTATGTGATTCTTCATACCGATCAGGGTGAGGATGTCACCGGACACGGCCTTACCTTCACTATCGGACGAGGCAACGAGATCTGCGTAGCAGCCGTGAACTCTCTAGCTTCACGCCTGACGGGGCAACGACTCGAAGACATTACCCAGCGTATGGGGGAATTCTGGCGTGAACTCACGAGTGGTGATAGCCAGCTACGTTGGCTAGGTCCTGAGAAAGGTGTCATCCACCTGGCATCCGCCGCCATGATCAATGCCATTTGGGATCTATGGGCCAAACGTGAAAGTAAACCTGTCTGGAAGCTTCTGGCCGACATGAGCCCTGAGCAGCTCGTCAACTGCCTGGACTTTCGGTTTGTCACCGATGCCCTGACACCTGAAGAAGCAATATCGATACTCAAGCGTCGTGAATCGGGTAAAGCCGAACGTGAGGCCGAGCTTCGGAAAAATGGCTATCCGGCCTATACCACTTCGGCTGGCTGGTTAGGTTATTCAGAAGACAAGATGCGACGGCTATGTCGTGAAGCCATTGATGATGGTTGGCAACACTTCAAACAGAAAGTGGGTGGAGACATTGAGGAAGACCGTCGCCGCGCTGCCATATTGCGCGAGGAAATCGGTGAAGAACGTACTCTGATGATGGATGCGAATCAGATGTGGGATGTCGATGAATCCATCGTCAACATGCGTCGATTGGCTGAGTACAATCCTCATTGGATCGAGGAGCCCACAAGTCCTGACGATATACTTGGGCATGCTGAAATTCGCCGCCGCCTCGGAAATATCGGTGTTGCTACTGGTGAGCATTGCCATAATCGCGTGATGTTCAAACAGCTTATGCAGGCCGAGGCTATAGATTACTGTCAGCTTGATGCTGCTCGGATGGGTGGCCTAAACGAAGTCATCATTGTGTTGCTCCTGGCCGCAAAGTTCGATGTCCCAGTGTGTCCTCATGGTGGTGGCGTGGGCCTATGTGAATATACTCAACATATTTCAATGTTCGACTATATCGCCATATCTGGCTCACTCGATGGTCGTCTTCTCGAATATGTCGATCACCTTCATGATCATTTTGTAGATCCCGTACAAATTAGATCTGGTCACTATCTTGTCCCTGATTCACCAGGGTACAGCATCACCATGAAGCCCGACTCTAGGATAAATCATACATTTCCTGATGGACAAGCGTGGCAATAAACCCAATCATCTCTGCCATAAATATCTATCCATTAAACATCGTAAAAAAGAATGTTAAAACTATGACATTCCACGATAGGCCAATCCCATTAGGCCTATCATTATGGAGAAAATGCATGACAACAATTACAAGCCATTGCGCCAAAAACGCCAATTCATTTCACGGTAAAGAAAATAAAAACTCACGATTATCTCGAAAATCTATGATGATTGCTATCAGCTCACTTGTACTATCCAGTACATCATTGACAGCACAGGCCGCTACAGAGATGCCCGTCATTCCAGAAGTACAAGGAGCAGTGGTTCAAGGTGATGGCGATGACTACACGTTGAAATTCAGCATAGGTACCACACAGTCCAGTGCACAATATCGTGGACTGGAATATTTTGAGGATATTGTCGAGAAAAGAAGTGAGGGCCATATCCAGGTCGAGCTTTTTCACAGCGCTCAGCTTGGCGATGACTTGCAGGCTGTCAGCGCGTTGCAGGCGGGCACCCTGGAGATGACGGCACCTTCTACCTCACCCTTGGTCAGTATGTTTCCTCAGTTTGCCGTATTCGATCTTCCATTCCTGTTCCCCACGCCAGAAGTCGCGGATGAAGTACTGGATGGAGAGATTGGCGATCGCATGCTGGAAACTGCTAGCACGAATGGTCTGGTCGCCATCGGGTGGGCAGAGAATGGCTATCGCCAATTGACCAATAGCAAGCAGGCCGTGACGACTCCTGGTGATCTTGGTGGCCTCAAGGTCCGCACCATGCAGAATCCGATTCATCTGGATATCTGGCGCACCCTTGGTGCCAATCCGACTCCCATGTCCTTTGCTGAACTCTTCACGGCACTTGAGCAAGGTGTGGTGGATGGACAAGAAAATCCCTGGATCACTATCCAGTCCTCAAAATTCAACGAAGTCCAGGGCTATGCCACTGAGTCGAACCACGTCTACACCCCCTTCATCACGCTGGTATCCGAACGCTTCTGGAAAAAACTTCCCGATGGCTACCAGCAACTGGTGACGGAAGCATCTCAGCAGATGGGTGACTATGAGCGCGAGGTGAGTCGCTCCATGAATGTCCAGATCAAGCAGGAATTGATCGATGAAGGCATGAAAATAACGGAGCTCACACCTGAACAAGTCGCGACATTCCAGAACAGCTTAGCTCCCGTCTATGACGACTGGCGTGAAAAGATTGGCGGTAAGTTGATAGACGATATCCGCGCAGTTTCACAGTAGTCCCTTCTACCCAAAGCGCCCTGTATTGCCATATTTCGCGGCAACGCAGGGCGCGTCACCAGGGAGGTGACTCATGTCGTTACAGACAACAGCCCCAGCTTGGTTGAGGTACATCACCACCACCCTGAGGATATCTGTCGGACTCCTTGTCATCGGGGTCGTGTTTTGCGTTACCGCCAATGTTTTCGGTCGCTTCGTACTCAACACGTCATACGAGTGGGCCGAAGAGATGTCACGCGTACTGTTCATCTGGCTTGTCCTGCTCGGTGCCGGACTCGGCAGCCTCGAACGAGAGCATGTAGCGGTGACTTACTTCAAGGAGCTCGCTCCTTCCGGTATACGCAAGCTGCTTGAGCTCATGGCCATTGCCATTATTTATGTAGTGTGCATTTGCATATTGGTCGGATTCACGGATCTGATCTCAGGCTATACGAGTGCCACACCAATGCTGGGTATTCCCAAGACATGGCTTTATAGCGCCATGCCTGTCATGGCAATCCTCACTCTGATTGCCAACACACTCGCGCTTATCGAGCTACTGCGGAGACAAGCAACATGATTCTTTGGAGTATTCTGATCGGTCTGGCCATCTGCATCGTGATCGGTATGCCGATCTCTTTCGGCCTTGGCGCCATTAGCCTGTTCATCTTCTTCTACGCCGACTATTCGTTGTCACCAATTGTGGCTCAAGCCGTCAATGGACTCGACTCCTTTCCACTACTCGCCATTCCATTGTTCATTCTCGTCGGTGAAGTGATGAGTGAAGGAGGGATTGCTACGCGATTGGTACGCCTGGCGAGCGCCTTGGTCGGCTTTGTCGCAGGGGGACTCGGTCAGGTGGCAGTGATGACATCGATGTTCTTCGGTGGAATCAGTGGTTCAGCAGTAGCAGATGCCTCTGCCGTAGGTAGCATGATGATCGAACCCATGAAACGGCACCACTATAGCGCCCCGCTCGCCACTGCCATCGTAGTTGCGGCTTCCGTCGTTGGCATCATCATCCCTCCTTCTATCCCAATGATTCTCTTCGGCGTGGTCACCAACACCTCGATTTCACAATTGTTTCTCGCAGGTATCGTCCCTGGCATTCTGATTACCCTGGGCCTTGCCGCCACGACTTATGTGCAATCACGCAAGAATGGCCGCGGACAACCCTTCTCGTTCCCTGAGCTCAAGGACGCGCTCAAGGATGCAGTTCTGGCATTGCTTCTTCCTATCATTATCGTCGGTGGCATTCTCACGGGAGTCTTCACTCCGACAGAAAGCGCCGCCATTGCACTGGTCTATGCCTTTGCCGTGTCGTTTTTTGTCTATCGCAGCCTTAGCCTCAAACGCTTTTTCTCTCTATGTGCTGCCACCGGCAGGCTGACAGGCGTGGTGATGCTACTACTCGCCTTCGCCAGTGTGCTGGCCTGGTTGCTGACAGCGAACATGATTCCTCAGCAGCTTGTTACCAGTCTATCGACCATCACCGAGAATAGGCTCCTCCTGCTCCTGATACTCTCTGCCTTCCTGCTGGTAGTGGGTTTCTTCATGGATTTAACGCCAGCAATGGTCATCCTGGCTCCGCTGATGACACCAGTCGTCGTCAAGCTTGGCATTGATCCTGTTTACTTCGGTGTCCTGATGTCATTCATTCTTGGCATTGGCCTGATCACACCGCCTGTTGGAACCGTATTGTACGTTGGCTGTGGCGTCGGAAAAGTCGGCATGGAAAGCCTGGTAAAGAGTCTCATGCCCTTCTATTTCACACTTGTCGGGCTATTGGCAGTCTTCCTGCTATTCCCGGGGGTGGTGTTGTGGTTCCGATAGGTCCTTCGAATTCTGCCGCAATATTCCTGGCCGCTCTGAGCTCAGAAATTCACTACTGGACTCAGATGAGTTCGGCACATATTCACGTAGACGGGCATCACCTTGCATCATCAAAAGGTAATTGCTCAGTCATGCTCAATGGGACCACATCATGACCGCACACGATGAGTTGCTTACCTTTCTTACCACTACGCTGGGACCTTCTGGAGTCCTTTGTGATGATGTTGATATCGCGCGTTACCGGATTGATTGGGCCGGCGCGCAGGGCGGTATTCCCTTGGCAATCGCTCGCCCAGCGACTCCAGAGCAGGTAGCCGAAATTCTGGGATATTGCCACCGAAATGATATTCCTGTTGTTCCTCAGGGCGGAGGAAGTGGATTGGTGGAAGCCGCACTGCCGGACAGGGACACGCCAGAGCTGGTGATCAGCCTTGAGCGTCTGAATGGAATTCGTCACGTGGATCCTATCAATTTCAGCATGAGTGTTGATGCCGGATGCATATTGCAAACCATCAAGGACGCTGCCGAAGCGGAAGACTGCTTCTTTCCTCTCACACTCGGGGCACAGGGAAGCTGTCAGATAGGGGGGAATATTGCCACCAACGCAGGTGGTCTAAACGTGCTGCGCTATGGAATGATGCGCCAGCTAGTACTAGGGGTGGAAGTGGCGCTACCTGACGGGCGCCTGCTCTGCGACATGAAAGCGCTGCACAAGAACAATACAGGCTACGATCTGAAGCAGCTGTTCATTGGTGCCGAGGGCACGCTTGGCATCGTGACCGGTGCCGTGATCAAGCTGTTTCCCCGCCCGCAAGTGACGCGTACTGCGCTGATCGGCTGCCCGGATGTAGAGTCTGTACTCAAGCTCTATGCTCAATCACGCCGTAGCTGCTGCGACCTATTGAGCGCTTTCGAGTTGATCCCCCGCATCTGCCTCGAACTCGCCATTGAGGTCGCCCCCGACCTTCCAGACCCTCTTGATGAGGGACACCCTGTCTATATTTTGATGGAGGTCGCGGCCAGCGGTCCGGTAAATCTGGATGGCATGATAGAAGCTCTGTTCGAGATCGGTATCGAGAACGGATGGATCAACGATGGTGTCTTGGCGACCAGCGATCATCAGGCCAAGCAGCTCTGGAGAATTCGTGAAGCCATGCTTGAGGGACAACAACGACGCGGAGAACATTTGCGAACCGATGTATCACTGCCCCTATCAGCATTGTCCGAATTCCACCACCGAGCGCAGTTATCCATGGAAGAAACATCTCCTGAGTGTACGGTGATTGCTTATGGGCATGTCGGAGATGGAAATCTTCATTTCAATGTCTTGCCACCCCCGACTCTCGAACAAGAGGCCAAGCGCAGTTTACTGCACGAACTCGAGCTTCAGCTATTCGATATAGTCGCCGAGTTTTCTGGCAGTATCAGCGCAGAACATGGCATCGGTCGAGCCAAACAAGCCCCCTTCCTGGAAACACTGACAGCACCCGAACACGAAATAATGCGCGGTATAAAACGCCAGCTTGATCCCAGAGGCATGATGTCGCCAGGTCGGATACTGCCAGCGACACATGATTAGCCATCACACTCTTCTGACTATTCATCTCAAAAGGAAAAGGCTTCATGTTTAGTGCTAAGACTATAAATAGGGATATTTCTCTACTACCCCAAGACCATGAACGTGCCTTGCTTGTGGGTCGTGTCTGGCGTAGCGAGAAGCGGGGCCCCGGCATCGTGGTAGTTCGTGACCGTGAGGTTATTGACATTTCAGCCACTGTCAACGTGATGGCAGATCTACTTGATCACGAGAATGCCAGCTCTCTCGCGGCCTGCGCACAGGGTGAGACCCTTTGTGATATCGATACTCTTTTCAGTAACTCTCTCTCATCCCCCGCGACCCCTCCTTATTTACTGGCGCCTTGTGATTTACAGGCAATAAAAGCCTGTGGTGTAACCTTTGCCGTCAGTCTGATGGAACGTGTCATCGAGGAAAATGCAGGAGGAGATCCGGCACGTGCCAATGAATTACGTGAAGAGCTCAAGCATCTCATTGGCACTGATCTGTCGAAAATCGTTCCGGGTTCTGATGCCGCAATGACACTAAAGAAGGAGCTTCAGGAGCGCGGCGCCTGGTCTCAATACATGGAAGTAGGCATAGGACCAGACGCCGAAGTCTTCACCAAGTCCCAGCCGCTATCATCAATGGGCTTCGGCGCTTCGGTCGGGCTACATCCAAGCTCACACTGGAATAACCCTGAGCCAGAAATAGTGCTAGCAGTGGACTCGCACGGTCATGCCAAAGGCGCAACGCTGGGCAACGACGTCAACTTACGTGATGTAGAGGGCCGGAGCGCTCTACTACTGGGTAAGGCCAAGGACAATAACGCCTCTTGCGCTATTGGTCCGTTCATTCGCCTCTTCGATGAACATTTCAGCATGGACGATGTGCGATCTGCGCTCGTGAGTCTACGTATCGAAGGGAAGGATGATAACTTCATGCTTGAGGACTCCAGTGACATGCGCGAAATCAGTCGTGATCCTGAAGAGCTAATCGCACAAACTGTCGGTGCACATCATCAGTATCCCGATGGATTCATGTTATTTCTCGGCACCATGTTCTCCCCCATTCAGGACCGTGATGGTACAGGCCAAGGCTTCACTCACCACCTTGGTGATACGGTCACTATTTCTACCCCTGGTTTGGGTGCCTTGAAAAACCGGGTGGAGCGAAGTGATCAACTACCTCCATGGCAGTATGGCTTCCGAGCATGGATGGCTCACCAGGTCGCGAAATAACCACAAAAAGCGCCCGCTTATGCGGGCGCTTTTTGTGGAGGCTGTCCCAATACCAGACACTCCTTCCAAGCCATCAAGGACTTTCGCGAAAGAAACGTTCTGACAGCCCCCTCCATCTTTCCTTATGAGCGAAGGATATCGCACCCGGTACGCACCGAAAGCTCTTCCATCAGGGGATTGCGTTGTCCCTCATCAAACATGTTGAGGCTGAGCTTGAGTGTCTTTTCGCGCGACTTGGCATCATCAGATTGCACATACTTGATGATGCATACCTTCCCCTTCTTGAGCGTCAGACCGGTCACTTCCTTGTAGAGTGCCAGCTTGCGCCCCGCCAGAGGATTGAGCAGCAACGACACGTGATCTGTCTCCAGGATAGCCGCTGGTTTTTTCTTGTAGGCATTGCCATGCATGAAGCAGATGACGATAGCCATGACGAGCGGCGCGAAACCAGAGCTAGTCATGTTCTGGGATATAGTGAACAGAAACACCACGACAAGAATTGCCAACGCAATCCAGGCCAATGTCATGTTCATTCGTGAGTGCTTGTCCGCATAGAAATCGAGCGGCTCCGCCGTTGCAACCTGAGTGCTCATGCAGCGTCCTTGTCAGCGTTCGCCAAGGCTTCGCGACGCGCTTCAAGAGACGACCCTTGATCTTTCTCCTTCAACTTGCGTGCACCGATCATGGCAATAAGCCCGAGAGGAACGAACAACAGACTACCGATTGCCACCAGAATGAAGCCGGCCTTGTGCTTGCCGACTTTCAGCAAGGCAGCGCCAAATACACTGATGCACCAGCTGGCGAACAGCGACATCTGGAAGACGAATGCAGTATCTCCCGACATGTCTCTATCTGCTGCAATTTGCGGGAAAAACAACACGAACAACAGATTCAGGGCCAAGCCGACGACCAGTAACATAATGCCTCCATGCATTGAAATATTTTAAGTATTGAATATACCAGAATCGATGCTACCGGTCGTCTGACAATGCCCCGCCAATGCGGTCGAGAAGTTTCTACACGCCCAGACACGAAAACCCTCCTTTACCGGCAGATAAAGGAGGGTTTTCACGACGATATTAGCCCATCATGCCTGCTTGGCGGCCAATGCAGCACGATGCGCGTGCAGCTTCTGATAGCTTTCGATCAGACGCTGGTGACGATCAAGACCTTCCAGCTGCATGTTGGTCGGCTCAAGACCATAGAAGCGAACCTCACCTTCCACAGAGCCGACAACCGCCGCCATCGTCTCTTCACCGAACATGCGGCGGAAGTTGTAGAGGTAATCTTCCAGCTCCAGCTCGTCATCGAGGGTAATCTCCAGCACTGCTTTCGTGGCCTGATAATAAAGACCACGCACGACGGTGTTGTCGTTGTACTGCAGGAACATTTCGACGCGATCCAGCGCGTCTTCATGCAGGCCCAGCGCGAGATCGATCATCAGCTTCAGCTCAAGAATTGTCAGCTGACCCCACACGGTATTCTCGTCGAATTCGATGCCGATCAGCGTCTTGATGTCCATATGATCATCAAGCTGGCTTTCCTCCAGACGCTCCGAAAGATCCGCCAGCTGGTCGTCCTCTAGACGATGCAGATTGAGGATGTTTTCGCGGTAGTCCAGCGCCATGTTGGTGTTGTCCCACACCAGGTCTTCGACCGGATAGACCTCAGAATAGCCCGGCACCAGAATACGGCAGACCGGCGCGCCGAGATCCTCGTGCACGGCCATATAGGATTCCTTGCCGATCTCCTCGAGAATGCCGAACAAGTTGGCGACTTCTTCTTCATTGCTGCCAGAGAAATCCCACTCGACGAATTCGATATCCGTCTTCGAGCTGAAGAAACGCCACGAGACAAGGCCGGAAGAGTCGATGAAGTGCTCAACGAAGTTGTTCGGCTCGGAAACCGCATGCGAGCTGAAAGTCGGCGGCATGAAGTCGTTGAGGCCCTCGAAACTACGGCCCTGCATCAACTCGGTCAGGCTGCGCTCGATCGCGACTTCAAAGCTTGGATGCGCGCCGAAGGAGGCGAACACACCGCCAGTCTTCGGGTTCATCAATGTGACGCATGCGACCGGGAACTGTCCGCCCAGCGAGGCATCCTTGACCAGAATCGGGAAGCCCTGTGCCTCGAGCGCCTCGACGCCCTCGACGATCTCGGGGAACTTGGCCAGCACCTCTTGCGGCACATCTGGCAGCGTCAGCTCCTGTTCGAGAATCTCGCGCTTCACGGCTCGCTCAAAGATCTCCGAGAGACACTGCACCTGCGCTTCCGGCAGGGTATTACCCGCACTCATGCCGTTACTCAGATACAGGTTCTCAATCAGATTGGACGGGAAGTAAACCGTCTCGCCATCTGACTTGCGCTCGAACGGCAGTGACACGATGCCACGATCCGCACGCCCGGAGTTGGTGTCGATCAGATTGGAGCCACCCAGCTCACCGTCCGGATTGAAGATCTCCAGGCAGTAATCGTCCAACACGCCTTCCGGGATCTCGTCGTTCGGGCCCGGCTGGAACCACTTCTCGTTCGGGTAATGCACGAACTCGCTGTCAGCGATGGCTTCGCCGAAGAACTGATCGTTGTAGAAGAAGTTGCAGCTCAGACGCTCGATGAACTCGCCCAGTGCCGAACACAGTGCGCTCTCCTTGGTCGAGCCTTTGCCATTGGTGAAACACATCGGCGACGCAGCATCACGAATATGCAGTGACCAGATATGCGGCACGATGTTGCGCCAGGAGGCGATCTCGATCTTCATGCCAAGGTCATTCAACAGACCGGTCATGTTGGCGATGGTCTGCTCCAGCGGCAGGTCCTTGCCTTCTATCCAGGTACTCTGCCCTTCCGGCGGCTCTGCCATCAGCAGTGCCTGGGCGTCTTCGTCGAGATTGTCGACCGTCTCGATCTCAAAGCCCGGCCCCGTCTGGACGACCTTCTTCACAGTGCAGCGCTCGATGGAACGCAGGATGCCTTGGCGGTCTTTGTCCGACAGTTCTTCCGGCAGCTCAACCTGAATTTTGAAGATCTGGTTATAGCGGTTCTCCGGATCGACGATATTGTTCTGCGACAAACGAATGTTCTCGGCCGGAATGTCCCGCGCCACGCAGTACACCTTCACGAAGTACGCCGCGCACAGCGCTGACGATGCAAGGAAGTAGTCGAACGGGCTCGGTGCCGAACCATCACCCTTGTAACGAATGGGCTGATCGGTGATGACCGTGAAGTCATCGAATTTCGCCTCGAGCCTCAGGTTGTCGAGAAAGTTGACCTTGATTTCCATGAACGATGCACCGCTGTGAAGAGTATGAGCATGCGCGCCTCGAAGGCGGCTACGCGATGGGGCCATTATCCAGATTTTGGGGGCCCGCGTCGCGGGTACAGACGCTGACAACGAAGTCACACTGCAACAGCTACTGCCATGGCATCACGCTCTACCTAGTGGTTTCTCTTTCAGGACACTGCGAGTGATATCTCTCTTACGACAATTTCTTGACGAGATTCTGTTTCTCACCTATCTCTATTTATACGCATAAATACAATAAATGAAACATTGCCACTCAAGTGTCCTGACGTGGTCCCACGGCAGGCCTCAACTCGCCCCACAAACACAATAAAGGGGAATGCAATGAGAAAGCGTTTTACTGCCCGAAAGATCGCGATATATGGATGTATGCTGTTTGGCTTTGCCATGCTGGAAAGTCCCCTGGTCCTGATGGCCAACAAGATCGAGCCCATGGTGATGGGGATCCCGTTCTTCCTTGTCTGGAATCTAGTGTGGTGGGGCTTTCTTACCGCAGTCTTCCTGTACGCCTACCTGACTAACTGGGGTAGTGCTAAAGCCCCCTCAACTACCGATAATCGCTGAGGAGCTCACCATGACAGGAAGTATCTTGATCATCGCGGCCTTCATGATCATCCCCCTGATCGTCGGGCTCGTGTCAGCACGCAAAGCTCAAACCACCAGTGAGGACTTCTTTGTCCAGGGAAGAGCCATGGGCAGCGTTGCCGTGTTCTTCACGGTCGCGGCCACCTGGTGGAGCGCATTTGCCTTCCTTGGCTCGAACGCCACGTTCTATACCAGTGGACCGATCTATCTCACGGCACTGGCGTGGAATCTACTATTTGGTTTCATGTATTACTGGGTGGGTAAACGGGTCTGGTATCTCGGAAAACGCTTCGACTACCTGACACCGTCAGACCTGATGGGAGACTTCTACAACAGTGAAGCGCTGAGAATTCTTGTCGCCGTCATCACGCTTATCTTCACCGTGCCTTATCTGCAGATACAGCTTACAGGCGGCGCCTACCTGATTGAGGTCGCCTCTGGGGGCGTCGTGCCCTTCTGGCTGGCTGCCCTGCTGTTCTACTTCATCATCATTGTCTATGTCTGGGTCGGTGGGATCCGTGCCATCGCCTGGACTGATGTGATCTATGGGGCACTTCTGTTCTTCGGCATGATGTATGCGGGCTACTACATCGCAGGCCAAGTCGGCGGTCCGACCAGCATGTTCGCCCAACTTGCCAGCAGCTCACCAGGGCATCTAACCCTGCCCGGGCCAAATGGCAACATGGGCTATTCCATGTGGTTCTCATTGTTCGTGATTGTCGCCATCGGGGCTTTCATGGGCCCGCAAATCTGGCTACGCATGTACTCCGTAAAAAGCGGCAAGCTGTTTGGTTTGATGCCGTTCCTGCTGGGGCTTGCTGCATTCGCGTACTTCGGTTCAGTCCTGACGGGCTATACCGGTGTGCTACTCGAGCCGGGTCTGGAGAACGCTGATCAGATCCTCCCCGTCATGCTGATGAACTATGCCCCTTACCTGCTGGCGTCGTTGATAATGGCCGCAGGCGCGGCGGCAGCAATGTCCACGGCAAATTCACAGATTCATGCGGTATCAACCGTCGTGACCATGGATATCTATAAGCGCTACGTCAATCCTGCCGCCAATCAGGCAAGAATCGTCCATATTGGACGCCTCTCTTTGGTCGGCTTCTCCCTCGCGGCCTATATTCTGGCACTCACCGTCCCGGGACTCCTCGTGACCATCGGTATTGCAGCTCTGGCAGGAACAGCCCAGCTGATCGTGCCGACGTTGGGCGCGATCACTTGGCGCAGAGCCCATCCCATGGCGGCCTTCTGGGGACTCATGCTAGGGGTGGCAACCGTACTGTGGCTCTCATATGGATCCAGTATCAGCAACCCCTTGGGCCTACATGCTGGCATCTGGGGCCTGATTCTCAACGCTACGGTATTTGTCGTATTGAGCCTGGCCATGCAGCGACAGGATCATGATGTCGTCGAGCGCTTCGCCAAGGCTCGCCAGGACTACACTGCCGAATATCATCCCGAACAGCTCGAAGTCTCCGACTCCGAATCCCGTCAGGCGACCAGCGCTCAATAACGAAAGGTATAGGGGTCTGCTCATGGCAGGCCCTTACTCTTTTGTGCCCCGTATTTTCCACTCTCTTATCGCGTCATGGACTCAATTCGAGAGCATCTTCTTATCCCCCATCTCCGTGACATGACTGGCACTTTCAGCGTGCTGAGATATTCCTGGCCCATCGAATGGTTAACGCCACACCTCTACAAGGGAGAACTCATTCTCATGAAGCACCACAATCTTCCTACCCAGCTTTCAGAGCTGACAGCCCATCAAGCGCTCGACTTGTTCCGACGTCATGAGCTGTCTCCCATTGAATTGACTCGTGACTGCCTTGCGCGTATCGACGACATGAACCCGAGCATCAATGCCTTCGTTCACGTTGTGCACGATGAGGCAATGAAGACAGCTCAAGAGTCAGAGACTCGCTGGATGAACGGCAGTCCTTGTGGCCCGTTGGACGGGGTACCGACAACCATCAAGGACCTCACACTGACGCGCGACATGCCAACGCGATATGGTTCAGCCACCTCAGATGCCGAGGCTCCCAATACCACGGACGCTCCCGTGGCAGGGCATCTGCGTAACGCCGGGGCGATATTTCTAGGCAAGACTGCCTCGCCAGAATTTGGCTGGAAAGGCGTTACGGACAACCCTCTTCATGGTGTCACGCGCAACCCCTGGGATCTGTCGCTGACTCCGGGAGGTTCCTCTGGGGGGGCCGGTGCAGCAGCCGCTTTGAATCTTGGCATGTTGCATCAGGGGAGTGACGCAGGAGGGTCGATCAGGATTCCGTGCAGTTTCACAGGTACCTTCGGCTTGAAGCCAACGTTCGGCTGGATCCCGCAATGGCCTTCAAGTGCCATGTCGACTCTTTCGCATCTAGGTCCCATGACACGTACTGCAGCAGATAGTGCCTTGATGCTGGCCAGCATGACGCAACCCGATGCGCGCGACGGCTTCCTCGGGAATCCGCAGTGTCCTGATTGGAATGCTCCGCCACCTCGTTCTCTCGAGGGTTGGCGAATCGCTTATAGCCCGACACTGGGTTATGTCGATGTGGCTGACGACATACGTCGACGAGTGGATGAAGCAGTAATGCAATTGGCGATGCTGGGCGCTGAGATCATAGAGATCGACCCGGTTTTTTCGTGCCCTCTGGATACCTTCAATACGCTTTGGTTTGCTGGTGCTACACAAGTCGTCGAAAAACTTGCAAAGAATCAGCTCAATGAGATGGACCCGGGTTTCCTGGACATCGCTGAGCGAGGCAGCAAGATTTCATTGGCTCGCTATCTGGAAGCGGGACGCGAGCGCACGGCACTGACTGCGCACATGCAGGCTTTCCATCAAAAATGGGATCTACTGGTCACTCCCACTCTGCCACTCTCTCCCTTTGCTGCCGGATTCAACGTGCCTCCCGACGGCGATCATCAAGATTGGATGGAGTGGACGCCATTCAGCTACCCCTTCAACCTGACACAACAGCCAGCCGCATCACTGCCCTGTGGCCTGGATGACACGGGGCTCCCGGTCGGCCTGCAATTGATCGGCGCGAAATTTGAAGATATGAAAGTCATGCATGCTGCGATGCTGCTGGAAGCACGCCTCCCGAGACTGTCTCCTCCGCCACTGCGATGATCAATCATTTGGTGGAGACAAACATCGAGTGAAACGTTATTACAAAACTGATGGCGGAGAATGATGCTACTTCACTATCAGTTTTATAATTACCGTAATAAAAATCTGAAATAAAACAGATCCTGACAGACATATATAAAACTCCGAAAATGGCATTCGAGATTTATCAGCGTCCAATAAAAGCCCTTTTTTAGTGATTCGCCAATAGAGAATTAAATGTAAAAAACAGCTCAACTTAGCCTTTATAACTCTTCGAATTATCACTCTACGCATTATCCACACGATTCCCCTGACAACAGAATACATGCAATACAATACTGCCAAATGGAAACAAACTAATCAGCAGACACCAACCCACGAACATTGATAGCCTGAGTAATGCCCCCCTGCTGGGTAGCATTTCCTTTTCCTATCGCAATTTAGTTTGAATATCGTTGATTGAACTCAGAATAGCTGCCGTATAGAGACAAATTGGACATATTGATTCGAATAATTTATGGTTGCTTGTGGAAAGTATAATACGAAAAAATAATTGTTACATTCCGCATACATTTACGTGCCTGGCGACCAGTCGCTCAGGGTGCATAGCGTATGCCGTAGACCAAGGATATTGCTTAAAAAAACCGCCATAGCTGATGGCTACACTCAATAACAAGGAAGATCATGAGACTTCATTATACTGATGAAGGACGATGCATGCCCCGACGTCCTCCCCCCGCCACTTTCCTCGACGGGAAGTGCTAAGGGCCCAGTCACTACCGACTGAGTCTGCCGATAATCAATGACGTGGCATATCGCGCTGCGCAGGACCTCAGTTGCCTGTGCAAATAATGCTGTATTCGTCTACGGCTAAGAACCTTCCTCTCATTACTCGTCGCTGTCGACAGTGATTTCTGCTGCTGACCAGTGCCCTGTTAACCCACAGAGGGTCCGTTCTTGAACAATGAATCGTTATATCAATTCTCGACGCTGACTGTCGTGCTGCTATTGGTTGCCTTCTATGGCGGCACCTATCTGATAACACTCAGCATCCGCAAGAAAACCGAAGATGCTGACGAATTCATGGTCTCCAACCATAGAGTCGGCTTCGGCATGGGCGCTGCGAGCATGACCGCCACCTGGATCTGGGCGGCATCGTTCTACGCAGCAGCTACCTCGGGCTTCACCTATGGCGTCTCTGGCCCGATACATTATGGCTTCTGGGGGGCACTGATGATTCTATTCATCTATCCCTTCGGCCGTCGGTTCCGCAAGCTTGCCCCCAATGCCCACACGCTGGGGGAGCTGATCCATGCGCGTCACGGTTCAAGCAGCCAGCTGATCCTGGCCTTCTCCAACGTGCTAGGCAGCATCATCAGCCTGATGGTCAACTTCACTGCCGCCGGCGCACTGGTCTCCGTGCTGTCTCCGCTGTCGTTCCAGGCGGGCGTGATCATGGCGGGGACAGGGGTGCTCTTCTACACCTTCTGGTCTGGCTTCCGCGCATCGGTCTTGACCGATTTCGCCCAGCTGGTCGCCCTGATGGCCATCGCCATCATCATCATACCCGCGGTGTTCTTTGCCATGGGGGGGCCTGCAGAGCTCGTCGAAGGTTTGAAGCATGTCACGCCACAACAGGCGGACTTCTTCTCGATGGATGCCATCCTCAATCAGGGGGCTCCCTTCTTCGTGGCTGTACTGGCCTACGCGATCGGTAACCAGACCATTTCCCAGCGCCTCTTTGCCGTCAATGAAGACCACATCAAACCGACCTTCATCACGGCGACCGTAGGCTATGGCGCCATCGTCATCGGCCTGGGCATGATCGGCCTGATGGCGCTGACACTGGGTGTCGAGCCCATGAATGGCGACATGAACAATCTGATCCCTCAGATGGTGTCTGAGTACTTGCCGCCCTTCTTCATCGCACTGTTCTTCATTCTGGTGATCGGCTCACTGTCGTCCACCGCCGATTCTGATCTATCTGCGCTGTCCGCCATCATCATGGCCGATGTCTACGGCAAGAATATCGCCCGCGGCAAGCCAGACCCCAGACGCATGCTGCTCATCGGTCGTGTGACCATGATTGTCGCGACGATGCTCGGTATTACCTTCGCCAGTTTCTCACTGGATATCCTCGTGATGCTGGTATTCGTCGGTGCGCTGTGGGGGGCTATCGTATTCCCTGTCATCGCCAGCTGCTTCTGGAATCGGGTCACCAATGCCGCCTTTACCGTCTCGGTACTGGTCGCCATGGTGCTGTTCTGCGTTGCGCGCTTTGAACTGGTTCCGCTCACTGGACTCAGTGGGTTGTTCTTCGAGTTGCTCGCCTGCATCGGGGGCGGTGTCATCATCGGCCTGATGGTATTTGGCTTCCTCGGACGCACACTCGGCATCATTGCAGGTGTTGCGGCAATGATTGCCATGCTGATCTTCGCCACCGGCTTCCTTCGCGATTACACCGTGCTGCTGGCTTCACTTACCGCCTACGGCACCAGCACGCTGGTGTGTGTGGTGATGAGCCTGTCCAGTCGTCAGGAGCGCTTCGATTTTGCCACCATCGGTGAAAAGGTCGGCAACTACGATGAAGCGCTGGATGCCGAGAATCGCCGTGACTCTGATTCGATCCAGACACGGCCTGCCACTCCAACGAATGCATAGCACCTGAACACAAGGAGACATTCATCATGACGTTACTCTTCGCTGTTTATGTCTTGGTCTGGCCGGTGCTGACACTGGCGGTACTGGTTGTCATCTGCCGTGCGGTTGCCCGCGACCGCCGCAGCGCACGAGAAGAAGAACGCGAGCTGGTCTAAAGCATCAGCCCGGGATATCTCGAGCATCCTGCTGGCAACGTCATGCCATCCTCGATCTGTGGCATGACACCCCAAGACCCCAAAGCCCGCCTCTGGTGATTTCAGAGGCGGGCTTTCTTGTATCTGTAACACTCAAGAAATATCAGCACTTCGCCACAACAATGACACAACGACTTACGCATCACCGCTTGAGCCGCAGTGATACGTAAGTCGAAGTGCCCGCGAAGGCCTACCAACAAGCTCAAGCCTGCTACGGCATGCAGAAGCGTTTGATGGCACTACCGTGGTTACACCGATGGGAGCCTCAGAGCCTGTGCCTTGGCCTGGACAATCGACCTCTATAACGAGATCGTCGCCCTCAATGCTGCCTGAAATACAATGATGGCTATCCGGCTATCATTTCATGTCGACGATCCACTCATGCGCGGGGTCATTCTTGAATTTCCAGACCCGCTTGGGGCCAGCCATGACATTGAGATAATAAAGCTCATAGCCGTGTGGAGCGGCGGCGGGATGATACCCCTCCGGTACCATCACACAGCAGCCATCTTCCACCGCCATGGTTTCATCCAGGGATCGGTCATCGGTATAGACGCGCTGGAACGCAAACCCTTGTGACGGATTGAGCTTGTGGTAGTACGTCTCCTCCAGGAAAGACTCTTCCGGCAGATTGTCGGCACAGTGCTTGTGCGGAGGGTAGCTGGACCAGTTGCCAGGGGGCGTATAGACCTCCACCACCAACAGACTATCGGCGGGCTCCGTCTGGGGAAGAATGTCCTGCACGTGACGCGTGTTGGTCCCCTCGCCACGTGTCGAACAGGCCACCTGCTCGGGGCGAATCAGGCGAGCGGCATGATTGCCATGCCCCGGAGCACTGCAGACGGCTATTTCCAGCTCCGTCAGTGCTTCCACTGAATAGGCTATCCCGTCCGGAAGATATACCGAGTACGGCGGCAGGTGTTCAAACACGCTCATGCGTTCACCGATGTTCTCGAACGTCTGGTCACCGGTACGCACGGTTGCGCGTCCCGAGAGCAGCACGAGGCACTGTTCGCGACTCTCGGTGTGGCGCTCGAAACGCTCACCTTGTTTCAGGCGATGTACGCGAAAGCCCACGTGTGTCCAGCCTGCAGATTCCGGAGTGACTTCCAGTAGCGTTCCATCTTCACCAGGGGCATGCGGTCTCACGAGAAGTGTCATGTTCTTGTCCTTTTCAGCAGCAGGGAGAAGTGGGCTCAACGAATCTCACTGAGCAGTACCCGGCGCCCTTCGCGATAGGAAATCAACGCCGCTTCGGCCAGTTCAAGCGCGGCGAGTCCATCCTGCGCGCCGGCCAGCGGGGCACGACCTTCTTGCCAGGCAGTGACGAAATCTCCCACTTCACGCACATAGGCCTGCGCGTAACGCTCGAGGAAGAACCACTGTGGACGCTCTTCCACCACACCTTCCACGCCGGTGAAGCGCAGGCGCGTATCCGTCTCGTTGCGCGCCTCCAGCATGCCCTGGCTGCCAAAGACCTCGATCCGCTGGTCATAGCCGTAACAGGCACGACGCGAGTTGCTGATGGAGACCAACTTGCCAGAAGCACTCTTCAGATTGATGAGTGCGCTATCCAGATCTCCCGCTTCACCGATGGCTGGATCCACGAGGCAGCTGCCACTGACCGTCACCTCCGTGACCGGCTCGCCCAGCAGCCAGACCGCCATGTCCAGATCATGAATGCTCATGTCACGGAAGAGTCCTCCCGAGGCTGCCACATATTCTGCGGGCGGCGGCTCTGGATCACGGCTGGTGATGGTGATCATCTCGAGTTCGCCGATTCGTCCCGCTTCCAGCGCCTGCTTGAGCGCCGAGAACTGAGGGTCATGGCGACGATTGAACCCGAGAGCACAGGTCACGGGGTGCTCCGCCAGCACACCAAGACAGTGACGCGTTCGCGCAAGATCCAGATCGATCGGCTTCTCGCAAAGTACCGCCTTGCCCGCACGGGCCGCACGCTCAAGGAAGTCACAGTGAGTCGGAGTGGAGGAGGCGATCAGAACGCCATCAATCTCCGCTGACGCGAAGATGTCCTCCGCCGTCATCACCGGCACACCATATTCCGCAGCGAGTGAATTGGCAGCCTCCGGGAAGGCATCACTGACACATGCCAGTTGCGCCAGGGGGTGATCAGAGATGGCGCGAGCGTGAACACGGCCGATGCGACCGGCGCCCAGCAGAGCGATTTTCATGTGAAGCGTCCTCCATATCTATGGCGTTTGTTGTTGTTGCGTCTCGAACGAATTGAGAGAGATTGTCGGCAAGCACTACCTCCTGTAGTGCTCGCCTTTGCCGTACTTCAGCCTCGAAGGTTGGCAGCGCCCTCTTCCTGCAATGAGATGTCGTGCGGTGTGGTGCCCTGCACTTCCCCGCTGCCCTGCTGGCGAACGCCCAGTCCGATGGCAAGTGCCTGGGCCAGGCATAGCGTGGACGTCAGGCCTCGGAAGCCTTGCACTTCCGCTTCGTTCACCACCAACACGACATCTGCATGGTGAGTCAGCGGGCTCAGGGAAGAGTCGGTAATGAGTATCGTGGGGGTACCGCGCTCACGCGCCACATGGACGGCAGACTGCACCTCTTCTGCGTAGGGCGCGAAGCTGGTGACCAGCAGACAGTCCTGGCGGGAGATCGCTTCTGCCTGCTCGCGATACATCGCCCCCATGCCATCCATCAGGAAGGCGCGTTTGGCGATATGCCGCAATGAGTAGGCCAGGTAGCTTGAGACGACGAAACTTCGCCGTGCTCCCAGAAGGTGAACAGCCTCCGCGGCTTCCAGCAGATCGAGAGCTCGCTCGATATCCTTGGGCGCGATACGTCCTGGCAGTTCGCCAAGTGCTTGCTGATTGGCAGCCGAGAAATTTCTCAACAGCTCGTGAGCGCCAGGACTCTCGCCGGTCACCTCGCGGGCGACCCTGATGCGCTCACTATAACTGGGCTCCGCTTCGACCAGGCGAGCCCGAAACAGCTTCTGCATCTCTGAAAAGCCTGAAAATCCCAACGCGTTGGCAAAACGTATCAGTGTCGAAGGCGTGACATCCGCTTTTTCGGCAAGCCCTGCCACAGTTCCGAAGGCCACCTCTTGAGGATGCTCCAGTAGAAATCGAGCACTTTGTTGCAACCGGCGCGATAGGGACGGGTATTGCTGGCTGATATGAGCTTCGAGGGACTCGAATGACTCAATCTGGCGTGCAGTCGTCTGCAAGGGGGTTATCTCAGCCATGGGAACTCCTGTCGCGGCTCACCTGCCAATTCGGCGTCGGAGCGGCCGTACCTCGAGTGAGCAATGATTGGCAGTGTAGGCATATGGAATGAAAATTCCAATACAAAAATAAATCGAATATTCCTGTTGCATTCCCCAATTTTGGAATCTACATTCCATAAGCGGATCAAAACGGAACGCCATGTTCCTGCCTTGTGTCAGGGCACCCGCTGAGTGACAGGCACCACCGTGACGGCACACCACCTCACACAATGAAATGATCCTGCTTGCGCCCATAGAGGCACTGAAACGGGATGCCGAGACGCCAATCCGGCAGCCCGTACTGACAACGACAATAATCAGAGACGTCAGGAGTCATCGATGAACCACGCCAATTCACACGCTCATCCAGTTCCAGTCCATCCCCGTACCGGAAAGCCCCGCCACGAAACGTCCCGCTTTCGTCGCATCACCGCCGGCATCGTCACGGCTCTGCTGGCAGCCTCAGCCGCCAATGCCGTGTGGGCAGCGGACTCCGAGCGCTATGTCATGATCACCCATGGACAGAACTCCGACCCTTTCTGGTCCATCGTCAAACGCGGTGCGGATGATGCTGCCCAGGCGCTTGGGGTCAAGGTCGAGTATCGCGCTCCCTCCACCTTTGACATGGCCAAGATGGCGCAATTGCTGGATGCCGCAGTGGCCTCTCAGCCCGATGGCCTGATCATTTCATTGACCGATGCCGATGCACTGGGCAAGGGCATCAAGAATGCGGTGGACCAGAAGATTCCCGTCATCACCATCAATTCCGGTGGCGACAAATCCAAGGACGTCGGTGCTCGCCTGCATATCGGTCAGAGCGAGTATGAGGCTGGGCGTGCTGCGGCTGAGCGCATGATGGACAGTGGTGCCAAGCACGGCCTGTGTATCAACCAGGAACAGGGCAACGTGGGTCTGGATGCGCGCTGTGCAGGCTTCATCGAGGGGTTTGACGGCAGTGCAGACGAGCTGGCGACCAGTACCGATCCGACCGAGATCAAGAATTCCCTGGTGGCATATCTCAATCAACACAGCGAGATCGACTCGATTCTGGCTCTGGGGCCCCTCAGCTCTGAACCCATGCTCAAAGCCATGCAGGAAGCCGGTGCCACCCAGAAATTCCAGCTGGGCACCTTCGATCTCTCTCCCGATATTCTCGCTGCCGTCCAGGCCGGGGAAATGAACTTTGCCATTGATCAGCAACAGTACCTGCAGGGCTATCTGCCGGTGGTCTTCATGCATCAGTACCACCTTCACGGTCTGATGCCGGCTGGCGATGTCGCCACAGGGCCCGGATTTGTCACCGCCGAGAATGCCGGTCAGGTCATCGAACTGTCAGAGCAAGGCATTCGCTGAGCTCTCCCATCTGGCAACACTTTCATTTCCGTGAGATGGCGCCTTCCTCGAGGAGGCGCCAGGAGAGAACATCATGACCGATCACGCCATGAGCGCTGTATCAGAGACGGATGACGAGCGCCTCCGTCGCGTTCACCCCTTGAAAGCCGCACTGAAACGCCCCGAATTCGGTGCCATTGCCGGCACTATCCTGGTATTTGCCTTCTTCTCTGCCGCGGCCTCAGGGACCGGGATGTTCAGCCTGGCAGGCATACTCAACTTTCTGGAGGTCTCCGCTCAGCTGGGGATCCTGGCCATCGCGGCGTCATTGCTGATGATCGGAGGGGAGTTCGATCTTTCCCTTGGCTCCATGATCGGCTTTGCCGGCATCCTGATCGCCATCCCTGCCGTGCAATACGGTTGGCCACTCTGGTTGGCCATCACCTTCGCCTTTGCCAGCGCCGTGCTGATCGGCTGGATCAACGGCTATCTGGTGATGCGCACCGGCCTGCCCTCCTTCATCGTGACCCTGGGGTTCCTGTTCATTCTTCGTGGCCTGGCCATTGGCCTGACGCGCTGGACGACCGGCCGCACTCAAGTCGGGGGCATTCAGGAACTGGCGGATCACGATTGGCTGGCCCCGCTCTTCTCCGGCGAGGTATTCACCGGCCTCTTCAGCTGGATGGCGGCGCAGGGCTGGATCGCGACCAACTTCGCGGGCAACCCTAGCGTCACGGGTGTACCGATCTCCATCGTCTGGTGGATCGTGCTGGCCATCGCCGCGACCTGGCTGCTGCTCTACACGCGATTCGGCAACTGGATCTTCGCGTGTGGCGGCGACGTGAATGCCGCTCGCAACGTCGGCGTCCCGGTCATGAAGGTCAAGATCGTGCTGTTCATCTTCACGGCTGTCGCCGCCACCATCTTTGCCTGCCTGCAGGTGATGGATACGGGGTCAGCTGACACGACGCGCGGACTGCTCAAGGAACTGGAAGCCATCATTGCCGTGGTCATCGGCGGCGCTCTGCTTACCGGAGGCTATGGGTCTGCCGTAGGGGCCGTCTTCGGTGCGCTTATCTTCGGCACGGTCCAGATGGGCATCTTCTACACCGGGGTCAACACTGACTGGTTCAAGGTCTTTCTCGGCGCCATGCTCCTGATCGCGGTGCTGTTCAACAACTACGTGCGCAAGAAAGCCCTGGAGGCCAAGTGATGACTGCCAATGCCAACCTGCAACAGGCGCCGGAACAGACCACGACCGCCGCAGACCGCGCCAGAGGTAACACCCCGAAAGCCGCTGACACTCGCACGCCATTGATCGAGATGCAGGCCGTCGACAAGCACTTCGGCAATGTGGTCGCTCTCTCCGACATTTCGCTGAAAGTGTACGCAGGCGAAGTCATGTGCCTGCTGGGCGACAATGGCGCCGGCAAGTCCACCCTCATCAAGACCCTGTCAGGGGTACATGCCCCGACCCACGGTGAGCTGCTGCTCGAGGGCACCCCTGCCAACTTCACGACACCAGGTCAGGCGCTTGATGCCGGCATCGCGACGGTCTTTCAGGATCTGGCGATGATTCCCCTGATGTCGATCACCCGCAACTTCTTCATGGGACGTGAGCCCACCAAGGGGGTCGGCCTCTTCAAACGTGTCGACTGGGCATTCGCTGACCGTGTCGCGCGGGAAGAAATGGCCAAGATCGGGATCGATGTCCGCGATCCGTCCCAGCCGGTGGGTACCCTATCCGGCGGTGAGCGTCAGTGCGTGGCGATCGCAAGGGCCGTCTACTTCGGTGCCAAGGTGCTCATTCTTGACGAGCCGACCTCGGCACTGGGGGTCAAGCAGGCGTCCAAGGTGCTGCGCTATATCGCACAGGCTCGCAATCGAGGGCTCGGGGTCATCTTCATCACGCACAACGTTCATCATGCCTATCCCATCGGAGATGCGTTCACCCTGCTCAAACGCGGTACCTCTCTGGGTAGCTGGCGCAAGGAAGACATCACGCGGGAGGAAGTGCTCAACATGATGGCCGGCGGCGAGGAAATGGCCAGCCTGGATGCGGAACTGGCGGAATTCCAGCGGATGGACGCCGCCACGGTGGCCTGACACGGCACCATCGCGCCGGTCACGCCGCAACAGAGACGTCGAGGCTGCTCCAACGCCTCGACGTGCACCGATTACTGTCAATGCCGGTCATCACCGGCCTATATCAAGGGACATGCCAATGACGCGCCACTCACCTCACTCACCTGACCTGGATGTCATCTGCCTCGGCCGCGTCGCCGTCGACCTCTATGCCGAACAGATCGGTGCGCGCCTCGAAGACGCCACCAGCTTCAAGAAATATCTGGGCGGCAGCTCCGGCAACATGGCGTATGGCACGGCACGCCTCGGACTCAACTCCTCGATGCTGGGTCGCGTCGGCAATGAGCAGATGGGCGAATTCCTGCGCGAGGAACTCGCCTCGGTCGGCTGCGATGTCAGCCATCTCAAACGTGACCCCGAACGTCTGACCGGACTGGTGCTTCTGGGCATCAAGGACAAGGACCAGTTCCCGCTGCTCTTCGTGCGCAACGACTGTGCCGACATGGCCATTGATGAAGATGATGTCGACCCGGCGTTCATCGCTCGAGCCCGCGCCCTGGCGATCACCGGCACCCACCTTTCCACTCCCCGCACCCAACGTGCCGCCCGCAAGGCACTGGATGCCGCACGCGAGGCTGGCGTGAAGCGCGTGCTGGATATCGACTATCGCCCCGTACTCTGGGGGCTGACCAGCATCGGGGATGGCGAGACGCGCTTTGTCGCGGACGAGAGTGTCAGTCAGCACATGGCCCGTTGGCTGGGTGACTTCGACCTGATCGTCGGCACGGAAGAAGAGTTTCATATCGCGGGCAACAGTACCGACACGCTGGACGCGCTGCGCGAGGTTCGCCGTCACAGCGATGCCGTGCTCGTATGCAAGATAGGGGCACGCGGCTGCGTCATCTTCGAGGGCGACATCCCACGACATCTGGAAGACGGCATTCTGGTCGAGGGTGTCAAGGTCGAGGTCATGAACGTGCTTGGCGCCGGTGATGCCTTCATGAGTGGCTTCCTGCGTGGCTATCTTCGCGATGAAAGCTGGGGCACTTGCGGCCATTACGCCAACGCGTGTGGCGCATTGGTCGTGTCTCGCCATGGATGTGCACCTGCCATGCCCACGGAAGCGGAACTGTTCGATTATCTGAGCCGCCGCGAGTCCGTGCCACGCCCGGACCTTGATGATCATCTGACCCACCTGCATCGCGTCACCACTCGTCGGGTAGCGCACTGGGAGAGCGTGCTGGGGCTGGCATTCGATCACCGTCGTCAATTCCTGGACATGGCACGCGATGTCGAAGGCGACCCCGAGCGCCTGCCACGCCTCAAGCAGCTACTGGTAGAGGCCACCCGCAGCGCGGCGCAACAGGCCGGTATCCAGCGCCCTGCCATTCTCTGTGATGATGTCCTGGGACAGGATGCGCTCAATGACACGGCAGCACTGGACTGGTGGGTAGGCCGTCCGGTCGAGCTCCCCAGCTCACGGCCTTTGCGCTTCCAGCATGGTGATGACATCGGTAGCCAGTTGCGACGCTGGCCGCGCCACCACATCGTGAAGTGCCTCGTGTTCTATCACCCGGACGATGAGGCCACGCTGCGCCTCGATCAGGAAGCCCGCCTGCGCCAGCTGTATGACGCCTGCTGCATGTCGGGGCACGAGTTGCTCATCGAAGTCATCCCGCCACGTCAGGCAGACGCACCCGCCTGTGATGAGACCACCGTTCCACGTAGCCTGGAGCGTCTCTACAACCTCGGCATTCGCCCGGACTGGTGGAAACTGCCCGCTCTGACGACGCAAGGTTGGGAACGCGTCAGCCGAATCATCAGCGCTCGCGACGCCTGGTGTCATGGTGTCGTGCTGCTGGGGCTTGATGCGCCGATCGAAGAGGTCAAACGCGGTTTCGAGCAGGCAGCGCGTTTCCCGATCTGCAAGGGGTTCACCGTCGGACGCACCTTGTTCACTGCCCCCAGCCAGGCCTGGCTGTCAGGCAGCATTGACGATGCGACCCTGATTCGTCAGGCCGCTGACAACTATCTCGACTTGATCACCCATTGGCAGCAGCTGCGTGATGCCCATTGCGGCGCAGCGGATGTCAGTCCTGCCACACCGCTCGCAGAAGGAGTCCTGCAATGAGCCCCGTTTTCCACTCGGCGGCGGCGCCGGGTACCGTGCGTCTGACCGTCGCCCAGGCACTGGTGCGCTACCTGAGCCGGCAATATATCGAACAATGTGGACAGGAAGTCCCCTTGTTCGGTGGCTGCTTCGCCATCTTCGGCCACGGCAACGTGGCGGGTCTCGGCGAGGCCTTGCACGCCGCGGGCGATGATTTTCCCACCTATCGCGCCCACAACGAACAAGGCATGGCCAATGCGGCCATTGCCTACGCCAAGGCCAACAATCGCCGTCGCATCATGGCGTGTACCTCGTCCATCGGGCCTGGTGCCACCAACATGGTGACGTCTGCCGGGCTTGCTCATGTCAATCGGTTACCGGTGCTGTTCCTGCCCGGCGATACCTTCGCCAGCCGCGCACCGGACCCGGTGCTCCAACAGGTCGAGCACTTCAATGACCCGGGACTGAGCGTCAATGACTGCTTCCGTCCCGTATCACGCTTCTTCGACCGCATCACGCGACCGGAACAATTGCTGACCAGCCTGCCTCAGGCGCTGGCCACGCTGCTGGACCCCGTGGATTGTGGCCCTGCCACCCTGTGTCTGCCACAGGATGTCCAGACGCTTGCCTTCGAATGGCCGGAAGACTTCTTCACCCGTCGGGTGCATCACATCCGTCGCGCTCCCGTCGCTCAGGAAGAGCTGGTGGCAGCCCTGGACACACTGCGCACAGCCAAGCGGCCACTGCTGATTGCCGGGGGTGGCGTGCATTACAGCGAGGCGTGCGAGGCCCTCGCCGCCTTTGCCCAGCAACACGGCATTCCAGTGGTCGAGACACAGGCAGGCAAGGGCGCCCTGCCCTGGGACCACGCTCGCAACATGGGCGCAATCGGTGTCACCGGCGCGGCCAGCGCCAACCAGCTGGCACGTGAAGCCGACGTCATCATGGCCATCGGATCACGACTTCAGGATTTCACCAGCGGCTCTCGCACGCTCTTTGAAGCCGCCGGCCAGACACTCATCAACCTCAATGTCGGTCGCTTCGATGCCGTCAAGCATGGCGCACAGCAACTGCAGTGCGATGCCCTGCGGGGACTTGAGGCCTTGACGGCAGGGCTGGGTGACTGGGCCGCGCCAGACAGCTGGGTGCAACGCCAATCCGGGCTCAAGCAGGAATGGGAAGCGGTCCGCGAGAGCGTGATGGCTGATCAGGGACTCGCGCTGCCAACCGATGCCCAGGTGCTCGGGGCCGTGAATCGTCAAGCGACAGATGACACCACGGTGGTCTGTGCTGCCGGTGGCTTGCCAGGTGAGCTTCACAAGCTATGGGCGGCCACTGTCCCCGGCAGTTATCACGTCGAGTACGGATTCTCATGCATGGGCTATGAACTGGCCGGCGGGATGGGCGTCAAGATGGCTCACCCATCGCGTGATGTGACCGTCGTAGTAGGAGACGGTAGTTACCTGATGCTGAATTCCGAGCTGGCCACCTCAGTGATGCTGGGCCACAAATTGACCGTCGTCGTACTCGATAACCGAGGCTACGGCTGCATCAATCGCCTGCAACATGCCACCGGCGGCGCCGGCTTCAACAACCTGCTCAAGGACTGCCGCACCGTTCCGGAAGGCGCCCCCAAGGTGGACTTTGCGGCGCACGCTCGTGCACTGGGCTGTCAGGCCGAACAGGTCACGAGGATTGGCGAACTGGACGCCGCGCTCGAGCGTGCTCGGGCCTCATCGACGACCTACGTCATCGCGCTCGACACGGACCCATTGCCCTCCACCCAGGAAGGCGGGCACTGGTGGGAAGTCGCCATTCCCGAAGTCAGCGAACGCGAAGCCGTCCGCGACGCCTATCAGGGCTATCTGTCGCACAAACGCCAGCAAGCTCGCTGACGCATTTCAGGGCCGGCCAACCGCCATTGCGACATCAGTTGGCCGGCCTGGACGATACGCCATCTCTCGGAGGCCAACGTGCCTCCCTGCACTCTCGATATCTCAATATCTCGAAGAAGGATACCGCCATGAGCATTCGCCTGGGCATCAACCCGCTGACCTGGACCAACGACGACCTGCCAAGCCTCGGTGCCGACACACCGCTGGAAGTCTGTCTTGCCGAGGGGCGTCAGGCCGGTTTCGCAGGCTTCGAGCTGGGCAACAAGTTCCCGCGCGAGGCGCAGGCCCTGTCTCGCGCACTCGGCGCGCACGATCTGGCTCTCGTTTCCGGCTGGTATTCCAGCCGCCTGCTGGAACGCAGCATTGACGAGGAAATTGCCGCGCTGGATGACCACCTTCAGCTACTGAAAGCCTGCGGCGCGACAGTCATGGTGTACTGCGAGGTCAGTCGCTGCGTGCACGGTGACCAGGACATGCCTGTCTCGCGGCGCCCGGTCATGAACGATGCCGATTGGCAACGACTGACCACCGGGCTGGATGCCGTAACACGCCACATGGCAGACCAGGGCGTGGAGATGGCCTATCACCACCATATGGGTACCGTCATCGAGAGCCAGGCCGACATTGAACGGTTGATGGCCTCCACCACACAGGTACGACTGCTGCTGGACGCCGGCCACCTGACCTATGCCGGTGGAGACCCCGTCACCATCGCCGAGCGCCACGCGGACCGCATCACCCATGTGCACTGCAAGGACATTCGTCTCGCCGTCATGGATAACGCCATCAACCGTGACAAGTCCTTTCTGGATGCCGTACTCGATGGCGTGTTCACCGTGCCGGGGGATGGCGGGATCGACTTCGCCGCGCTGTTCGCCGTACTGGCACGCAAAGGCTACGGCAAGGATACAGAGCGCTGGCTGGTCGTGGAGGCCGAGCAGGATCCCTCCGTTGCCGACCCGCTGACCTACGCCACTCTGGGCTACCAAAACCTCTCCCGGCTTGCCCGGGACGCAGGCCTCATCAACTGATTTCCCCCTTTTCAGACATCGCCACACCCCTGAACAAGACGCAAAGGATGCCTCATGCAACAGTTACATCACTTCATCAACGGTCAGATCCAACCCGGCGACAGTGGTCGCAATGCGGCGGTCTTCAATCCTGCGACCGGTGAGCAGTCCGCCAGTGTCGCGCTGGCCAGCGCCGAGGAAACTCGCAGTGCCATCGCGGCCGCCAGCGCCGCCTTCCCTGGCTGGTCGAATACCTCGGCGCTCAAGCGCTCACGCATCCTGTTCCGTTTCAAGGCGCTGCTGGAAAAGCACAGCGACGAACTCGCCACGCTGATCTCCCGCGAGCACGGCAAGGTGCATTCGGATGCGCTTGGCGAGGTGACTCGCGGCATGGAAGTCGTCGAATTCGCCTGCGGCATGCCTCACCTGCAGAAAGGCGAGCACTCGCTGAACGTGGGTACCGGGGTGGACAGCCACTCTCTGATGCAACCGCTGGGGGTGTGCGCGGGCATCGCTCCCTTCAATTTCCCGGCCATGGTGCCGATGTGGATGTTCCCCATCGCCCTGGCCACCGGGAATACCTTCATCATGAAGCCGTCCGAGAAAGATCCCTCTGCCCCGCTGCGCATGGCGGAACTGCTGACGGAGGCCGGTCTGCCGCCGGGCGTGTTCAACGTCGTCAACGGTGACAAGGAAGCCGTCGATGTCCTGCTCACCGATGAGCGTGTCGAAGCCGTGTCCTTTGTCGGCTCCACCCCGATCGCCGAGTACATCTATTCCACTGCCTCGGCACATGGCAAGCGAGTCCAGGCCCTGGGCGGGGCGAAGAATCATATGGTCGTGATGCCGGATGCCGATCTGGATCAGGCGGCAGACGCCCTGATGGGCGCGGCGTACGGCAGTGCCGGTGAGCGCTGCATGGCGATCTCGGTGGCAGTCCCGATCGGCGAGCAGACCGCAGAGCGACTGCGTGACAAGATCCTCGAGCGCATGGCCACCCTGCGAGTCGGCCCCGGCGAAGTCGAGGGTCAGGAAAATGACATGGGACCGCTGATCTCACGCGTGCATGCCGACAAGGTCATCGAGTTCATCGACAGCGGTGTCGCGCAAGGCGCGGAGCTGGTCGTGGATGGGCGTGACATCACGGTGCCCGGACACGAGAACGGCTATTTCGTGGGCGCGACCCTGTTTGATCATGTCCGCCCAGACATGCGCATCTATGCCGAGGAAATCTTCGGACCGGTCCTGTGTCTGGTTCGTCAGGAGTCACTCGATGAGGCGATCGCGCTCATCAATGCCCACGAGTATGGCAATGGCACGGCCATCTTCACTCGCGACGGTGATGCTGCCCGCCAATACACCACTCGCATTCAGGTCGGCATGGTCGGCGTGAACGTGCCGATTCCTGTACCGATGGCATTCCACAGCTTTGGCGGCTGGAAGCGCTCTCTCTTTGGCCCGCTTCACATGCATGGCCCGGATGGCGTGCGCTTCTATACCCGCATGAAAGCCGTCACCACCCGCTGGCCTGACGGTCTGCGCAGTGAAGCCAGCCACTTCACCATGCCGACACTCTGATCCACCACTCTCAGGGTCGGGCATGACAGCGTCATGCCCGACCGCTTTTCATCGCGCCTTGCCAGACCGGTAAGGCACATGACCGCCATGGAGGCACGTCATGACGCACAACATGAAAGTGGGTGTCTGTACCTGGACCTTCGGCCCGCTGCCGATCGAGGATATCTTCGCGCGGACCGCACGCCTGGGATTTGACGGGGTGGAACTGCATGGCGATCTCGACGCCTTCACACCAGACATGATCCGCGCCCTTTGCCAGACCCATAGGCTGGAAGTGTTCTCACTCACGCCGGGAGATTGCGATCCCGCCTCTCCCGACGCGTCGGATCGCGAGGCTGCCGAGACCTACTATCGACAGCTGATCGACTTTGCCCAGGCGCTCGGCGGCGCGCGAGTCTCACTGCACGGACTCGTGGGGCGAATCCGTCCCGCAGATGGCAGTGATCAAGACAGCGAATACCGCCACCTCGTCGAAGTGCTCACTCCACTGTGTGACTATGCAGCAAGTCGCGAGGTGCCGCTCGTCTTCGAAGTTCTCAATCGCTACGAATCCCACCTCATCAACACTGCAGCCCAGTGTCGCAGGCTCATCCAGGACATCGGTTCTCCCCAGCTCAAGGTATTGCTGGATGCCTACCACATGAATATCGAAGAGCCTGACCCCGTGCGCGCACTGGCCGAGACTGGCGATCACCTGGGGCTTTATCACGTCGCCGACTCCAATCGCGGCGGTATCGGTCAGGGGCATAGTCAGCTGGCGGATCAATTCACCCAGCTGAGTGCCATGCACTATGACGGCCCGATCATCGTCGAGGCACCGGCCATGGGTCCTGACCCCTTCACGCCGGTCAAGACGGGCGATTATCTGACAACACTGGAAGATCAGTTGTCACGCAGTGTCTCGGCGCTTCGCCAGCATTTCGCGCTCGACGTACCTGCCTGAGCCTTCAGGCGCCTCACCTCCATGGAGTGATACCTCATCACCTGCATGGGCATAACAACATCGCGGGCAGCGAGTCACGCCAACCCACCCGTCTGCCTGTTGCCATCTGCGCAGGACGCCTTCACGTCCCAACGCTGGAGATTTCCCATGACTGCCAAGCTCTCGCCCGACAGGGCCGGACATTCCCTGTCACGTCAGCAACTCGGCTATCTGATACGTATCACGCTGATCGCCACTCTGGGCGGACTGCTCTTCGGTTATGACACCGGCGTCATCTCCGGAGCCATCGGCCCCATCGCTGAATATTTCCAACTGACACCCGCGGAAAAAGGCTGGGCGGTGTCCTCCGTCGTCATCGGCTGTATCGCAGGGGCCATCAGCGCCGGTTGGATCTCCATCCGATTCGGCCGACGCAAGGCCTTCCTGATTGCCGCCATCTTGTTCCTGCTCTCCGCCATCGGCTCTGCCACGGCGACTGATTTCCACTATTACACCCTGTGGCGCATCATCGGCGGGATGGCGGTGGGGCTGGCCAGTGTGGTCGCGCCGATGTACATCTCTGAAATGTCCCCCAGCCATCTGCGAGGACGTACCGTCAGCCTGTTCCAGCAGTCAATCGTCTTCGGACAGATGGTGGTGTTCTTCGTGAACTACTTCATCGCCAAGGGCATGGCCGAACACTGGATGATCGATCATGGCTGGCGCTGGATGCTCGGGTCCGAGGCCCTGCCCGCCTTGCTGTTCGGCGCATTGCTGTTCTTCATTCCGGAATCGCCACGCTGGCTGGTGCTGAGAGGTCATCCCGAGCAAGCCCGCAGCATACTGAGCCGCTTCACTCCTGCCGAAGACCTGGACCAGACACTCAACAGCATCATCACCTCCTATCGTGACTCCTCGCGGGACAATCTCATCAGTCTGCGTGAGCGCGGCCTGCTGGGGCTGGTGATACTCGGCGTCTTCCTCGCCAGTGCCCAGCAACTGACCGGTATCAATGTCGTCATGTACTACGCCCCGGACGTATTGTCCTCGGTGACCGCCAGCAGTGAGGATGCCCTGCTGCAGACCTCGATCATGGGTGTCACCTTCGTGGGCGGTAACCTGCTGGGGATGTTGTTGATCGACAAGGTCGGGCGCCGCCCACTGCTGATTGCCGGCAGTATCGGCAGCATGATCGGCATGTGTGCATTGGGCATCATCATCGGGCGAGACGCGGTGGGCTATGGCGCGCTGTTCGCGCTGATCGTCTATGTGGTGTCCTTCGCCATTTCCTGGGGCTGTGTCTGCTGGACACTGTTGTCAGAAATCTTCCCTAACGCGATTCGTGGACGCGCCATGGCGCTGGCCGTGGCTGGCCAATGGTTCGCGGGTTTCATTGTCACGCAGACCTTCCCGATGCTGCGCGAGAGTGACTGGCTCAACCACCTGTTTGGCAGCGGTTTCAGCTTCTGGCTCTATGCCGTGCTGACGCTGATGAGCCTGCTGGTGGTGTTGCGCTATGTACCGGAAACCAAGGGCAAGACCCTGGAAGAGCTTGAGAACATCACAGGCACTCGCCTCAGCAAACGTCGGCGGGCGCTCGCCAGCACAAGCTTGAGCAGCTGACGGCCATTGGTGACGCCCAGCGTCGCCTGGGCGTCATGACCCATGTGCCCAATGACACATGAGTTGCATGCCACATGAGCTCCTTGCCGACCACCTGATCACGTGGCCTTGGCAAGGAGCTTTCCTGTAGGGAGCCCGGGTGGGGAAAATTCAGCAGTACAGCACAGGGCCTCCTCCTGGCATTGCACATGCGCTCAATTCGCCATCTGCCCCACGAATCCGGCCTCATCTCGAATCCCTACTCGATTACCATCCGGGTCATACAGATGGATCGTCCTCCCCCAGGGCGTCTCTTCGATTTCGGCATCGAGCCCCCATGCCCTGACATCCGCCAAGGCCTGTTCGATGTCGCTGACATTGAAGCGCAGCTTGGCGCTACCTTGCTCGGGACTCTTGCCGCCCTCAATCGCCCTTCCGCCCTGCTCGATCATCAAATACCCGTCTCCATAGGCCAGGCAGGTCAGCTTGCTGTCGTCCGCCTGCTTCTCGAACAGCACCGGCAATTCGAAGAGATCACGGTAGAAACTGACACACGCATCGAAGCATTCGGTGTTCAGAATGAGGCCGTAACGGGCGATATTATGCTGCATCACTCACTCCTGGTAACAGATGACATGAGAAGGCACGCACTATTCGTCATGCCATCGGTTCACGCCTGACGTGACAAGTGCACGCCTAATGATCATGCGAACCCCGCCAGCTCCACAAGGGCTGGCGGGGTTCGCATGATTCACGAAACAGGAAATGATTCCATGCACCGTGGCACTACAACTTATGAAGAGAGACCTACTCTGCTGTCAACGGCAGACCCTGACGTGTCAGTTGACGACGACGCTTGCTGAGACGGCTACCAGTGATGTTCTCGAGCTCCTCCAGGGTCTTGCCCTTGGTTTCAGGGACATAACGCAGCACCACCAACAGGCTCAGGAAGGTCAGCACGGCATAGAGCCAGAAGCTGAAGCCACCACCGACGAGGTCATTGAGGAAATCACTCTCGCGCATCATCGGGAAGGTCTGGGTGACGATAAAGCCCAGCAACCACTGTGCGGCGACCGCGAGAGACATGGCACGCGCGCGAATCGCATTGGGGAATATCTCGGACACCAGTGTCCAGCAGACACAGCCCCAGGAGATGGCAAACGAGACGACATAGACGATCAGGGCGATCAAGGCGCTTATGCCCGGTTCGCCATTGCCGATCACGACACCCAGGAAGGTCATGCCGACGATGCTGCCCAGGCTGCCGGCGATCAGCAGCGGTCGACGGCCGACCTTGTCGATCAGCAGCATGCCCAGCAGGTTACCGGCGACGAAGGTGACGCCCATGATGGAAGTCTGCAGCAAGGCGTCTTCATTGCTGGATGTCACCGTCGACAGGACATCAGGCGCGTAATACATCACCACATTGATGCCAGTCAGCTGTTGGGCGGCGGCGATAAAGACACCGATGGCCACCAGCCCCAACATGCCTTTGCTGCGCAGCGAGACATTGCGTTTGCTTTCACTGTGCTTGAAGGACTGTTGAATTTCTCCAAGGGTCCGGTCGATGGCATCGCCATCATAGAAGCGCGCCAGGACCTTGCGAGCATCCTCGAAGCGCCCCTTGAGCACCAGCCAGCGTGGTGACTCGGGAACGAAGGGGATCAGCACGGCGAACAGGATCGAGATGATGGCTTCAGACCCCAGCATCCAGCGCCAACCGTGATTCAGTATCCAGGTTTCCGCCATGCCCTTGGCGATGAAGTAGTTCACGAAGAACACCACCATCTGGCCAAACACCACGGACTGCTGGAACAGACTGACGGTACGCCCGCGCATGTACCCGGGTGACATCTCGGAGATGTACATCGGTGCCATGACACTGGCCATCCCCACGGCAATACCCCCCAGAATACGCCACCAGATATAGGCATCGAAGGTGCTCGCCAGGCCAGAGCCCAATGCAGAAGCCGTGAACATCACGGCTGACAGCATGAACACGGCCTTGCGGCCATAGGCAATGGACAGGCGTCCAGCGATGAGGGCGCCACCGATGCAGCCGATGACCACCGAGGAGACCGCCCAACCCTTCTCTGCGGCGGACAGGTCGAAATACTCTGCGATCGGCCCGATGGCCCCGGAGATGACCCCCGTGTCATAACCGAACAACAGGCCGCCCAGGGCAGCCACCAGAATGATCTTGATCAGGAAGACAAGCTGCGTTGGCGTCAGCTTCTCTTGAATCTTGGGTGAGGCGGGATTGGCTGATGCTGCGGAGGTAGCGGTATCGCTACCGGGGTGCGAAGTGGGCATGACGACCTCTCGTGATCGATTGTTATAGTATTACGAGAACTGCTGAGGCAGATGTATCTCGAGCACTCGTGGTACCTGTCGCACCACGCGATCGAGACAAGTCATTGCGGTACCTTCCATGCCCTGCCGTCTTCTGGCGTGATGACGGCAGGACTTCATGCGGATCAGGCTTCGGCCAGCCCTTTCTCCAGTATGCTGCGTTCGATGAATTCGCGGCTTTCGCGGGCGTTTTCCAGCGCACTGTTGTCCTTGGTCGGATCGACGTCCTGCTCGACGGTGATCCAGCCTTGATAGCCGATGGACTCCAGGCTCTCGCGAACCGCGTCAAAGTCGACGCAGCCCTGCCCCAATGGGCAGAACACGCCCTGGCCGATAGCGGTATAGAAATCGATGCCATCCTTCACCACGCTTTCCAGCACCGGGGCCTGAATATCCTTGAAGTGGATATAGGCGACGCGCTCGCTATAGGTGCGAATCAGCTCAGCCGGATCGATGCCTGCATAGGTGCAGTGCCCGGTATCGATGCACAGCTTGATCAGATCAGCATCCAGCTCAGCCATCGCACGGTCCACTTCATCGCGATACTCGATGTAGGTGCCGGCATGCGGATGCAGCACCGGTGTGACCGCATATTCCTGACAGATTTCCGCCACCTGACGGATAGTGACCATCATCTCTTTCCACTGCGCCTCATCGAGACGGGTCGCGGTTTCCTGCTGGCCGGCTTCATCAGTACGTGGCGAGCTGACATGGTCGATGATGACCATGTAGTTGCCCTGCTGAGGCTTGAGCACTTCACAGGTCGCGCGGGTGTAATCCAGGATTTCCTGACGGCGTGACGCATCGTGCAGATGCTTGAAGATGGTACCGGCGATCAGCTCGAGCCCTCGACTGTCCAACGCGGACGCCAGTGCGGCCTGCTCGGTCGGCAGGTAATTGAGCGGGCCAAGCTCCGTCGCCTTGAAACCGGCGCCGGCGATTTCGTCGAGCACGGTCTGCCAGCTGGGATTGGCGGGGTTGTCGGCGAACTCGATACCCCAGGAACACGGTGCGTTGGAAAGCTTGATGTGCATGATGATGTCCTTCTTCTTGGCGTTGTCGTTGTCTTTCGGGATGACCATCGTCAGTGACGTGGAAATGAGGCCTCACATCGGGTGCCGACCGAGTGGCATCGATGGAGCCGACATGAGGCGCTCCTGATGTCGCAGTCAGATCAGAACGCGACCCAGCGATTCTCGTTGTCAGAGGATTCCACACAGCACTCCAGCAACCGCACGCCTTCGATGCCTGCATCGATATTGGGGAACCAGAGAGACTCCAGCTCCTGCTCCGACAGGCCAAGGTGTTGAGTACCTGTGCCATTCCGGCGTGCTTCAGCGCCCTGCATGGCGAGGGCATAACGGTGATAGACATTGGCCCAGGATTCGAAGAAGCCTTCCGCGTGGCCGCCGCCGATGCGATTGCTGTTCACGGCGTTGTCGCCCTCGGCCAGATAGCCCATGCCACGTTCCAGAATCCGTACCGGTTCACCCTGGACCTCGTAGCGCAGCTGGTTGGGATATTCATCCCACCATTCGATACTGGCCTTCTCTCCCACTACACGAATCTTCTGCTGATGCATGGAGCCCGCATTCACCGCACTGGCCCACAGTGATCCCACCGCGCCGTTCTGGTACTGAAGCAACACCTGGGCGTTGTCTTCCAGCGGCGCCCGCGAGGCCACGAAGCTCTGGCGGTGGCACATCAGGCGTTCGACCTTGAGTCCGGTGATGAACTGGCCGGCATAGAAGATGTGCGTCCCGAGATCCCCCAGCACATAGGTCGGCCCGGAAACGGCAGGACTGGTACGCCACTTGGCGCCGCTGCTGACCTGTTCGACCGGCTGGCTATGGAAGCCATGGGCAAATTGCATGTTGACCATGCGCACCTGCCCCAGCTCACCCGACTGCACCATGGCACGTGCCTGATGCAGCATCTGATAGCCGCTGTAGCCATACATGACACCGAAGACCAGACCGCGCGCCTGTGCTTCAGCCTTGAGCTCCTCTGCCTCGGCAACCGTGAAGGTCACCGGCTTTTCACAGATCACATGCAGGCCAGCCTTGAGCGCTGCCAGGCTGATGGCATGGTGGGTACTGTTGGGTGTGGCGATGCTGACGGCCTGAATGCCATCGTCGCGGGCAGCTTCGGCCTCGAACAGGCTGGCGTAATCCGGGTAGCAACGCTCTGGATCGAGCCCCAGGTTGGTGCCGAATTCACGACCGCGTTCCGCGTCGAGATCGAAGGCACCGGCGACCAGCTGGAACAAGTTGTCACGATGGGCAGCAGCACGATGGGCGTGGCCGATTTCACTGCCACGGCCACCACCGACCATGGCCCAGCGCAGCGGCGCGAGATTGTGTTCTTCATTGAACATCAGAGATTCTCCTGGCAAATGCATGGGTGCTGATAATTGGCGTTGTCATTGCAGAGGTGTTCATGAGGCCCGTTGCTGCGTGCGCCCGACCTCACGACTCACGCAGAATCAAAGTCCAGCAGAATCAAAGCCCGCGGCGCTGATGGACACGGCCGGCATTCATGGCGGCCACCTGCGCTTCATCCACGTCCTCGCGGACGACTTCCGGCAGCCCCACATCCCACCAGCAGTCACAGGAAGACCACTTGGTGGAATCGATATCCACCACGATGACGTAGGTGCGTGGGCTCTCCTTGGCGCGCTGGTAAGCGGCCCGGAAATCACTGATGTCACTCAGGTGCTCACCGTAGGCACCTTGCGACTGGGCATGCTGGAGGAAGTCGACGCGTACCAGCTCGTCGGCCTGGCTACGACAATCGGCCAGCATGTTGTTGAAGGAGGGGTTGCCGCTGTTGTTCTGCAGCTTGTTGATGACCGCAAACCCGGCGTTGTCACAGACGACAACGATCATCTTGTGGCCAGTCAGTACCGAGCTGTAGATATCGGAATTCATCATCATGTAGGAGCCGTCGCCGACCAGGACCACGACCTCGTTGTCGGGGTTGGCGATCTTGGCACCCCAGCCACCGGCCACTTCATAGCCCATGCAGGAGAAGCCGAACTCGATGTCGAACTTGCCGAGCTGCTTGCTCTGCCAGTTCATGTTCAGCTCTGCCGGCAGGCCACCGGCGGCCGTCAGCACGGTATCACCGGGCTCCTGAACCGCATTGACGCTGGCAATGACCTGGGCGTAGGACGACATCTGCCCCGCGACGATCTCCCCGCGGTTGGCGCACAGGGATTTCCACTCGGCGACTTCAGCCTGACCCTTTTCCAGCCAGCGCTGATCGGCCTGCCATTCACCCAACCCTGAATCAAGACGCGCCAGCGTGTGGCGAGCATCGCCGATGACCGCCATGGCGCGATGCTTGATGGCATCCATATGCGCCACGTTGACGGATACGATCTTCACCGCCGGATTGCGAAATACCGACCAGGATCCGGTGGTGAAGTCCTGCAGACGTGTGCCGATGGCCACCAGCACATCACATTCCGCTGCCATGGCATTGGCGGAATTCGAGCCAGTCACGCCGATGGGGCCCATATTGCAGGGGTGAGATTGCAGCAGGGAAGAACGCCCTGCGATGGTCTCGACCACCGGGATATTGCGACGCTGAGCAAACTCCGCCAGCAACTGATTGGCTTCGGAATAATGCACACCACCGCCAGCGATGATCAGTGGCTTCTCGGCCTTTTCCAGCAGAGAAATAGCCGCTTCAATCGAGCGTGTGTCAGCTTCCGGGCGACGAATATGGTGAATGCATTCTTCGAAGAGCGCCTCTGGATAGTCATAAGCCACGCCCTGGATATCCTGAGGCAATGAAATCATGACCGGGCCGCAATTGGCGGGATCCGTCAGAGTCGCGATCGCGGTCGGCAAGGATTGCATGAGCTGTGCGGGGTGAGTGATGCGATCCCAAAAACGAGTGACGGGCTTGAAGGCATCATTGACGCTCAGGCTGGGCTGATGGGCATGCTCGACCTGTTGCAGCACCGGGTCCGGCAGACGCGAGACATGCGCATCGCCGGCAAACATCAGCAACGGCAGTCGGTTGGTATGCGCGATACCCGCCGCCGTGATCATGTTGGTGGCACCCGGCCCGATGGAGGTGCTCGCGATCCCGATCCGCTGACGCTTGTTGGCCTTGGCGTAGGCAACGGCGGCAACCGCCATGGATTGCTCATTCTGGCCGCGCCAGATCGGGATGGTGTCCTGGATGTTGTGAAGCTGTTGCCCCAGGCACGTCACATTGCCGTGACCGAAGATGGCAAACCCGCAACCGAACAAGGTCTCGACCTTACCGTCGATGTCGATCTTCTGCGCCGCCAGATATCTGGCGATGGCTTCGGAGACGGTCAATTTTATCGTTTTCATTCCTCTCTCCCGACGAGCATATGGCGTTGTTTTATTGTGTGCATTCAGGTCGAAAAATCGGCACCTGAAGCTCAGTGATCATGACGCAGGCAAATGATGGTCAGCGCTGAATTCTTCACCGTTTGAAAAGACACTAGCAGTGCTTGAAAACGTTTTCACCCAAATTTCAAAAAAAAGGCCCCGCCTTGGATCAAAGTTCAATAAGGTCATTCATGCATGATTGAAGTGGCCTATCCGACAGGCAGAAAAGACACGTTTCACCTATCGAGAGGCGTATCAGCAACGTCGCCTTGTCCCGGCCCTCTTCCCCACGATACAGCCCATACAGACCCGTCCCTCTAGACCCGTCCATCTAGACCAGCCCACCATCCACGATATAGGTTTGGGCGGTGATCATCCGGCTATCGTCCGCGGCCAGGAACAGCACCATCCGTGCGACATCCTCCGGCTGCACACGTTGATGCAGACTCTGATTTTCCAGCACCTGGCGCTCAAGCTCCGGGTCCCACCACAAGGCTTTCTGGCGCTCGGTGATGACCCATCCCGGCAAGACCGTATTGACGCGAATTCCGGCGTCTCCCATGTCACGCGACAGCGTCCGCGTCAGGCCGATGGTAGCGGCCTTGGCGCTCGAGTAGCCCGTGATATCACGCGAACGCCGCAAGAAACTGGGAGAGCTGAAGTTGATGATCGACCCACCGCCCGCTGCCTGCATGCCAGCAAACACCGCCTGGCTTGCGAAGACCACATGACGCAGATTGGTGGCCTGCAGGTTGTCCCATGTCTCGACATCCAACTCCGACAAAGGCACACGCGTATCCCGAGCCGCATTGTTGATCAGTACTTCAATCGTCCCGAACTCATCAGCGGCGGCACAGATCACAGCACGAAGCTGTGTAATATCGGTCACGTCACAATGCTGATAGCGTACCTTCCCACCTGTGCCTGAGAGCTGCTCCGCCAGCGCTTCGCCTGCCGCATCATCGATATCGACGAAGCTCACACAGGCCTGTTGCTTGCAGAAATGCTCGACCAGCGTGGCGCCAATCCCACTCGCGCCCCCACTGATGAAGACATGTCGCCCCTCAAGACTCGGATAACGTGCAAATTGACTCATGTTGCCTCTCCTCTCCTATCGCGGGTTCGTGACTTGCAGGTAACGCACGCCTCGATCAATACCCTTCGCGGTGATCCGTCTCGCGCTCCATGGCACTCAACAACTCGCGGGCCCCTGCCATCAGCAGACGAGTATCTGACCCGACGGTGACGAGGTCACAGCCACGTGCCAGCATTCGCTTCGCATGCGCTGCCCCCCCATTGTGGATACCGACGATCTTGTCATGCAGACGAGCCCGCTCGATGAGCTGACCGATCAAGGTATCCATCGGGCCATCTCCGTGATCGAACCCCGGAGCATGGCCATGAGAGAGCGCCAGATCCGCGGGACCGATATAGAGGCCATCCAGCCCCTCGACAGCGAGAATTTCCTCGAGGTTCGCCACGCCTTCGCGGGTCTCGATCATGCCCAGCACCAGCATCTCGTCATTGGCATGCTTCGCATAATCCGCACCGCCATACAGCATGGCGCGATGAGGGCCGAAGCTGCGCATCCCCAGCGGGGGATAGCGGCAGGCAGCCACCAGTGCCCGGGCGTCTTCCGCGTTGTTGATCAAGGGAGCAATCACTCCATAGGCACCGGCATCCAGCACCTTCATGATCAAACCGGATTCCAGGCTCGGCACTCGCACCAGCGGAACGGTGTCAGTGGTGGAGATGGCCGTCAGCATCGGCAGCAGATCGCTGTAATCGATCACCCCGTGCTGCAGGTCGATGGTCAGGCTGTCCCAGCCCTGATGGGCCATGATTTCTGCCGAAAAGGCACACGGCATGGAGAGCCAGCCATTCACGACGCCCTCCTTTTGGGCAATGCGTTGCTTGAGGCGATTGAGGCGCATGGGGTCTCCCTCTGGAGTTCATCAATGGTGGAAGTCACAAGGGACAGGTCACTCGTGAGGCTCACGAATCGTGACCAGGGAGGGTGAGCGTTCCCCACTCGGCATGGCGGGTGATGCTGGAGAGCGAGAGGCAAAGGCGGCGACGGGGACGCCCGGCACTTCGACCTCCAGCGCGAAGACGCTGCCGGACAACGGGGCCGCGGCCAGCGCCTCAGGGCTCATGCCCTTGCGCAAGGTGGTCACGTAAAGCGTTGTCATGTCGGCCCCGCCGAAGCATGGCATGGTCGGGCCGGGACATGGCAGGCAGACCTGGCGCGCCAGACGTCCCTCGGCATCCCAATAATTGAGCACTCCGCCAAAGACGCCTGCACTCCAGTAGCCTCCCGCCATATCCATCGCTCCGCCATCGGGGCGGCCGTGCAGTGCAGGCTGGGTCTCGGCGAATACATGCGGTGTGCCCATGACACCACTTTCCGGGCAGTAGTCCGCGACATGGATGGTGTCGCGTCGCGTATCCGCAAAAAGCATGCGCCGTCCATCAGCGCTCCAGGCCAGGCCATTGGCGACGATGAGACCTGACTGCAGCCGTTGGGTCTGTCCAGTGGGAGCGACATCATAAAAATGCCCCAGCGGCCGTGAACGACTCGCCTCATCCATGGTGCCGATCACGAAGTGTCCATTCGGCGCGACCTTGCCGTCATTGAAGCGCGTGCCAGCCAACGGCTCTCCGGGTGGGCAGGCCAGGAACTCCAGTGCACCAGACGCGAAATCGAGCAGATGGATTCCCGAGCGCATGGCAACGATCAGACGCCCATCGGCACAGCGCCCGAAGGCACCCAAGGTCTCTGGCAGCACGCGACGCTCTCGCTTGCCATCACTCAGGCAGTAGCGCTCGATCGCCGGGGCATAAAGGTCTGCCCAGAACAGGCTGTTGCCACTGGCATCCCAGACCGGGGATTCGCCCAGTTCCGCCCGGGCCTCTATCAGCAGTTCGATTTCCGCCATTTCCTGGACTCCCGTCGACGATGGCCATGGCACCTGCGTGCGCGCACGCCTCCCATACCTCTGCTCCGATACCCTCGACCTCATCTCCCTGCTTCACGCAGCGACGCTCAATAGATATCGGGTTCAGGGGTACTGCCAGGCGCGCCATTGGCAAAGTCGAAGTCACAGCCCTCGTCCGCCTGGGTGACATGTGCCTTGTAGAGAGAGGCATAACCGTGAGGGTGCCGATCCCTGGGCGGCTGCCAATCCGCCAGTCGACGCTGGATCTCCTCCTCGTCGACCATCAGGTCCAGCCGACGATTGGGGACATCGACCGCGATGATGTCACCGGTCTGAACGATGGCCAGCGGCCCGCCGACGGCGGCTTCCGGCGCCACATGCAGAATGCAGCTCCCATAGCTGGTACCGCTCATGCGCGAGTCGGAGATCCGCAGCATGTCGCGTACGCCCTGCTTCAGGAGCTTGGCGGGAATCGGCATCATGCCCCACTCCGGCATGCCAGGGCCGCCTACCGGCCCACCATTCTTGAGCACGATGATGCTGTCAGCCGTCACCGGAAGATCTTCATCATCGATACGTGCCTTGAGGTCGGCGATGTTCTCGAACACATAGGCAGGCCCTTGATGGACATGCAGGCGAGGGTCCGCCGCGGTCGGCTTGATGATGGCGCCCTTCGGCGCCAGGCTGCCGGTCAGCACGGCAGTCCCGCCCGAGGCATTGACCGGACTGTCCAGCGGGAGAATGACTTCCGGGCGCCAGACCTTGGCACCCTCGATGTTGTCGCCCAGGGTACGGCCGGTCACGGTCATGGCGGAGAGCTTCAGCTCACTGCCGATGTTCGTCATCAAGGCCGGAAGCCCTCCGGCATAGAAGAAGTCTTCCATCAGATATTCGCCGGAAGGCTTGAGGTTCAGCACCAGCGGCACACGACGCGATATCTCATTGAAGCGCTCCATGGGCAGAGAGAAACCAAGACGGCGCGCCATGGCGACAATGTGAATGATGGCATTGGTAGAGCCCCCGATCGCCATGTCCACCGCGATCGCATTGTCGAATGACGCCTCACTCATCACATCGGTGGGCTTGAGATCTTCCCAGACCATCTCCACCGCACGCTTGCCGCTGGCGTAGCACATACGGTTATGGTTCGCGTCCACCGCAGGAATGCTTGAGGCCCCCGGCAGGCTCATGCCCAGCGACTCACCGATCGACATCAGCGTGGCTGCCGTACCCATGGTCATGCAGGTGCCCGGTGAACGTGCGATACCGTTCTCGATCTCGCTCCAATCGTTATCAGAGACATTGCCGATACGACGCTCGTCCCAGTACTTCCAGACATCCGTGCCGCTACCCAATACCTGGCCACGATAGTTGCCACGCAGCATGGCACCGGCAGGTACATAGATAGTGGGCAAGTTCATCGAAATGGCCCCCATCAGCACGCCCGGTGTGGTCTTGTCACAGCCACCCATCACCACTGCCCCGTCGACGGGATAGCTGCGCAGCAATTCCTCGACTTCCATGGCCAGCATGTTGCGATACATCATGGCGCTGGGTTTCATCAGCTGTTCGCCGAGTGACATGGCAGGCAGTTCTACCGGAAAGCCACCTGCTGCGGTTATGCCGCGCTTGATATCCTTGACGCGTTCCGGAAAATGGGAATGACAGGTATTGAGATCATTCCAGGTATTGATGATGGCGATGACCGGCTTGCCGACAAACTCCTCTCCCCAATACCCCATCTGCTTGACGCGTGACCGGTGGCCGAACGAGCGTAGGTCATCTTGCTTGAACCAGCGATTGCTGCGCAGTTCGTCGACGGGTTTCTTGTGCATCATGGCCTCCATGGGCGAGGAGAATTGAACGGGATGTCGATCTATCTCACGGCGCAATAGATATACTGCCAAGAGATGATTCGGGATCAATCAATAGACGATGACCGAGGTGGCATCAGGAAATCAGCGCCGATCCATCCTGACCCACTCCCCGTTATGCTGACTCGAGGACAGTGCTGCGGCAGCAAACTCTACCCCACGTACACCACTGGCCAGATCTGGATACCACTGCGCCAACGGATGCGGTGTCATCCCACGCTTTCGCGCACTGATATCCTCGAACAGATCTCGGTACAGCGAGGAGAAGGCTTCGCGATATCCTTCCGGATGACCGAAGGCCACGCGGGAAATGCGGGTGGATGCCTCATGCAATCCCTCAGCCCCCTTGGAGAGCAGGACTGGAGCGCCTTCAAGACGTCGATGCAACAGCTGATTGGGTGTTTCCTGATGCCATTCGAGGCCCCCAAGGCTGCCGAAGATCCGGAAGGTCAGGCCATGCTCTGCACCCGCTGCCGCCTGGGTGATCCACATCATTCCTCGCGCACCATTGGCGTAGCGCATCATCAGATTGGCGTTGTCATGCGCCTCACGCCCCGGCACGCAAGCAACCACATCAGCACTCAGCTCTCGTGTTTCAAGACCCGAAACGAACTCGAGCATATGGAAGGCATGGGTCGCGATATCATTGAGAATCATCGACTCCCCCGCGATGGCCGGGTCCATGTGCCAATCATGCCCCGCACGTTCAGCCTCTGTCAGACTAGCCAGATGCCCCTGCACGTAATCGCACTGCAGCTGGCGAATCTCGCCCAGTTCACCGTTCTCGATCATGGCTCGCGCCTGGCGCACCATCGGGTAGCCCGTGTAGCCATAGGCCAGACAGAAACAGCGTCTGACCTGTGCTGCCAGTGACTCAAGCTCATGCGCCTGCTCGACGCTATTGACCAGCGGCTTCTCGCAGATCACGTGAAAACCAAGCTCGAGTGCCAGCCTGGCCAGTGCAAAATGGCTGTCGTTGGGCGTCAGGATGGCGATGACTTCGGCGCCATCATCGCGGGCTGCTTCCTCGCGCAACAGTGTCTCGCCGTCGGTATACCCGCGGGAGACATTGAGCTGTTCTGCCTGGGCAAGCGCCCGAGCCGGATGCGAAGACAGCGCTGCCGCAACCAATCGGTACTGGCCATCCATCTGAGCCGCCGCACGATGCACCTGACCAATGAACGACTGCACACCACCACCGATCATGCCCAGCCGCAGGACGGGTTGAGACAGCCCATCGTCATTGGATCGAGAAGCACCGCTTTCGACAGTGTCGTTGGCCAGAGGCGTGCTTGGATCGATTGAGGCTGAGACTGAACGGTAGATCATGCGGCGTACCTGCCTTGGTTGCTGAGTCGGTGTTCTACTCGGTGAGGCGCGCTCCTGTGGCGCCGTGCTCGAGAGAAAGACTAGCGTAGCGCCACTCGCTTTGAAAACAATTTCAATCCGATTTAGACCAAGGGACGAGAAGAGGAAATCCGGCGCAACCGAGGTGGCACTCTCATGCATCAAGACCCACGTCCCAAGCTTGAAACCTCAGGAAAGTCATGGCCATGACGAGACAGGAAACGACAGAAAAACACCTGGCAGGTCAACGGCTGACATGAGGTGTGACACAGCACGCTTCAGCATGCTGCCGGATGGGCGACATGCCATGAAACATAACCCTCTGAACGGATGTCATCGGGGATAGCGGCAATGGCAGAGCAAAGAGATGGTTGAGGAGGCATTTGAGGATATGCCGGAATTCGGAGAGTCATGACGAGGAGAATGACTCCGATAATGACAGGCACCTGGCAGGAAAATTCTGCCATGGTCTTTGTCAGTCAACGCTCTCGGTGGAGCCACGCTGAATGATATGGCACGGCATGATGACACGAGTGGGGGGCAAGACACCGCGCTTGATGCGGGCGAAAAGCAATGACACCGTCGTGTCGACCATTTCACTGAATGGCTGGCAGATGGTCGTCAGGTCGTAGGACTTGCTCGACGCAAACCGGATATCGTCGACACCCACGATACCGACTTCTTGCGGGATTCTATGAGAAAACTCATGACGAATGGCATCCATGCCACCACAGGCCATGATGTCATCGAAATAGAAGATACCGTCGGGAATGATGTTTACATCGGTAAGCAGATCACAGGTGGCTTCATAACCGGCATCATAACTGTGACGATGACCTTCTCCCACCCCATAGGAGCGTAATTCACGCCGTTCAAGCTGCTCAATGAAGCCACGCTTTCTATCCAGCGTTGCCTGCTCCTTGGTGGAGGCACCCACGTAGGCAAGGCGACGATAACCATGATCGATAAGATGATCAGCTGCCATTCGACCGATTTCGACATCGTCACAGGTCACCACAGAAGCTCCTGAATCCTCACCGTCGCGGCCAAAGATGGCGACCGGCGTATTCTGCTGGGCACAGGCCTCGACCAGTTCCGGCGGCAAGGAGGCCGACGTGACGATCAATGCATCAACGTGATACTCCATCACCAATGACACGGCCTCCGAGATACTTTTCTCGGTATTCACATTGATCAGTAACGTATGGCAATTGTGTCGTTGGATGGCGGCGGAAAATTCACTGAGAATGGCCAGATACACGGGATTTTCAAAGTTGGTCACGAGGATCCCGATCAGGCTTGATTGCGACTTGATGCCGCGTGCCAGACGATTGGGCTTGTAACCCAAACGCTCCGCCACCGCCAGAATACGACTGCGCATTTCGGGAGAGCTGCTGCCTTCAGGATTCATGGCACGTGATACCGCTGCAATCGAGACATTGGCCTCTTTGGCCACATCCGTGATCGTGACGCGCTTTGAAGATGATGGGTCCTGCTTGCTCATGCTCTCTCCCTGCCCCGTGTCGATATCGCGTCCAAAAGGAATACCAAAATACATGGATTGCGCATCATTGCCCGATGCCCACGCCACGATAATGAAGGAAATCTTCCAAGGGAATAGCGGCTGTCAGCCAAATAGGCTGGTATTAGAACGCTCGTTTATCTTAACGCGCCAGAGAATGAGAATGAATATGAATGTCGATTTCTCTCACGCGCACAGGTCATGTAGGGGCAACAGGTGAATCATCGCTCTGCGTCAATCCGCTTCAAGACGCCAAGGGTTACACGCATCGTTGTCACCGAGAGCATGCGGGCCGACGGAACTGACACCCACAAGAAAGCCCGCCAGGGGGCGGGCTGCGAATGCCTGAACAAGACATTCAGGACAGGTAAAGCATTTGAGCAAGAGGTCTGTTGACCAGCCAGAATGCTTGCTCAAGTGCTTTAGCAACATTCTAGCGCGATGCCTGCCAACTGACCGCCCAAAGGTTCAACGACGGCCAGCATTTCATCAGGTACTACTCGTGTTTCATCAATCAATGGCATATCAACACCCTGCTATTTTTCATGCTGACGTATCACATCGTTGCAGCACGGGATTTAAACGCGCTCATTGATCGATTGCTCTACGCGAGTCGCGGCGACGCTTTTGCCAGCATCATTCTGGTATTCAGAATGCTGTGAGACGACGCTACGATTCTGACCTTCAATTTCTGCACTGATGGATTGTTGCAGACGGCCCGCGGCAACGCTCATACCGGTATCTGCAAACGTCTCCTGGGAAACGCCAGCCTGCTGTGCGACGCCCTCATTCAAGGACTGGCTGAGAGACTGTTGCACGCGCTGTGCTGCAGGGCTGTCGTCGGCGGCCAACGCCGCGGTACTGAAGGCTGTAAGTGCTGCAACGGCAAAGAGTGTCTTGATGGTTTTCATGTTAATTCACCTCAATCGTATCGATGTGTTATCGCGGACAAGTCATTCAATTCAGCGAGACGCTACCCGTCATCAGACGGTGGCATCGCTCAGAGCATTCTGGACACGGGTGGCAGACACGCTCTTGCCGGCATCATTCAGGAGTTCCTGCTGCTGTGAAGCGACGGTGCGACTCTGGCCCTGCAGCTCGGCGCTGATGGACTGCTGGAGACGGCCTGCAGCAACGCTCATGCCAGTGTCAGCGAAAGTTGCCTGTACCGTGGGAGTCTGCTGGAAAGATCCTTGGCTCAACGGCTGGCTAAGCGACTGCTGAATGCGCAATGCAGCAGCGCTATCATCAGCGGCAAAGGTGGCAGTGCTGACGGTAGCCAAGGCAACGGTTGCGATCAGTGTCTTGAGGTTCAGAGTTTTCATGGTGTGATTCCTGTGCTGTCCCGGGCATTGATGCCCTTGTTTTGATGAGGCTGTGTTGTCTGCCTCGTGAGGTGTGTCGCCCCAGAAATAATATCTTTGAATAATTCTTGTATTATTTCTGTACAACTAAACAGGCGCAGTCATGCTGTTATCACGCTGCCAATCGGAGAATGATGCCAGCCGATCACTACTGCCTGTTCATGTCCCTGACCATCCAACCTTCAAGGTCGGACTCATACGGTCTATCTGATGCAATCTTTCTACTGCCAGAGCCACTGAGTATCGCGTGGTGCATCTCTGTCGTTCTTGATGATTAATACGCTGACTGCCACCTCTTGGATGCGGATGAGGCGAAAGATTTTGAAATAAATCTTGTGGGCACCGCTGCATCACGAGTGTTCGTCCAGGAAAGTCTCATGCCAGAAAGCCCGAGAGACAGGTGTCTTTCGGGCTTTCTGATGACAGGCAATGACGAGAAACACTGACGAGAAGAGATCGGCAATTTCAAAGAGGTGGCATCTTGCTGTATCACGCACTCTCCCGAGGAAAGCGCTCCATCACGGCCACCACTTCATGGCAGCGTTCATCATCAAGGGCATGGGCATGAGGCGAGGCGAAACGACCAGAATCGTTGTCGAAGTACTCACCATTGGCCTTGGCAAACTCATCATCCAATGCAACACGTAGCAAGATGTCAGCGCCGATATTGATGTCCTTGCCAGGCACACCAAACCCTTCCTTGACCATCTTGCTGGCCAGAAGAGACCCTGGATTGACAGCAATCAGCAGTGGACTCTGCGCATCACGTTTCCGAGCCAGATGACGTGTCCACATGATCAGCGCCAGCTTGCTTTGAGCGTAAGCGGAGAAATCATCACTCAGGTGAGTCTCGCCGGCCAACGCCTCCATATCCACGGGCGCCTGTGCTGCCGAGGCCAGATTGATCACGCGCCCTTCCCCCGTCATCAATGGCATCAACAGCTGGGTTAGCCGGTAAGGCGCTAGCGTATTGACGGCAAAGCGCATGTCCCAGCCCTGCGAAGTGACCGTCTCGGGAACTCGATAGACGCCGGCATTGTTGATCAGTACATCCAGTCGGGGATACTCAGCTAGCAGATTTCTCGCCAGTGACTCGATTGACGCCATGTCAGACAGATCGGCCACATGCCCAGAGACGCGCGCTGCCCTTGCCAGCTTGGCAAGCTCAGCAACCACCTCGTCTACCTTCACCTGGTTACGACCGTGAATCAGCACCCGATGGCCACGCGCCAACAACGCCTTGGCAGTCGCCAGACCGATTCCATCAGTGGAACCTGTCACGAGAATGGTTTTCATGCTGCTCTCTCCTGTTTACATCGCGCAGCTTGAGCAGTGCTCAGTACACCGCTCAAGCTGATCATATCTCGACGACGATCTTGCCCGTCGCCTTGCCACTACCGAGGCGAGCGTGAGCTTGGCCTACCTCTTCCAGACGATAGGTCGGCTCATCGATAATCGGCTTCAGTTCACCGGCATCCGCAATACGCGCCATGTCAGCCAGAATCTCGTGGTGATCCTGACGGCGGAAGTCATGCAGCATCGGGATCAGCATGAACACCACGTGCAGAGACAACCCCTTGAAGTGCGCGACGGAGAGATCTATTTCCATGAAGGAGACAGTCGTCGCGACATGGCCATTGAGCGCAGCTGCCTCGAAGGAGGTCGGCAGGTTGGCGCCGCCAACAGAGTCGAATACGATGTCGAAACCAAGGCCGTCAGTATGCTTGGCGACATAGTCAGCCACCTTCTCATACCGATAGTTGATGGCGCTGGCACCCAAGCTTTCTATCAGGGCCTCATGTTCACCCCGCCCTACGGTAGAGGCAACGTGAGCTCCAAAATGACGCGCCAACTGAATGGCAACATGTCCCACACCACCCGCACCGCCGTGCACCAGTACCTTCTGACCAGCCTGAATGCCAGCACGCTTGAGGCCTTCGTAAGCCGTGATGCCGACCATCGGCAGAGCGGCGGCTTCCACCATGCTCAGCGTCTTGGGCTTGTGCGCAATCAGACGCGCATCCGCCGCAATATATTCGGTGAGAGTACCCGGCAGATCCGCCAAGCCGCCAGCACATCCGTAAACTTCATCACCAACAGCGTAACCTTCGACACCTTCTCCTATAGCCTCGACCGTGCCGGCGAAATCCATGCCCAGTAGCGCTGGAAGAGCCGGAGACAACGGCAGTTCCGGACCCATCTCGCGAATCATGGTGTCGACAGTGTTGATACTGGTCGCTGCGATGCGCACCAATACCTGTCCAGATGCCGCCTGCGGCTTGGCAATCTCGGCGACTTCGAATACCTCAGACCCACCAAATGACTTGACCAGCATCGCTTTCATGATTCGCTCTCCTTCATGGATGATGACGTCATGATAATTGGCATCAACATGCATGATAAATGACAATGAAGAACAATCAGTTTATAGATTCTGTTGATAATCTGTGGCAAACAATGGCATCTACCAGGAGAGCGAGATGCATCTTGAACACCTGAAACTGTTTGTACGCCTGGCGGCCGTCAATAGCATCAGCGAAGCGGGTGAACATCTTGGGCTGTCACCCGCCGTCGCCAGCGCGCACCTACGCAAGCTGGAAGACAACCTGGGAGTCCGCCTACTCCACCGCACCACTCGCCATGTCGCATTGAGCGAGGAAGGTCGTGCCTTTCTCCCGCATGCCGAGGAGGTACTCGCCAGCGCCGATGCGGCGCTGGCCTCTGTGGGTGTCGGTAATGACAACCCACGTGGGACACTGCGTATCACGGCATCGGCTTCCTTCGGTCGCATGCACCTGGTGCCTGGACTTGCCGGTTTTCTCGAGCGTTACCCGGAGCTTGAACTGGACCTGCGTCTGACCGATACCATCGTAGACCTAGTGGAGGGCGGCTTTGATATCGCGATTCGTAACTCCGCGCTCAAGGACTCCACACTTATCGCCCGCCGACTTGCCACCGACAAGCGCATCGTCTGCGCCTCGCCCACCTACCTGAAGCGTCATGGCATGCCAATGCAGCCAAGTGAGCTCCATCATCATGAGTGCCTGACATTGATAGGCATGGATCAATGGAGTTTTCATTGTGGCGACGCCATCGAACAGATCCGCGTCAAGGGGCGCATTCGTACCGACAATGGTGAAGCCGTACGCGATTCCTGTGTCGCTGGGCTTGGTATCACCCTGTCGTCCACCTGGAGCGTCTATCGTCATCTCGGGCGTGGAGAGCTGGTGGAAGTGCTGTCTGAAACACCTCTCGTCAATGAGACAGAGATCTGGGCGGTCTACCCCAGTTCGCGGCAGCTAGCACCCAAGGTGCGTGCTTTTCTGGACTACTTCTCAGAGTACTTCGGGAATCCGCCCTATTGGGACCGATGAGCCTCCCACCCAGCAAGCCACTCTCACGACAAACACCCACAAAAAAGCCCACCAGTGGTGGGCAAAGAATGTCGGGACAGGACATTCAGGACAGGAAAGCGTTTGAGAAAGGATTCTGCTACATCTGTCAGACACACCCACCTACGATGAGGCTTGTCCAAAACACTTGCTCAAGCGTTCTTCTTTCCTACTGTTGGCGTTCTGGGGCTCTGACCGTCACGACGTATCACACTTGGTCACGACGGTCAGTAAGTACCACTAGCAACTGACAGGGGTAAGGCGATGGCATATAAGCATCCTTTACTGTCTTGCTGTCTTTGCAGGGCTAGCTTTACGAGGCCAATCGCAGAAGGCCCGACTTCAGCCTCACACGATCACCATCTTCAAGCGCTTTCGTGCAATGCATGCTCGACACGTGTCGCGGAGACACTCTTGCCAGCATCGTTGGCGTAGTCCACGGAATCAGTCGCCAATGCGCGAGTATTGCCCTGGATACCACTATTGCTGATGGACTGCTGAACACGTCCTGCAGCAACACTCATTCCAGTATCAATGGCGCTTGTGTGATGTACGGCTGCCTGATGAGTCACCGGCTGAGCCTGACCCATGATGACGCTGTCACTGAGGGCAGCACGTACACGGGCATCAGCAGCACTGTCACTGGCATTGGCAACGCCAGTGGCTGCAACGGACAAGGCAGCGATGGCGAATAGGGTATTGATGGTTCTCATGATCGTTCTCCTCATTAAACCTAGGTAATGACTTTGGATTGATGATTCAGATCCTGGCGTGATGGCCAATGATCAGACGCTGCTGTCGCTCAAGGCATTCTGCACACGCGTGGCGGAGACGCTTTTACCTGCATCGTTCACGAAACCCTGACTATCGCTAGCTACTGCACGAGACTCGCCCTGAATACGCTCAGCGCTGATGGACTGCTGAACGCGACCGGCAGCAGCGCTCATGCCAGTGTCAGCGAAGCTGGCCTGACGCAGCGCAGACGACTGAGTCGCAGGCTGAGCCTGACCGACAATGACATTGTCACTGAGAGCAGCGCGTACACGGGCATCTGCAGCACTGTCGCTGGCAGAGGCAACACCAGTGGCTGCAACAGATAGAGCGGCAACGGCGAATAGAGTATTGATGGCTTTCATGGTCATTCTCCTCGGTAAATTCAGATAATCAGTTCAAGTTCAGAAACTAGATCGGGACGTGATAGCCCGCTATCAGACGCTGCTATCGCTCAGGGCATGCTGAACACGAGTGGCAGCGACGCTCTTGCCGGCGTCATTGGCAACATCATTGCTGTGCAGATGGATAGAGCGATCATAACCACGGGTCAGATAGTCATTGGAGGCGTACTGAAAGCGACCAGCAGCGGTACTCATACCTGTCTCGGCGAAGGTTGCCTGGCCTGTCGGTGCCTGCTGCGCATTGCCTTCAATGACCTGCTGATTGACGGAATGCTGCACTCGCTGTGCCGCAGGGCTGTCATCAGCGGCCAGAGCGGCGGTGCTGGCAGTGGCAAGAGCGATAGTGGCGATCAGTGTCTTGAGGTTCAGAGTTTTCATGATGTGTTTCCTGTTCTGTCCTGGGCGTTTTCGCCCTGTTGTGATGAGATCAATTCTGTTGACCTCGCTAACTTATTACCATGCTAACGTTTAACGTGCTTCCTAACTAGCCATCTCACTGGCAGCTCACTGTTTCCATAAAAGAAACAACGAGCGAGCTATCGTGAACCAATTCAAAAATCATTCAAAATAGCTCGTGAATCAGAAAATCAATTCTAGAATCATTTCTGGATAACTTTTGTACAACTAATATGGCCTAGTTAACCCTTTATCCTGCAACCGCTTGGCAGTAGAAACTTCCGCTAGCCCAGCATCCTCAATTTCAACTTTGGTCGCATCGAAAGGAAGTCTTTCAAGTGAAGTCCAATCACCCGACCCTCCATCCAGCCTTACTGTTGCGCATATTTACTACTACGCTGAGAAAAGCAGTCTGGATGCAATCTCATGATGTGAACCGTAGAAAAACTTGACAGTATGCTTTGACGACAGGGACATACTGCTTCCACCCCAAGCTTTGCGTCTTCTGCAATCTGGAATACGCACATTGTGGACGAATGGATGCAGCGAACATATACCTTAGTCGGAACAGCATTGATTCCACTATGGCATCAAAAAATGCCAAGTCTGACGACATGAGCAACGGCCGATACGGTCTCATCATAAGAAAGTCTTCATTATCAGTCTCTTGCGAGCAATTGCGCCGTGGATGGAGATACAGTATGTGCCAGTGACATAGGCACTCCCTCTATGGGCACGGCACAAAAAAGCGCGGAGCAATCTGTTGGATTGCCCCGCGCTCGCCATTTCCATGTCCTTCTTGCTATCCAATGCTGCTTCTTTTTCGTTTCACAGCTCTTTCCATCTTCAGTGTTAGCGTGGCCGAGATGACGGTGCTCGGCACGTTGTTATTAATCGGCCATTCACTGCCAGTAGAAGGCGTTGTCGCCAAGCGAGCCGGCGTCCCCTGGTGGATTACGCTATCTCTGCGCGTAGCCGGTGCATTGGTGCTCGCTGCAATCATCCATCAGGTTTACAGCGTATTCGGCTGGGGACAAGAGATGGCGACGATCAGTTGGCGTCCCGAAGCGGCCTCTGATCAGTGGCAGGTCTGGATGTTGGCACAAGGCAAGACACTGCTGGTAATTCTCGCTGTAATTACCGCACTGATGTTACTGCTCGAACTGATCAAGCGACTGGGGCTGGAAGGCGTATTGCATTGGTTGCTGGCGCCATTGCTCACGACATTGGGCATCGGGCGGGCCGCAACCAATGTGACCGTCATCGGCGCAACCCTGGGGCTCAGCTATGGCGCGGGGCTGCTGATACGTGATCTGGATAGAGGCGTCATGAGTATTCGCGATAGCTTTTTAGTGCCGTGCTTTCTCGGGCTCTGCCACAGCGTCATCGAAGACACGCTATTGATCCTTTTATTAGACGCCGACCTGTGGGCCATCCTCGGCGCGCGCCTGATATTCGCGGTTGGCGTGATTGCCTTGCTGGCAAGAACTCCCTTCATTCAGCACCTTGAGCAGACAAAAACGAGCCACTGAACACTCGATAACTGAAACCACTCCCTTTCGTGAGCGATGCGTTCGCACTCCATTGTCTTACTAACGCCGCTGCCATTTATCACCCAGGTCGGTATTACCTGGCAGGGGCTTTATGGCCTGCAAAAAGCAACAGTGCTCACAGTACTGAATCACATTCAGTACTTGATGACGCTAGTAGCCCGGATACTTCTCCCATGCCCATGCTTCATCCTTGCCACCGCCATCGGTATAGATTTCCCAACGTTGGCAGTCATGCAAGTCATCCGCCATCTCACTGATGACCTCACGTAGCTCCAGCGACGTGTGCCAACTTGCAGGGATCACCTCCTCGCCTAGCATCGCTCCCAACAAGTTGCCGGTGATGGCGCCAGTGGAGTCCGAATCGCCGTCGTGATTGATGGCCATCTCAATGGCATCTCTGAAATTGGCGCATTTCATGGCGCAGTAAACCGAGATGGCTAGCGCCTCCTCGGCGATCCAGCCTTGCCCCAAACGGGCAATCGCATCATTGGGAGCAATGCCTTCTTCAAGCAATACAGTCGCCAGCTCAAGCGCCGTTAACGTCTCTTCATGCCGTGGGTGGCGCTTGAGTATCTGACATGCCTGACCCAGTGCCTCGGAAAGTGATTCACCCACCACCAGTAATTGAATCATCACTGCCAACACACCACCGGCCAGCTGACCAGTCGCATGACCATGCGTTAGCGCAGAGACATCTACTCCCAACTCGAAGCACATCTCGAAGGAGGCTCTACTGACATGGGCGAACAATCCGACGGGGGCGACACGCATGACACCGCCGCAGCCCTTGCTGTCGTTACGGGCTTGATCACCATATGCGCGCATCTGCTTCAGTGCAGATAGACATGTCATGCCAGGTGCCCGACGTGAATGAAGGGCTTGCTGCTTTATCAACCAACCACTGGTTAGCCAATCTTGCTCAGTATCCTGCTGAGTCAGCTCTCCCTGGGTATAAAGCCAGCGTTCATAGGCACTGCTCACCAATCTACTTTGTGTCGAGACTCCTCTTAGACAGCCTCTTACATGGCTGCGCAGCAAACCTTCCGCAGTGAAAAGCGTCATCTGAGTATCATCGGTAATACACCCTATCCCACCATAGGCTGGCGCATACTCACTGACACCCGTGGGCCCGAAGCGAGAGAGAATTTCATTTCGCGACATGAACTCCACCGGTGCACCCAGCGCGTCACCGACGGCGCCTCCTAACAAACAACCTCGAAACTGAGATTTCATATCCAGTGTCATGCAAGGCTCCCGGAGTAACTCTCAAGCGGCGATCCGCAAAGGACACAGTCAAAGACCTGCATTCAGTCCTGTCAGTTTTACGCTATCAGTTAATTCGCATTTTATGAAAAACCCACCGATGGGTTGGTGCGCATAATCAGGCATCACTGGATGACATGGCTAAGTGGAAGTTCAGTATCAATGGCGTGGTTTTCTCGGGAATTTCTTCCGCCAGCACTACCTGCGCCACCATCAGCATGCTGTTCTGGTGGGAGTATTTCTCGTTTCGCCGCATAGCAAACCTCGGAGTGCTCGTGCTCTCGGGGAATTATTGCCGTTTATGCAATAACCAATTGCACATGAGCGCCTTTTTCCTCACCCAGCAGTGCACTAGCCTTGCGGACTGAGGACATCACCCGCCAGATGGCCTGCTCGAGGGTTATTGCTGGACCACGCTATCTGGCGACTCACCGTGAAGGAGATCCCGCTCATGCCAGCCCCTATTCCTACTCGTATGGCATACGTCAACTATCAGCTTGACCGCCCAGAAGGCTTGCAGATCAAGGTGGATCCGAATGGTGAGTCTGGGCGGCGCATCGAGCCGGAACACGACCGCCGTGGCGTCAAGCTGCAAGACCTGCGAGCCGTTCCTCCAAGCTTTGTGACTCAGGGAATGCTATTTCTCGAGGCACCCTCACTTGCCGTGGATGCGCGCGATGCACAAGTACGTGACCGCCTGCACACACCGGCCATCGAAGCACTGCTCAAGCAGCAGCTCGGCGTCAGTGAGGTGCATGTGTTCGACCACACCTTGCGCGGCTTCGAAGGGGAACGTGTGCCAGCACAGCACGTGCATGTCGACTACTCGCCGAGTTCCGGCCCACAGCGCGTGCGTGACCTGCTGGCACCCGAGCAGGCGGAGCAGTGGTTGAGCGGCCACTACGGCATCGTCAATGTCTGGCAGCCTATGGGGCATGCTGTCGAGCGCGACCCGCTAGCGTTCGCTGATGCCGAAACCGTGCAGCCAGGCGACTGGGTCAATATCGATATTCTGTATCCGGATCGCTGCGGGCAGATTCAGGGGCTCGTCTATAACCCGGATCACCGCTGGTATTTCGCATCTCACATGCGCCCCGACGAGGCCATTGTCTTCAATGCCTTCGACAGTGCCGGCAAGCCACCGGTCGCACACACCGCCGCCGAGTTGCTCGATAACTCGAACGATGCGCCGACGCGCACCAGTCTGGAGACACGGGTATTGGTCCGTTATCCCGATTGAATCACAACGCCCGGCATTGAATCGCATCGCGCCTGCCGGCCAGATATTCGTCACCCCTATTTTCCAGTTTCAGGAGCTTTGCCATGAGCTTGTCTTTCCATGTCGTCCGCCACGAACGCGGCTTCTCTCCCACGCCTCTGCCCATCTGGACCGACAACGGCGACGTGTCTGACCTCTTCGAGGCCGACGCCGCGCCAGAGGTGGTCCGTCAGGAAGTCGAGGGCGTTCCCGGCGCCTTTCAGCTGCTCAATGTGCTGACACCCGAAGAGGCCGACAACTTCGTCGCCACCCTGGAAGAAATGGGCTTCGAGGAAGATGCGCCGGTCTCGCTGCCGCGCTCGGTACGCCACAATCACAACGTCAACTGGATCGTCAGTGAAGCGGTCGATCAGGTCATCTGGGAGCGCTCTGCCCCACTGGTCACCGAGCAGATCCAGGGCGAAGGTGCCAAGGGCATCAATGCGCGCTTTCGTGTCTACCGTTACGAAGCCGGCGACTTCTTCAAGCCACACACTGATGGCGCCTGGCCGGGCAGCCGCGTCATCAATGGTGAGGTGGTGCACGACGCCTCCCCGGGCCTGATGAGCCAGTACACCTTCCTCATCTTCCTGAGCGATGGCTACACCGGCGGGCGTACCGAGTTTCTGGTCAGCCGCAGTGACCCCAGCAAGCCTGCCCAGTCACGCGATGATATCCATACCGTCTCGGTCGCCACGCCCAAGGGTGGCGTGTTGTGCTTCCCGCATGGCTCGCATCCGCAGCATTGCGTGCATGCCGGCGAGCCAATCGGTAACGGCGCCAAGTACATCATCCGCAGCGACATTCTTTACTGAGGCGGACACGACTCGCCGAGATAATCACCATGAAGATGTAAAAAGGGCCCGATCTCCCCCGAGATCGGGCCCTTCATGTTTCTGGTATTTCTGGTGTTGCAGCCTTGCAGGCTCATCTCACGGCCTGGCCACTCCACTGGAGTGACGCAGGCTCAACCACAGGACAAGCGCTCGCGGCGGGCGAGCAGGAAATCGACCCATGCACGCACGCGTGGGTTGTGTTGATTCTCGCGCGCGAAGACGACGTGAATACCTGTGTCGAACTCTGCCGCGGTGACCTGATAGCCCTCCAGTACCGGTATCAGACAACCACTTGCCAGCTCATCGCGAATCGCCCATAGCGGCTGCACTACCACGCCAGCGCCATCGAGAGCGGCCTGGGTGAGAATATCGGCATTGTTGGTGCGCAGCGCACGGGCGCGTGCCGAGATACGGTACTCTCGGCCATCGCGTATCAGCCGCCAGTGATGATTGGCCGTGGTGTAGCTGAAGGTCAGCAGTCGATGCTGCTCCAGATCCTGCGGCTGCTGGATAGGCGGCTGAGCCGCGAGATAGGACGGCGCGGCGGCCAGCACGAAGCGCTGATCACTGATGTGACGCGCGATCAGGCTCGAATCCTCCAGATGGCCGATACGTATCGCCACATCGAAGTGATCCTCGACCAGGTCCACGCGCTGATCGCTGCTGACGATGTCCAGCGTCACCTCGGGATAGCACTGCATGAACTCGCTCACCAGCGGCGCTATATAGAGACGCGAATATCGCCACGGCACCGAGAGACGCAATGGCCCCGCGACCCGCTCGCTCAGCGATTCAAGCTCACCGGTGAGGTGATCCACCTCGTCCAGGATGGCGCGAAAGCGAACCAGGGCGCGCTCACCGGCTGGCGAAAGGCGCACGTGACGAGTAGTGCGTACCAACAACGGCTCACCGAGCTGTCGCTCCAGATGATTGATGTGGCGCGTGGCCGTGGAACTGGCGATATCCAGCTCGCGCGCCGCCGCATTGAAGCTTTGATGTTCCACCACCTTGAGAAAGGTGCGCAGGCGTTGTGTCAGTTCGTTCATGACGCTCCAGCGAATCATCGGCCTCTTGTGGCACAGTTGCCAAACCAGACTGTCCACGGGCGATATCGAGAGCCGAGCATATCATCGTCACTGCTAAGGTTGTCCTCCGCCCGCCACCAATCAGCCATGTCTGACTATGTCAGTTCCCGCTCCAGCTCAACGACTGCCAGCATTTTTCTTCATGACGCGGCTGACGTTCGAGAATTCAGGTAGAAAGGCATGTCATGCCGAGAATTCGCCATAAACAGAAAGGCCGCCTTTGAAGGCGGCCTTTCTGTTTCATCATGCCAATAATCGCGAGTGACCTTCCCCTATCACGAGGCCAGTTTCATGACATCGTCGTAAAGCGCTCGCGAGAGGGACACGCCCTGCGCTTCATGTTTCTGACGCGCCTGATAACGACGCTCGGATGACAGACGTGCCCCCTGCTGCTGCACCATGTCAAAGAGTCGCTCGGAACGCAGCATGTGTTGTCGAGAATCCCCTCCGGTGATGCGCGCCGGGTCAATCGCGATGATCAGTTCACCATGATACGGCAGGCTTTTCTTGCCTTGATCGTACTCAGTCGACTCGATACTGAGCATGTCGCCAATCAAGGGGCCAGCGATCAGTTCGATCATGATCGCAAGCGCCGAGCCCTTGTGCTCACCAAAGGGCAACATTGCGCCATGGTCCAGCACTTCGCCGGGGTCCTGACACGGCGCTCCATCTCGATCGACCCCCCACCCCAGTGGAATCTCATCACCTTGACGGCGATGCAGCTCGATATCGCCACGTGCAATCGCACTGGTCGCGAAATCGAACACATAGGGGTCACCCTCCGGGCGCGGCCATCCGAAGGCGATCGGGTTGGTGCCCAGCAGCGGCTCCTTGCCGCCATGAGGCGCCATGTAGGACTGCGTTGGATTACAGGCAATCGCGACCAGACCTTCCTGCGTCAGGCGCTCGATCTCGACCCACAATGCCGTGGCATGCACACAGCGATTGATGGCAAGAATGGCGATGCCGGAGGATCTTGCCTTGCTGACTAGCCCCGGTACGCCTTGGCGGAAGGCATAAGAGGAGAATCCTCCCCGCGCATCCACCTTGATGACGGAAGGCGCCGTATCTTCCACGACAGGTTCTGCGTCAGGGATGACGCCTCCATTGCCCAGTGTCGCCACGAATCCCATGAGTCGGTAAAGGCCATGCGATCGACTCCCTGCCATTTCTGCCGCGACCAGTGCTTCGCTGATCGCCGCGACATGAGGCTCGCTGAAGCCATGCCGTGACAGTACCTGGCAACAGATCGAATGAAGCTCATCCCGGTTCAGGACGACATCCGCCTCTGCATCATCACGTCTTGCATCACTCATTCGGAATCATTCCTTTATCGAGACAGAAAATCGTTACTTCCATGACGGACCACTGATGGCATCGGGCAACCAGAGCGCCAGTGACGGGAAAGCCAATACCAGTGCCAATACCAGCAACTGCAGGAAGATAAAGGGCATGACTCCCTTGTACATATGCTTGAGCGTGACTTCAGGCGGCGTAATGGCTCTGAGATAGAAGATGGAAGGTGCCAGCGGCGGTGTCAGATAACTTGTCTGCATGACGACAAGGAAGGCGACACAGAACCAGATTTCATCAAATCCGAGCAAGCCGACGACGGGCATGGCCACAGGGATGATGATCAGCACGACAGAAATCATGTCGAGCACGAAGCCCGCGAGGAAGGCGATCAACAGAATGGTGCCCAGGATGAACCAAGGACTCATGCCGGTATCCAGCAGCAGCGACTGAACGGTCGCCATGCCACCAGAGGCGAAGAACACGCCTGCAAACATGTTGCCGCCCAGCACGATCAGCAAGATCATCGCGGTGATATTGAGCGTTCTGATGGCCGCATTCCATAGAATGGAGACCGTGAGGTTGCGATACCCCAGTGCCAGCAATACCGACCCCAGGGCGCCGCATGCGGCCGCTTCCGTCGGCGTGGCCACTCCCATCAATATCGTACCCAGCACCACCATGATCAGACTCATGGTCGGGAGAAGAGCGCTCAAGGTAATCCAGAGCATCTCGCCCCATCCCGGGCCCTGCTCATCAGTCTCCGGACGCGGTGCCAAGGCCGGCTTCAGCGCACAGATCACGACGATATACAGCAGGAAAAGCAATGCCATCAAAAAGCCCGGAATCAACAGGCCACTGAACAGTGAGCCGACGGAAACACCGGCGACAGGTCCGAGAATGACGACAGTGATGGAAGGCGGAATCGCCGTTCCCAGAGATCCACTGGCACAAATGGTGCCTGAGATAAGTGACTTGTCATAATTGTGCTTGAGCATGACGGGCACTGCGAGCATGCCGATGACCGCTTCCGTCGCGCCTACGACACCACTGGCCGCTGCGAACACGGTCCCCATGATGACAGCACCAACACCCAGGCCTCCTGGCAAGCGACGTGTCCATAGATGAATGGCACCAAAGAGCCGCTCGGCAATCCCTGAGTTCTCAAGCATTGCCCCCATGAAGATGAAGAGTGGCACGGCGGCCAGAATAGAATTGGACGCGGTATCTTCAATCTTGGTCAGCAATTGATAGGCCGCGGCATCACCGAACTGAGCGATACCAAAGACCGTCGCGATCACGATCATCGAGAAAGCGATGGGGAACCCCAGCACTATCAATCCGATCAGCGCGGGGAACATGATAAGGGCAAGATAATCACTCATGGCGCGTTCCCCTTCGTGGCGTCATTACCTACCAGAATCGACAGGAACTTGAGCATTTCTGCCACGACCTGAAGCGCAAGATAGATGAAGCCGATCAACCAGACGCTGAAGACAGGCCAGACGACTGGGTTCCATGCAGAACGGCCTGAGCGCTCATTGGAAGAGAAAGCATCCAGTGCATAGAACGACAATTCCCACACCAGCCACACCAGCACAGGTAGAAACAGGCAGTAGCACAAGAGATGGACGCATGCCTTGGTGCGGGGTGAGAAGTTCTGACTCAGGACATCAACGCTGACATGCTGCCCAACACGCAGTGCGTTGGCCATGCCCAGCATGAAGATGGCACCCATCACCATGTAACTGACCTCAAACGCCCACAGCGTGGGTTGCCCGAGTACATAGCGACTGAAGACTTCATAGACGAGAGCGAGTACGAGGGGGAGTATCAGAACAGCCCCCAGATACCCCGCCCAGCGGGTCTGACGCTCGATGGCATCGATTATTTTCATGACAAGATCCGAATGACGGCATGGGGATGACACAGACGAACGCGTCGCCTGTGTCATGAAGGGAAGATCACGAAATGTCTAGCGACCCATGCCGCCTATCGGCAAGCGATAATCCTGCCATGTGGTCATGCTTTGCTTGAACGTGCGCTGGGATTGGAGAACACGCGCGAACCATTCATTGTCAGCGGCCTTTTCATCTTCCCATGCACGCGTTTCTTCGTAGATGGCGTCGATGAATGACGGATCCAGCTGGACGATTTCATTCGGGCCATCCTGGAGTTCCTTGAAGGCCTTGAGGTCTGCAAAGGAGCTATCAAGCCAGGATTCAAAGACACTCAATTTGCCCGCCAGACGCAACTGGCTCTGCTGAGCCTCAGTCAGGCCATCCCAGGCATCGACGTTCACTTCACACTCGAGAATGCCACCGGATTGATGGATACCCGGCAAGATGACGTACTGAGCCACGTTCTGGAAACCGGTAGGTTTGTTGAGCTCGGGGCTGCCCCACTCCGCGGCATCGATCACGCCGCGATCCAGCGCCGTATAGATGTCACTGCCCGCCATCACCACGGTAGAAGCGCCCAGGCGCGAGGCGATTTCCGCCCAGGCCCCAGACGTCCTCAGACGTAAGCCCTGGAAATCCTCAAGCGTCTGCACCTTCTTGCTGGAGTGGAGGAATATCTCGGTGCCCAGCGTGGAGCACGGGAAGGCAATGACTCCGAAGACTTCGCGACGAAACGCTTCATACAACTCAACGCCGCCGCCCTCATACATCCACAACATGAACTCTTCCGGTGTCAGACCACTGGAATGCCCAGCCAACAACGCAGCAGTGGGATCGGTGCCGTAATCGTAATTGATATAGTTATGGCTGATCTGGGCAACACCTGACTTGACGGTATTGGTGACGCGCAGCGCTCCCCCTAGCGTACCGCCGGGAAACACCTGGATGTTCACGTCCCCGCCCGTCAGCTGAGTCGCATAGTCGGCAAATGTCTTGGCATCTCGTTCAAGCCAAGGGCCACCGCCCCAGGGGGTCGCCATCTTCCAGTCAATCTCTTCTGCCTGAACCGGCAGGCTTGCCAGGAGAGTGACGGCCATTCCCATGCCGAGTGCATTTTTCTTGAGGTTATACATTATTGTTTTCCTCAGACCATCCTGGACGGACGTGTCGGGTATCGGGGCTGATGTGGCTGATGACTGCCTCGTCGACGCCGAGGCGTGACCTGCACCATCAAGGGGGTATATCACCAGACAGACTGAATTCTCACTTCGCCAAGCCAGCATTGCATATACGCAATATTGCGTCAAATGTGAATATTGCCTCGACTTTTGATCCCGTTACGCTCTAAATATTCACCTCCAGGTCACTCATGGCATTCAACCAGCACCCTCATCGCGAGACGCTGTACACTTCCGTGCCACGCCAACAGCCTGCTGTGGCAGATACGGTTGAACACTGCCCTACGCTCACTATCACGACGGAGCCAATTCATCATGTCCACTCATCCGGAACAGGCATCTGTCCTGAAGCACAGACAACGCAAGGCAGGCGCCATCGGTGACAATCTCAGGGCGTTACGCAAGGCGAGAGGCTTCACCATCGCTGCCATGGCACTCGCCTCGGGGATCTCCGCTGCCAGCATTTCGCGCATCGAAAATGGACGCATCTCTCCTACGTTTGAAGTGATAGTGGGTCTTGCGAAGGGACTGGAAGTCGATGTCAGTGAGCTGTTCTATCACGCCGAAGAAAAGACCTTTCGCGGCTGGTTGGCGCTGACACGCGCCCAGCAGGGAGAAGTAATTGAAACGCCGAATTATCGTTTCAGGCCGCTCTGCAACAATGTGGCCTCAAAGGAATACATGGTGTTGGAGACCACGATTCTGAATCGGAATCTGGAAGAGTTTGGCGACTTGCAGAAGCACTCAGGGCAGGAGCAGGTCATTGTCACCAGCGGTGAAGTGACGGTATGGACAGAGCTGTACGATCCGATCGATCTCAGCGTTGGCGACAGCCTGGCGTTTGACAGCACTCTGGGACATGCCATCACTTACAAGGGATCGACGCCGGCCACCTTGACGTGGGTCTGCAGCGCCTACGCCTGATGACGGCCAGCATTGAAGCAGCAACCCTGCACCATGAAAAAAGCCCCTATAAAGGGGCTTTTTTGTTGCTACTGAGTTCATTGCTCGCTGGCTAGCGTCAAGGGACCAGCTTCACGAGAAGAGGCTTCAAGGAGCATGCTTCAAGGGATTAGCGTCAAGGCGGTCAGCTTCATGACTCCGTTGCGATGATGTCCGCTTGCTGTTGAGTTCATCGGAAATGGCCAGCATGAACTCATCAGCGGAGCTTGAATGCACTTGCGTCACGAGGCTCACACCGATAAACAGCGCGGTGGAGACAATGATTCCCCAGATACCCGCAGGCAAGCCCAGCAGAGAATTGCCGGTGGCATACATGAAGAGTACGAAGGCACCAGTACCGATCACACTGACCAGTACGCCCGCTGCCGTGCCGCGCTTCCAATAGAAGGCACCAATGATGGCTGGCACTGCCGCGACCAGGCCTGACGAGGCGGCCACCGACAATACGGCAATGAGGTCGAGTTTGAGCTCAGCAAAGCCCAGCGCCATCAATGCAATCAAGGGAACGACAATCTTGCCGACCATCAACTGACGCTTCTCACTGGCAGCAGGATTGATATTGGCATAGACATCACGCGCGAGCATTGATGAAAGCGTCAGCATGATGGAGTCAATGGTAGAGACGGCAGCCGCCATGATGCCAATCAACACAATGACACCCAGCACCGGCGGCACGAATCCGGAACTCAGCAACGATGCTGTTGCCAGATCAGCGCTCTCAAGGCTCGGGAAGGCGACCAGGGCCGAGAACCCCCACAGCACCGATACCAGTGTGTAAATCAGGCCGAACACCAGGAATCCGAGCAGCATCTGTCGCATGGCCTTCAACGAGGATGGCATGAACAGGCGCTGGCTGACCTGAGGATTGGACAGACTGAAGAAGAACCACGGAATGGTAAGCCCGAGGAAGGTCACGAAGCTGAACAGCCCCGAGCCCGGCACCGTCAATGACTGCGGCTTCTCGGTGGCCAGCGTATCAAACAGGGTCCCGAAGCCACCGAGTCCCTTGATCACCAGAAACGCGACCAATGTGGAGGCCACTATCATCATGATGGCCTGCAGTGAGTCAGTCCACATGACAGACCGAATGCCCGCGACATACGAGAAGAAGATCGCAATGGCCGTCGCCATTACCACACCCGTGGTGAAGTCGATCGCGCCGTTGGTCGTCCCCTGAAGCAAATACCCTACCCCCGCCAGCTGCACTGCCGCGTAAGGAATCAGGAAGATACAACTGGCAATCGAGACTGCCATGGCGACATGACGACTGTTATAACGTCGCCCCAACATTTCACTTGGGGTGACAAAGCCAAACGCCTTGCCCACTGCCCAGTACTTGGGACCAAAGATGGCAACCAGCGACACACCGGCAAAATAAATGATCTCGAATCCCAGGGCGCCGACTCCACCGGCATACGTAAGCCCCGCAAGACCCACCATCATGAAGGCACTGTAGGTCGTGGCGCTGTAACTCATTGCCGAGACAAAGCCGTTCATCTGACGATTGCCCAGGAAGTAGCCCGACATACTTTCCGCGCCCCCTTGGCGCGCCAGCAAGGCAATTCCGACGGCAATCAACATGTAGATGGCGATGGACCACCAGATCAGTGACTCAGTCATTGCTGTGCTCCTCGAAATCCTTGGTGATATAGAGGTTCACGGCAATGACGATCACCCCCGCCACCGACCAGAACAAGAAACTGCCGTACCATGCACTCACATGGGTCAGTAACGTATAGGGCACTAGGTAACAGAGCAGGACCAGGGCCCATATCAGCCATATCCATTTACTTCTCTTCATGATCAACCTCTTATTATTGTCGCTTTAGGGGTGAGATGATGATGCGTTGCGGTGTTCCTCGCGTATCGCGGATACGCGTTGTTCAACGTCACGCCAAGGGGGATTGTCAGGTGCAAAGCGCACTTGCAGGTATCGGGTCAGCGTGACGACTTGAGCATCCGTGAAGCTGTCCGAAAATCCGGGCATATTGCCAACCCCGGGAGCGTGCTCTGCATGCACACCTCCCAGAATTGTCTGAAGGGTATTGTCGGGAGAGGCGCTGTGCAGATTGGTGTTCAATGCCAACGAGGTCGTTGCACTGGAGAATGACGGCACGAGATGTTCGACATGACAGGAGGCACACGCCCCCTCGAACAGCCGCTCCCCACCTTCCATTCCCGCAGGGCTTGTCTGCGACCGAGCCACTCTCGACTGAGCCTCTTCGCGCATGGCGAGGCTATCGCCAGCCGGTGCATCCATCTGCGCCGCCACATAGTGTGCGATGGCACGCACATCGTATTCTGGAAGTTCCGCCAGTCCCGCGACGACAGGCGCCATGGGGCCAGACGCGACGCCGTGCAAGGACGACTTCCCTTCGCGGAGATAGTCATACAGCGAAGCTTCGCTCCAGAGGATCGGCGCGCGACTCATGCCAGTGAGTGCGGGCGCCTCCCAACCATCGACCATGGCTCCCGACAGGTAATCGTTGCCGCCACGCTCAGCACCCAAGGCATTGCGCGGCGTATGACACGCACTGCAATGCCCCAGGCCTTCAGAGAGATAGGCTCCCCGGTTATACAGTTCACTTTGCGTCGGGTCTGGCGAAAAGGGCGTGCTGTCGTGGTAGATGCTGTTCCAACCGCCGATCAATTCCCGCCGATTGAACGGGAAATTCAAGGCATTGTCCGGCGGCGGCGTGCTGACTGCCGGCTGCACCATGAGGTAGGCATATAGCGCCTGCATGTCGGCATCCGTCACCTTCGCAAAGGCGGTATAGGGAAATGCTGGATACAGATTGTGTCCATCACGGCTAATGCCATGGCGCATTGCCCGCTCAAAGGCCGGATAAGACCAGCGCCCGATGCCCGTCTTCTCATCAGGGGTGAGGTTGGTACTGAAGAGCGTGCCAAAGGGCGTCTCAAAGGAGCGTCCGCCAGCATTGACGACACCGTTCTCAGCGGTATGGCATGCCGCGCAGTCACCCGCCGCAGCGACCAATCGCCCCCGCTCAAGGGTCTGAGCAGAATAGACATTGGCTGCGGGACGGCTAATTGGCGCAATGGCACTCTTCCACGGCCAGGCCACAGCCACGGCACTGGCAACGGCGGTCAGGGCCGTCACCTTCAACCAGCGACTGGCAGGACGCTCAGCGCGCAAAGCGATTGCCGCAGCGCTTGTCATGTCACGATCGCTAATCCCTTGACGCACGCGACGGGCCGTAAAGGGTGGCTGTCTGAATCGCACACCCGTGGCATCGAACAAGGCATTGGCAATGACAGCAACGCCCGGCGACATGTCGACATCGTCAGGAAGACCTGACATTGACGTCAGCCGTGCATCGTCACCTGGTGGCATGTCGGTGACAGCGGTGTCGGTGACTGCCATGGCAGAGTCCCTGCGCACTGGCGTCACGATATTGCGCCGACCATCCCCCCACTCATCAAATGCCGCTTCATTGCCCAGCAAGGGCATCGCCTCACCGAGCACGCGCGCCTGCAGTGTCTGCTGCAAGCGCGCGGTATCAAGCGCGGGTCCGCCATCCTGCCCCACGACCAGTCGAGTCAGGGTGACATCACCAGTGATACGGTTGACTTCGACATCGGCAATCCAGGCGGAGCGTACCCCCTCCTCGACACGCTGATGACGATCCGGCAACTGGGAGTAAGCAAAGCCACGCCCTGTCACGGTATCTCGCGGACCCGACGACATGGAGACCGCTTCCTGCCACTGAGCACGACTCGAGACTGAACGAATCAGCTCGATGCCGCGTGGATCTTCAAGGTGCTGAAGCCGGAGTGCGATGGGGTCTTGGCCACTCTCGTGCGCCACTTCATCCAGGAAGGACTCGCGAGCAAACGCTTGCTGCACGTCAGCCAAGGTGTCATCCGTGCTTCCCGTCTCCACGGACGCGTTTCTTTCCTTCTCGCTCCGGGCAGAGAGGCACTCATCTTGAAAGACATACGGGGAGAAGAGCCGCACACTTTCGCTTGCAGTCTCGCCTGGTGCAGACGCCCTTGCCTCATCTGCTGCATCGTCAGTCATCGCCCCTGACAACAGCAGACCTACCGCAGGAACATCGCTCGCCGCATGTGCCTGACGATTGCGGTAACGCAGTATCTTTCCACTCGCTTCGCGCTCTGCATCGATGGAAATACGCTGCGCCAAGCCAAGGGCATGCACATCGCGGACATAGCTCGCATCCAGCCATACTGCCACCGGGCGACCAATGGCGTGAGACATGAGCGCCGCATCAACGACTGCATCATCGCCGCAATGACGGCCCAATCCGGAGATCTGTTCAGGGGAGGTGACAGACAACGAGATGCTGTTGGCATCCAGTCCCGTCAATAGCGCAAGATCACGCGTCAAAGTCTCGGGGGTCGCAGTCTGCCCCCACACCCTGAGGCTATCCGCCGTGCAGTCCGCGATGATCCAGCTTGGGACATCTCCCCATCCCATCCGGCTCGGCCAACCATATTCATGGTCATGACGCTGACTATCTCGCTCGGCGGTCGACACTGCGATCTCGTCCGCCGTCGCCGCTCTCATCACTTCTCTCGCGATCGGAGATACACCAGCCACCTGGCCGTTGTCTCCATCGGGATGCCATGTGACCGTCAGTCGACGCGCAGCCTCCTGCGCCGCCAGCAGGCTGTCTGCCACCACACCGACAAAGTTGCCCTCCATGACGATATCGACATTTCCCGACAGAGAGACGTCATGGAGCGGTGCAACCTCCAGCAGCTGATCGCAGGTGAACTTGTCGCCATCCCACGCGTAATGGGGCGGCCGCAAGACCACGCCGTAACGCACACTCTGCGCCAGTCCAGATGGCCATTCAGCCGGGATGATCAGGCCTTGAGACTCACTCATGGCTCGCCTCCTGGCTCGATGCGGCATTGAGGATCACCGCACGCTGAGCGGCTGCCAGTATTTCAATGTGAGTGCCGCAGCGACAGAGGTTGTATTCCAGGGCGGTGCGCAGCTGAGTAGCCGTTGCCATTGGCGTGCGGTTGAGCAAGGCACGCACGGTCATGATCATGCCATTGAGGCAATAGCCACACTGCGCTGCCTGAGCATCGATGAATGCCTGTTGTACCGGATCAAGACGCCCATCAACGACCAAGCCCTCCAGTGTCGTGACGTCACGTCCAACGACCGATGACACCGGGATGACACAAGCACGCGCAGCCATGCCATCGACCAGCACACTGCACGCACCACACTCCCCCAACCCACAGCCATATTTGGGGCCGTTGAGCGCCAGATCATTGCGCAACACATTCAGCAGCGGGATGTTCGGAGACACCGCCAATACATGTGTTTTTCGATCAACCGTCAACGTCAGTGTCTGGGTCATGGGACTCGTCATTTTTGTTAGATGGTCTGGGCTCTCTGAGGAGCCTCATTTAAGCATTACCGTGATGAGCAGAGGGCGTAAGTTCCTCTCATGTGGCGACGGAATATGGGGTAGCGCTGATCGCCATCAGTGCTCGCCGCAGGACTCCTTGGTCGCCACTGCTTAGGCGAAACTACTTGGGCGCGACTACCTTGCCTTCTTCCACCATGGCAACACCATCAAGGAAAACGGAGCAATGGCGAAGCGGAATGTCCATGTGACAAGGCGTATTGCGTGGCCCACCGACTTCGGTATTGGGACCCGTGGAGAACAGGAAATTACCTTCGAAGGCACGCGCATCCATTCCGATAGCATCGTTCTTGTCGTGCAACCCCAGTGCCGTCCATTGAGCTCTCGGCTGCAAGCCCCAGCCAATATGGGAAAACGCGTAGACATCAGGGTCCTTGAAGTGGGCCATGTACTCGCGCAGATACTCGGCATCAAAACCGCCGTGAATCCGATGAATGAAACCTTCACGAATTTCCAACGTGATCGGCTTTTCGCGTACATAGGTCTTGAAAGGCAGCAGAATATCGCCGATATCCACCACGATCGTTCCCTCTGCCGTGCTTTCATTCGGCCATGAGAACAGGAATCCGCTCGGCCAGTGATCCCAACGCCCCGGTTCATCAGCGAACCCGTATTCACTGACCACGGGGTATTGCCCGAGACTGGCCGTGAAATTCGTCCCTGCCTTTGACGTCACGCTGAACGTGGACGCCCCCCTGAAAACCTTCGCAGCCGCCTCGACACGACGCTTGTCCTCTTGGGTTGGCAGCATCCGTGCCAGCATCTCGGGGGGCTCTACCGCCAACAAGATCCGTGTACCGGACTTGAGAATGGCTTCTTGCTCAGGCGAGTGAAGCAACATCATGGTGTCGACCACCAGGTCTGCGGCCATCAACGCCTGTTGGGCCGCGGGATGATTGGTCAACGCGGTGTGCCCCACATAGGCAGTCAGATCATTGCCGACGGCGGTTCGATGATTGAACGACGATAACTCGACGATATACGCCTTGGCCCCCAGTCGCTGCGCAGCCTCCATGGCGGCGGTCACGACCATGCCGTTGGAATAGTGACTTTTCAGTACCGCCACACTTTGAGTGTCGTCAATTTTCGATAGCGACAGCACATGCTCAAAATGTTGCGTTAGCTCGCTCTGACTGACTGGCATCTCTCACCTCTCTGTCATCCGGATACGGGTGGCACCTGACGCCTCATGCCCACGCTTGGTGCATCGCATGGAAAATCCTGTCCATCACGGTGCATTACCATGCCCAGAAAAATAGTGTGTACGCTCATAAATTCCAATGAGTACAACATATAGCATTGGATCAAAGAGATTGGCAAGTCTTGACCAATAATTTGATAAAACCGCCACACATAGCATTAATCGGCACATTATTGCCGATGAATCATCAAAAAATTCGCAAAATACGACTGGTACAAATGTGCGAATACTTTCTTGACCTTCCCATTAATGGTGTATACGTTGTTTTTACATCATCAACACCCTAGTAATACATCCGCCTCACATCCCTTCTGAGAGCGACCAGACACCCTGGTTTCTCACAGGGCCAATCCTGCATCGCACGCCGGACGGTCTACCAATAAAAAAACCAAGAGGAAACGTCGAGATGACACAGAAACCTACCATTGCCGTGATCGGCGCCGGACTCGGAGGCGCTGCAGCTGGCGCCCTGCTGCAACAGGCCGGCTATGACACCAAGGTGTATGAACAAGCGGCAGCATTTTCTCGACTGGGTGCCGGCATTCACCTCGGTCCCAATGTAATGAAGGTGATGCGACGCATCGGAATAGAAGAAAAACTGAACGCGATGGGATCGCACCCCGACTACTGGTTCAGTCGTGACGGAAAGACGGGCGATCATCAGTCACGTATTCCGCTCGGCAGCGTTGCGCTACAGGAATATGGTGCGGCGTACATCACCGTGCACCGTGGTGACCTGCATGAACTCATGGTGAGCACTCTTGACCAGGAGCGGCTGCATTTCGACAAGCGTCTGGTCGACATAGACGAGACCGGAAACAAGGTCGTCATGACCTTCTCCGATGGCAGTATCGAAGAGGCCGATATCGTCATTGGAGCGGACGGCGTGAACTCGCGCATCCGCGAAAAACTGCTGGGCCCAGAGGCACCGACCTACAGTGGCTGGGTCGCGCATCGCGCCATCATCTCGGCAGAAAAGCTCAAGGCTTACGATCTCGATTTCGAGGCGTGCGTGAAGTGGTGGTCAGAAGATCGGCACATGATGGTCTACTTCGTGACAGGCGATGAGAAAGAGTACTACTACGTGACAGGCGTGCCTGAACCCGAGTGGAATCATGGCACCTCTTTCGTCGACAGCTCTCGCGAGGAGATGCGAGCCGCCTTTGCAGGCTACCACCCGACAGTCCAGGCACTGATTGACTGTACTGAGACGGTCACCAAATGGCCCCTCCTCGAACGCAACCCGCTGCCCACGTGGCACGAGAATCGACTAGTCCTCCTCGGCGACGCCTGCCATCCCATGAAGCCCCATATGGCGCAAGGGGCTGCCATGGCAATTGAAGATGCTGCGATGCTGGTGCGCTGCCTCGAAGACGTCGGTGCTCACCAGTATCAGGAAGCGTTCGAGCTCTATCGCACCAACCGCTTCGAACGTGCCTCACGCGTGCAACAGGTCTCTCACGACAACACCTGGCTACGCCATGACGAAGATCCTGCCTGGGTATTCGGGTATGACGTCTATGAGGTGCCGCTCAAACAACCAGCCTCTTCTCCCAAGGAGCATGTCGCATGAACAGCACCTACCTGTATGGCGCCAACGTTCAGGCCAATGGCATTCGTCAGCACTACCTTCGCTACGGGGGAGGAGACGCCGCGGTAGCCGGTGGCGCACCACGCCAGGCACTGATTCTCGTGCCCGGCATTACCAGCCCCGCCATCACCTGGGGATTTGTCGCAGAGCGCCTCGGGCGTCACTTTGATACCTATGTACTGGATGTGCGAGGACGCGGTCTGTCTTCTACGGGCGCTGAGCTTGAGTACGGCATCGATACCTGTGCAGACGATCTCATCGCCTTCATTGATGCCCTGAAGCTTGAAAACGTCATTCTAGCCGGACATTCCATGGGCGCACGATTTGCCATCCGTGCGAAGACACGAGGAGCGAAAGGTGTCAGCAAGCTAGTACTGATCGACCCGCCCGTCTCAGGCCCGGGTCGCCGGGAGTATCCCAGCAAGCTGCCTTGGTATGTCGACTCTATTCGTGACTGCACTCTCGGCGCTGACATCGAAACCATGCGCGGATACTGCGCCAGCTGGAGCGATGACCAGTTGCAGCTGCGCGCCGAATGGCTTCATACCTGCTTCACCCCGGCTATCGTGCAGGCCTTCGAAGAATTCCACTCGGTGGACATTCATCAAGACCTGCCCGATATCGAGGTGCCGACCTTGCTGATGTGCGCCGGTAAAGGCGGCGTGATTCAAGAAGAAGACAAGACGGAAATACAGAACCTCATGCCGAATATCCGCATCACCTTGGCCGAGCACGCGGGCCACATGATCCCCTGGGATGATTACGAAGGCTTCTTCGAGGCCTTTGAAGACTTCCTCGGCCACCCCCTCTAAGCAAGGATATTCGTCATGACCAAGACCTACCGTATCGGCCAGATCGTCCCGAGCTCCAACATCACCATGGAGACGGAAATTCCCGCCATGCTGACAGCACGGCAACTCATTCGCCCTGAGCGCTTCACCTTCCATTCCAGCCGGATGCGCATGAAGACCGTTGCCAAGGAAGAGCTGGCAGCGATGGATGCCCAGTCCGATCGCTGTGCACTGGAGCTCTCGGACGCAGCGGTCGATGTCATGGGCTATGCCTGTCTCGTCGCCATCATGTCGATGGGGCCTGGGTATCATCGCGAGTCTCAACAACGCTTGCGCCAGTGCACTGCCGACAACGGCGCGGAGACCGCGGTCGTGACCAGTGCCGGTGCACTGGTCGATGCGCTGGAAGTGCTAGGCGCCAAGCGCGTCGTCGTCGTTGCCCCTTACATGAAACCGCTGACGGAAATGGTCGTGAACTACATTCGCGAGGAAGGGATTGATGTGCTCGATTATCGGGCGCTGGAAATCCCCAACAATCTTGATGTTGCTCGTCATGATCCAGACAACCTGCCAGCGATCGTGGCCAGCATGGATGTGAGCGAGGTCGATGCCATCGTACTCTCGGCCTGTGTCCAGATGCCGTCACTCTCGGCCGTGGCCAAGGTCGAGGCGCTAACGGGCAAGCCGGTCATCACTGCGGCCATCGCGACGACCTATGCCATGCTGAAAGCGCTGGAACTGGAGCCGGTAGTCCCCGGTGCTGGTGCGCTACTGTCTGGCGCCTACTGAGGAGACTGGCATGCAATCCTTTGATCAAGACACTGCGGCAGCAGACAACTACAAAGGTGTCTGGGATGGACGCCTGGGCTTTGGCAGCAAGGCGGCCTTGCTGGTCGTCGATTTCATGCAGGGCTATATCAAGCCCGAGTCGCCTCTCTATGCCCCTGGCGTAGTGGAAGCCGTGGCGAGAATGCCAGCATTGCTCGCATGTGCTCGCGATACCGGCACTCCCGTCATTCACACCAACATTCTCTATCAGGCACCTGACCAGCGTGATGGTGGCATTTGGGTCAAGAAGGCGCCCGTCATGCGCGCCATGGTGCCCGGCAGCCCCTATGTAGAATTCTGCCAGGAGGTTGTGCCGCAAGATGACGAACTCGTCATCACCAAGCAATATGCCAGTGCCTTCTTCGGCACCTCGCTGGCCTCCACGTTGGTGGCAATGGGCGTGGACACTCTCATCGTGGTGGGCTGCTCTACCAGCGGCTGCATTCGCGCCACTGCCGTCGATGGTGTGCAGCATGGCTTCCGGATGATGGTGGTACGTGAATGCGTCGGTGACCGGCATCCCGCGCCTCATGAAGCCAATCTGTTCGACATCGACAGTAAATATGGTGACGTCGTATCACTGAAAGAGACGCTTGAGCACTTGCAACAAGCGTGAATGAGCATGCCCAGCCATGATGCGCTGGGCATGCTTGTCGACAGATTCTCGGCGATACCTGAGCCCTCTCGAGCCTAGGTCCTCACTAGGCTGAGCCCTTGCTAGATCGAGCTCTCACTAGACTGAGCACCGAACACGACGCCGATGACTCATGACTAGGGTCTGTTCATCTTCTCAAGCAGATGCAGCAACGCGATGCGCTCAGCAGAATTGAGCTTGCTCATGGTCTGATCAGTAATCTGGTGCGCCACCGGAATCATGCTCTCGACCAATGCTTCGCCGGCTTCGGTAATCGCCACCATGACCTTGCGTTGATCAGCGGGATCCGTCGCCAGTGTCACCCACTCGCGCGCCTTGAGACGCTTGATGACTCCGCGAATGGTGGCAGGATCAATATCGGTCGCCTTGACGATATCCGTCAGTGAACTGGCCCCTCGCTCCATCACGGTACACAGCGTCACGAACTGAATAGCCGTCAATTGCGAATCACTGCAGTGACGCTGAAAGATGGCCGTATGACGTTGATACGCCTTGCGCAGCAAATGGCCAACCTGCTCGGAAAAATCATAGCCCTGCTCTGCTGGAGTCGGATGCTCCGTGCCGGGCATCGTCTTGTCCTGTCTGTCGATCGTCATAATGCATCCTTGAAATATACGGCCCCGACTAGTGGCAGGTATCCCGTCTGGCAATGACTCAAGAAGGGGATCATACCAATATAATGAGGTGTACACCTTAACAACACGGTGTGACCAGTGTGCGACAACCACATCATCAACAGCTTGAAAGATTGACTATAAAAGAAAGTATCTGGATATTAATCTCAAGTCATCTGGCAGATTGACCCTCGATATTCATCATGTATACACCATGAATAATGACCTCGGCACCTGAAAGAAGGGACTGGCATGACGAGTAGCGGTCAGCGACTGATGCAAGACATTGACAGGCCATCACCTCATATCCAACCACCAACAGGGACTCGACATGACTCGCCCATCAGTGCCAGACCGCCATGCACTCCTCACCAGCACTGATGTACTGGTGGTCTACCGTGACCCTGTCATTCCCCCCAGGCCTGCCCCTGGCCAGCCCGGCACACATTCCGATTTCGTTCCTCTCGAGCCGGAACTCTTCATTGCGATACTCGAGGATGGTTACGTCATGGCCTTCAATGGTCATGTCGATCTGGGTACCGGCATTCGCACCTCACTTGCCCAGATCGTGGCCGAAGAGCTGGAAGTCCCCTACGCACAGGTCAGCATGGTGCTGGGCCATCCTTTTGAGGTACCCAACCAGGGGCCGACCATTGCCAGCGCCACCATTCAGATCACGGCTGCTCCCCTTCGGCGCGCGGCGGCCCAGGCTCGAGAATATCTGCTGGATCTGGCCGCGAAACGCCTTGGCGTATCTCGCACGACGTTGCGCTGCTCCGGCGGTCGAGTGCAGTCAATACAGCCCTCGCAGGCGCCACACGCCAGCACTCACGGTATCGCGTATGGCGAGCTGCTCAAAGGACATCGACATGCCCTCAAGCTTGAGGAGCAGGTCACTCTCAAGCCAGTGAGCGACTATCGAATTGTCGGCAAGCCGACACCACGCGTCGACATCCCCGAAAAAGCCATGGGCCAACTGACCTTCGTTCACGACATGCGACTGCCAGACATGTTGCACGGAGCTGTCGTTCGCCCTCCTTATATAGGACATGATCGCGGTGACTTCATCGGCCACAGCCTGATGGATGTCGATACTCAATCCGTGATGGGCATGCCGGGGCTGGTAGATATCGTGGTCATCGGTGACTTCGTGGGTGTAGTCGCGGAGCGCGAAGAGCAAGCGGCTGCCATCGCGAACAAGCTCAAGACAGAATGGCGACGCTGCGAGGACCTTCCAGTGCTGGATGACATCGCGCAAGCATTGCGCGCACTGCCCGCCAAGCACCGCCCTTTGCTGAAAGAGGGGAATGTCGAAGACACGCTGAACACTGCCAGCCACTCACTGCAGCGTACCTATCTATGGCCTTATCACTTGCATGCCTCCATCGGCCCTTCCTGCTCACTGGCCAACTATCGTGATGGCGAGCTGACGCTATGGTCAGGCACTCAGAATCCTCATAGCTTGAGAGCGGACCTCGCTCGGTTGTTGGCGCTGGATGAAGGGAAGATCACGATCACTCGCATGGAGGCCTCTGGCTGCTACGGTCGCAATTGTGCTGATGATGTCGGGGCGGATGCTGCCCTGCTCTCACGTGCGGTGGGCCGCCCGGTCCGCGTCCAGCTGACACGCGCGCAGGAACATGCCTGGGAACCCAAGGGGGCCGCTCAGCTCATGACGGTCGCGGGAGCGATCGATGCAGACGGCATCCCTATCGCCTATCGCTTCAATTCACGCTATCCCTCGAATAACTCACCGACCCTGGCACTCCTGCTGACCGGCGCCACCACGCCCAGCGACCTGCCCTTCGAGATGGGCGATCGAACATCCGTACCGCCCTACCACTATCCACAACGCGACATCAGCTGCGATGACGTGCCCACTCTGGTGCGCGCCTCCTGGTTACGCGGCGTCTCGGCCATGCCCAATACCTTTGCCCACGAGAGCTTCATCGATGAGCTGGCATACCTCGCCAAGCAGGACCCGGTTGCCTATCGACTCAACGCACTCACGGACTCGCGTGCGATCGAACTCTCCATGCGTGTGGCGACACGCGCAGGCTGGGAAACACGCGTTGCGCACTCTGCCCCTGCCGGAAGTGTCGATGACGATGGCTGGCTGACAGGACGAGGATTCGCCTACGCCCAGTATGTGCACAGCAAATTCCCGGGCTTTGGTGCGGCACTCGCCGCATGGGTCGTCGAGCTCAAGGTACATCCAGAGAGCGGCCGCATCGTCATCACTCGACTGACTGTCGGGCAAGATGCAGGACTGATGATCAACCCTGACGGTGTCCGCCACCAGGTGCATGGCAATGTCATCCAGACGCTTAGCCGGGCCCTCAAGGAACGCGTCAGCTTTGAACATGGCCTGCCGACCAGCCGTGAATGGGGCAGCTATCCCATACTGCGCTTCTCCGAGATTCCCGACATCGATGTCATGCTGCTGGATCGACCGGACCAACCACCTCTGGGCGTCGGAGAATCCACCTCACTGCCCGGCGCTCCCGCCATTGCCAATGCGTTGTTTGATGCGACAGGCATACGCTTCTTGCAGCCTCCGTTCACTCCTGAAGCAGTGAGAGAGACGCTGAAAGAAAGATTGAACACATAATAGCCTGATGCTTTTACCTACCTCTCCCCGGCAGAAAGTAATGCCCCCCGCCCACCTGTCACGTGAATCAGCATCGTTGCGAAATGATCCTTGAGGACAGCCGCGGATGACTGTGCGATCACTGGGGCCAGTACGCATCCGCGCATTTTGCAACGGCATTACTCTTGTCGTTTCTCTTGGCATTGGCCCCTCTTCATACGTAAAAAATGACCGAATACGTGCCAATGACCAGATGTGAGGGATTTTTTCTTTGCTGAATCGTGTCATTGATTCATATTGGCTTTCGCTATAAGCCCCGTGTCATGGGAGATGCAGCGGCTTCGACATACCATGAAAGCGCGATATTCTGGCGACATAGCCCAAAGTTCTAGCACGAGAGCTTTGCGTTTTCAGAACCATTCGCCGATCATTTGCACCGACACTGAGTAATTTGATCGTTTGGTTGACGACTTATCCTCGTCATTGCTGGTTTGAACGCCATCGCACTTACGTGACGCCTCAGGTAGGAGCAGCAAGATAAGCCGTAAAAAAGGAGCCAAACATGGCCAGTACTGCGCCAGACCTGGATCGGCAAATCGCCCAGATGGACGATGAACTACTGCCGGTACCACGTCACAAACTGCATCGGTGGCCGCACTTCGCCGGTCTTTACGCCGCCGAGCATGTCGCCGCTACCGAGTTCGTCATCGGTGCAACCTTCGTTGCGCTCGGTGCCGGAATATGGGACATCCTGTTCGGCCTGCTGATCGGTAATGCCCTGGCCGTTCTCAGCTTCTGGTTGATCACGACGCCGATCGCCATCGAAACGCGTCTCAGCCTCTTCACCTATCTACACCGTATCGCCGGTGATTCGATGTCGCGCCTCTATAACTGGGCCAACGTCATCATCTTCACCGCCATCTCGGCGGCGATGATCACTGTCTCAGCAACGGCAGTGCGACTTCTGTTCGATATTCCCGCACAGACTCAGGCGTATCCGACCAGCTTTGAGTTCATTCTGCTTGCGTTGTCCGTTGCCGCCATCGTGGTACTTGTCGCGGTTTATGGCTTCAATGCGCTAACCGAATTCGCCAGCATCTGTGCCCCGTGGTTGATGCTGATGTTCACCATTGGCGGCCTAGTGCTATTGCCAGAACTCGCTGAGTCCGTGACCGGCAACACCAGCCTGACCAGTTTCTCGAATTTCATTGATGTCGCAGGCAGCACCGTCTTCACGGGTATCAATTCCGATGGTGAAGCCGGCATCGGCATCTGGGAAGTCATTGGTTTCGCTTGGGCTGCCAATACCTTCTCTCATTTCGGCCTGATCGACATGGCGCTGCTGCGCTATGCCAAGCGCATGCGCTCTGGCCTTGCAACAGGCACTGGCATGATGTTCGGCCACTACGTTGCCTGGATTTCTGCTGGCCTGATGGGCGCTGCGACTGCTGCCGTTGCGGGTATCAGCATCGAAGTGCTGGAACCGGGTGAGGTTGCTCTGCACGCCCTTGGCGCTGCCGGCTTCGTGATCGTGGTTGTCGCTGGTTGGACCACCGCCAACGCCAATCTCTATCGCGCAGGTCTTGCCGCTCAGTCCGCGATGCCCAACCTGTCGCGCAACAAGGCAACATTGGCCGTCGGTATCTGCGTGGCCGTGCTCAGCTGCTTCCCGTTCGTCTATCGCAGTATGTTGCCGCTGCTGACCTATGCTGGCCTCGTACTGGTCCCGGTCGGCGGTATCATCTTTGCCGAGCACCATCTGTTCCCAAAACTCGGCTTCAGCCGTTACTGGGCACGCTACAAGGGCCTCAAGCACAACGTACCGGCACTGGCGACCTGGGGTCTTTCGCTGATCTTCGGCTTCAGTCTGGAGACGCTGGATCTGATTCCATTTTATTACTTGTTCCTGCCGACCTGGTTCGTGTCTATCGCCCTCTACACCGTGATGGCCAGGAAAGCAGGTGCTGCGGCGTCCTATCCGGAAGCTGAAGCCGCAGAGCAGGATTTCCAGCAGCGCGTAGAAGCACTGCACGCCAAACAGGCAGACACGACGAACTATGCGCCGATCAAGGACACCTCCGGCTTGACCAAGGTCATCAAGGCCATCTGGATGGTATTGGGGCTCGCAGTTCCTCTTGTCCTGGCGCTTCGCGTGCTGCTCGGTAGCCCGGACATGGCGACCTACGAGGCAAATCGTCAGATGTTCTATGACGTGACGATCTGGTGCACGGTGATCTACTTTGCATTCGCCTACTGGGAGCTTCAGCGCGGCAAGGCGCTATTCAACAATCAGCCTGCCAAGCAAGCACCCGCTACTAGCTGAGTCGACAACGTGCCAACAGGCAAATAGACAGGCCAGCGGCGAAGGTAGTCCCAAGACACCGGGCTACCTTCGCCGCTGGTCGTTAGTACCGACGACTTCTTTACCTCTTTTGACCCGACCGCGATACGCGGCAGGAGACCTCCCCCCATGACTCGTCTCTCCAATGCCAGTCTGACTCAGCTGGACGCCAAGGTAGCCACCCCGACCTATGATCGTGCTGCGGTCAGCACGGGCATCGTCCACTTCGGCGTGGGCGGCTTCCATCGTGCACACCAGGCCATGTACCTCAACGAGCTGATGAACCAGGGCAAGGCACTGGACTGGGGCATCGTCGGTGTCGGCGTGATGCCGGGCGATCGCCGCATGCAGGAAGCCCTGTCCTCTCAGGACCACCTCTACACCGTCGTGCTCAAGCACCCGGACGGCAACTACGAGCCGCGCGTGGTGGGCTCCATCATCGATTATCGCTTTGCACCGGATTCCCCGGATGCCGTGATCGAGCTGATGGCCGACCCGGCGATCCGCATCGTCTCGCTGACCGTCACCGAAGGTGGCTACAACTTCCACCCGGTCAGCGGCGAATTCAATCTCGAGAACGCCGACGTCCAGCACGACCTGGCCAACCCGGGTGAGGCCAAGACCAGCTTCGGCCTGATCACCGAGGCCCTGGCACGTCGTCGCGAGCGCGGCGTCGCCCCCTTCACCGTGATGTCCTGTGACAACATCGAGGGCAACGGCAACGTCGCTCACAAGATGTTCACCGCCTACGCGCGTGCACGCGATGCCGAACTGGCCGCCTGGATCGAAGCCGAAGTGCCCTTCCCCAACTCCATGGTCGACCGCATCACGCCGGTGACCACCCCGGATGACATCGAAGAGCTGTCCTCACGCTTCGGCGTGGAAGACGCCTGGCCGGTGGTCTGCGAGCCCTTCACCCAGTGGGTGCTGGAAGACCACTTCGCCAATGGCCGCCCGGCCTTCGAAGACGCCGGCGTGCAGCCGGTGGAAGACGTCGAACCTTATGAACTGATGAAACTTCGTCTACTGAATGCCGGCCACCAGGCGCTGTGCTACTTCGGCTATCTGGCCGGCTATCGCTACGCCCACGAAGCCTGCAACGACCCGCTGATCGTCGACTTCCTGCTCGGCTACATGAACGAGGAAGCTCGCCCGACGCTGGCCCAGCTGCCGGGTATCGATCTCGATGCGCATTGCCGCACCCTGATCGAACGCTTCGCCAATCCGGAAGTGAAAGACACCCTCGCCCGTCTGTGCGCCGAGACGTCTGATCGCATTCCGAAGTTCCTGATTCCCGTTGCCCATGCACAGCTGGAGAATGGGGGTGAATTGCGCCGTACCGCGGCTGTCGTGGCCAGCTGGGCACGTTACGCCGAAGGCGTGGATGAGCAAGGCGAAACCATCGACGTGGTCGATCCGCTCAAGGAAGAGTTGATGGAGCGTGCCAGCCGTCAACATGATGAGCCGACCGCCTTCATCGATAACCGTGAGCTGTTCGGCGATCTGGTCGACCAACCGCGCTTCCGTGATGCCTACCTCAAGGCACTCAAGAGCCTGCACGACAATGGCGCTCGCACCACGCTGGAAATGCTGGTCGCTTCCTGAAATCGCTGATACCTGATGATTGACGAAGTTCAGGATATCGCGCGAGTTTGACAGCGGCAGAACGTAAAAAAGCGAGACAGGCTCAGGCCTGTCTCGCTTTTTTATTACTATCCCGCTTGCGACTCATGACAACGACTTTAGCCAACTACTCATGAACACACGTCTCAGGTAGTCTTGATTTAGCCTTATCTAACCTACCTTGGACTTCATGAGTCTGCGCGGATCACACGAAAGACAATGAACCACAGGATTACAACCATACACGGAAGGCTCTAGCTTCACGTGCCATGGAGCAGGAGTCTCAGCATGAGTGTATTGACCACCTTCACGCTATACGGCAAGACAGCCATCGTGACCGGTGCCAGTCGAGGTATCGGTGCCGCCATGGCTATTGGGCTGGCAGAGGCCGGTGCCGATATCATCGGTGTCAGTGCCAGCATGTCGGAGCGTGGCGGCGAGGTAGGTGAACGAATTCGAGCACTAGGCCGCACATTCACCGGTATCGCCTGTGACTTTTCAGACCGCACAGCCATTCATCGCTTGGCTGAACAACTAAGCACTACACAGGTCGATATTCTGATCAACAATGCCGGTACCATCGAACGTGCTCCAGCCATCGAACACTCCGATGAACTGTGGGACCGCATAATCGATATCAACCTATCCTCCCAGTTCATCCTGACGCGAGAAATCGGCAAACAGATGGTGACTCGCGGTAACGGCAAGATCATCTTTACCGCCTCACTACTCTCCTTCCAGGGTGGCATCACCGTACCAGGCTACGCGGCCAGTAAAGGCGGCATTGCTCAGCTCACCAAAGCCTTCGCCAATGAATGGGCAGCCAAAGGCGTCAACGTCAATGCTATCGCTCCCGGCTATATCGCGACCGACAACACTGATGGCCTGCGCCGAGACGCGGAACGCTCACGCGATATTCTCGCGCGCATCCCTGCCGGACGCTGGGGAGCAGCAGAAGACTTCAAAGGCCCTGTCGTCTTTCTGGCATCAGCCGCCTCAGACTATATGCATGGCACTATCATGACCGTCGATGGTGGCTGGATGGCACGCTGATCATCAGCATCGCCCAGAGAGACAACCAGACAGCGTGCTTCCGCACTCCTCTCTGTTTACTGGGCGGCAGAATACGAGCAGCGTCTTAGCTCGCTTGCTCAAGCCGCCCTATCAGATTGGCTTTCACCATCGGCCATTCACTGGCAATGATGGAATACGCTGCAGTATCTCGCACGGTGCCATTGGCCATGATCCTGTCGGATCTCAACACACCATCCAGCTTTGCGCCCAAGCGCTCAATGGCACGACGACTCTGCTGATTCAAGACATGCGCGCGGAACTCGACACAGACACACCCAAGCTGCTCAAACGCATGCCGTAGCAACAACAGCTTGCACTCAGTATTCATTGGCGAGCGCTGTACCGCTTTACGATACCAGGTAGAGCCGATCTCCAGACGCCGATGTTCTTGGCTGACATTCATGTAGGTCGTCATACCCACCGCCCTGCCCGTTGCGACATCCAAGATTGTGAATGGCAACATCGTCTCCAGCGCCAATCGGCGCTCGATCTCCTCCGCCATCCCGGCACTGTCCGGAATACTGGTATACCAGAGACGATGCAATTGCCCATCGGCAGTGGCCTCCACCAGATCATCATGATGATCGTGAGATAGCGGCACCAACGCGACATACTGCCCTTTTACCGAAAAGGGCTCCGGCCAGGTAACCATGACAGACTCCTCAGTCAGCTCTCCACGGCGGATGAGTAGAGAGAACAGAAGGTCAGTACACCACCAGGCCCTCACAGGAGACAACTCCCACCTCTCTCTTCATGCACAGCAGATAACCCTATTGAGGGGCATGGCTTCACGCGTCTTCTCACTGACAACCCGACCGGGGGATTCATATAGGGCCAAAACGAAAAATCCCGTAGCCAGGCCTACGGGATCATCGAAAACAGATACCTCAATGGTGAGTTCAAGGGTTTACCCCAAGCCGTGGGTACCACTCGCCGCTGAAATCAACGTCGCACCACATGAGGTATGGCAGCCATGAAATGCGACAGGCTTGCCATTCAGGCTGATCGTTGGATGCCCCTCGATAATTTTGCACTTGCTGTGGCCATCCTTGGGGCACACCACAGTATCGCCCACGACGGCGATTGGCTTGCCCTCCAGCAGATAGTTGGACTGGGCAGACACCACCTTACCGCCATGAGTCGTGCTATCACCGAGCACGATAACGCCGTCACCGGAACTGAACATAAACACCTACATAATTAATCGATTATTATAAAAACCTGAGTCAAACAATAGTAATTTATAGACAGAGTCAATAACTAGGATTTCTCTATATTATAAAATATAGTATACATTCAGGCCACCCCAAATTATTAACGACGTGGTGATTACAGCCCCGAAAATAAAACATATTAGCGGCCATGTACTATCTATAAAATTCAGAGAGGTATTTTCATTCTGACGTATACTTAGCTTAGCAACTCTATTATCAAGACTATCCTTAGGCCATTTAGGAACTGTACTAGTAATTATTGACAATCTTCTACCTAACACGAAAAGGCAGCTTATTGGTGATGTTATCAGTTGTAAAAGAGGGTAGCTACTTATTGGTGCCATTGTCAATACAACACTAAGTCTAAATTCTTCGGCCTTAGTGTCAATAGGGAGATAATGCCTAACGTTACGAGAAAGCATGTTATGACTAGAACTATCCTCCATATATAGCCGAACAAACTCCCAAAAATTTATTGCATCATTCTTCGCTTCTGAAAAGCTTCCCAAAGAGAATGTTTGCTTTACCAGCTTACGGTCACTAGACAAAACATGTACACAAATCTCATAATGATATGATGCTGAAGGATGTATAGAGAAAGGGTGCCTTGCTCTCTTAATAAAAATAAACGCATCATCCCAGCTCGTCTCAACATATCCACCTTTAGGTAATAAAGAAAATATTTTTCTCTTATTATAGTCAAATCTAATTGGATAGTGTGTTTTCTGAAAAAGCTCTAAAGAGAGTAATCGAATTGTTATATAAAAAATAGGTAAATGTATAACTACTGCAAAAATTAGAAACCATATCGCAGATGGATCATTATTTTTTACTGTCCCATATGTTAAAACGGAGAGCATCAATATTAAATATATTGAAAAACAACAGCCTGCAAAAGTTACTAAACCCTTAAATACATACCATTTATCTATTATCTCTAAATATGAATCATTGACTTTAATTATGTTTAAATTATCTCTAGGACTATCGCTAGCTTTGACATTACGATCAAGCTCATTAGTTAATTCATCATCAGACAATTCTCTATTAAGTTTGTGAGCAAAAAAACCTTTTTTTTCTAATCCTAAAAAATCCATATTATCGCCTATTTATTTATAGATTCAAAGTTCAATTGCTGCTCATTCAAACTACTAAATCTATCTTCTTTATTATAATCTCCGAAGTAGGAACGCCCAATCCATGTCTGAATTTTGTCATCAGTCCAAATTACTATAAAAATATTTGCAAGTATAAGAACTAGGAATGCTATTACTGCCCATCCAGTCCAACTTAAACCTAAAAGAGTTGTAGCAGCTCCCGCACCAATTCCAAATCCGGTCGCGACAGAGATTGCAATTGTTACAGTAATAAATGATGCGATACCAGAGACCGCTGATATGATATAAAGGCCAGCTGTTACATAGTCGCCTTTTTGAGCAGACTCATAGCCTGAAAATATATCGAGTAGTGAAAACAATAAAGCTGATACTAAACCTAAACCGAATGTGGCATATGTAAGGAACGTAGAAACAGCTTTAATTAATATAATGGAAGCCGATTTAGCCAGAGATGCTAAGCCAACAATAGTTAGATTGACAAGATCAGCTGCAGCGGAAAAAATCCCAGCTGCTATAGCTTTGAGCTTTCCTTCTATATATATTCTGTTCCCCTCACTAGTTGCTGTAACTAGTGCTTTACTTTGTTCTATATAAGCTGCCTGACCAACAATCATAGTAATCATTGTCACTAGAGCACTAGAAGCTCCATGACCAAAGCCAGATTTGATACTATCGCTTATACTTTTATTTTCCACATCGGATATTTTTTGAAATACACTCCTTTTAGCTAGATTTAATAAGTCTTGTTCTGTCAATTCTACTGCTGCCGCTTTTAGTACAAATCTATTATAAGTAACGGAAAAATTAAATTTACCAGCACCTGTTGATACATCAGATCTACCTGTGCGACGAGTCCATACATCCATCTTATACTTAAAGATTTGAGGATTGATACGCTTAAACTCTGGATTAATATCTACCATAGCTAATCTAATTGATTCAATTAAATCGCTCACATTTCCATTACGTATAGTAACCTTATCCACCGGCATACCTGCAAAGGCTCCTAACATTTTATGTATAGGGCTGCTTACAATAAATTTTTTAGATGCCATGCTTTTAACAAGTGGTGACGTAACAGCACCCAACATCGCTGCAATACTATTTTTTACAACTGGGGATTCTTCAATAGCTGCATTAAACGTATCAATCAAATTAGTCCAAGGAAGAGTTATAAACCCACGATCATCATAACTAGTATTCGCCTTAGACACAAACACTTCTTCTCTCAATACTTTATTGTTTAAGCAAAGAGCATTCATAACATAGTTACTATTATCTATCTGAGATGAATTCAGCCACTCTTCATATTTCAGATGATGCAAACCATGTTGCTGAGTATCTGATATACATTTCAATACGACAGCCGTATAAGATAAACCCGACTCAATAACCAAGTCGTCATAATTGCATGTTAAATTGTTTTCTATCAAATCTGAAATAATCCAGCTATAGTGTGCTTTTATTAACGGTGCGATTTGTTTTTTTTCGAAAATCTTAACCTGCTTCTGATATACTTCATTTTTCCAGCTATCACTTTTTAATGTTTTCTTCCCACTTTTGTCATAACTACTTCTTATTCTATTCTCATAATTGCTCCAATCATCCTCCATCTTCTCTTTTAAATCTTTAGTATCAATATTATTTACTGCATCACTTATATGCTTTTTCCTAATATTTAAATTATGATCAGTATCAGCATACATTCTTGCTCCAGGCCCACCACCATGCATAGCATAAATACGATCGCTTGCTCTTAGATTTGAGGATTTTACTTCATCAGATATATAATCGTATACGGTCTTCTCATTAATAGCTTCTTTAAAGCTTCCAATCAATGCATGCGTTTGTAATGGCCATGATCTATCAGGCTCAGCCATAAATTCTTTAACTTTTATAGAAATGAGCGGAGCTATATCTGATGTTATACCCACAGGATCATCCAAAGCTATCATAACAGCAGGTACGTCATCTACAGACTTACTTTCTGCCCAGCTCACTAAATTATCGACGTCATCAGCTATTCCATTCACTGGATCCAAGCTAAATTCAAGACCAGTCTCATCTATGGAATCTTTGATTTGACTATCTGACAGCTTTTCAATCGATGCTTCAGCAACATATTGGGATATTGTACTAATTGAAGAAGCATGACTGGCTTGTCCGCCGCGCCATTCAGCAAGGGAGAGTTGGCGCATCTGATCATGTCGATGAGTCGATGTTCCTTCTATGACTGCGTTTGTAGCATGCTCATGCCAGACCCGGTTTGTCCAAGCAGTATCAGAAAAAGCAAGATAGATATTATCGGCGTTGGCAGCATCCGGTATGGAAATACAGCGCCCTGGATATTGATGTGCGGAGTTATTGGCAGCACAAGAAAATTCTACTTTACTAGACGGAGTCTTAAGCTTATTGCTGACACCTTGTGTCGGATTTGCAGGATCCATTGCCACCAGCAATGAATGCTCTATCTCTTTGACATAGGCATAGAGATATCCCTTCTCGGTGACCACATAACCCGACCATGTCCCCGCCGCTTCGTTGTAGACGTAAAGGAAGCCAGCACGCATCAAACGTAGTGTGTAGTCCTGCCCGTCGGGCAACGTCGCGACATCTGTCACTCCTTCACCGAAGGGGCCATTGACGACTGGTGCGCGTGGCGCAGGGATCTTGCTGTCAGTGCGTGCGATGGCGTAGCGCACTGGCAAGATAGGCAGGCCTTCTCCACGGCAGAATGAACAATTGGCGATGGATGTCGTGTCGTCGGCGCTCATGGGGCCTCCTTGCGGGTAATGCGGGAATTCATGTCGGCTGCCAGGCGTTCCAGCGTGGCAGCGTCGAGATCTTTGCAGGCTGTGATGTAGCTGCCGCCTTGCTCACGAATGCGGTCAAGGCGGGCACGCAATTCTGGATGGGCGTGAATATCGGGATGGTGACAGATAGCTTGTTCGACGTAGCGTTGGCAGTCTCGATCACTGGCCAGCGGGATGTTCCTGGCGTTCACTATCAGGTTATCAACCCACTGCCAGAGTGCGGGAGCTTGAGGTTGCTGTGGTGCGAAGACTTGCAGATTCATCAGGCAGGCATTCAGCAGCGTGATGCGATCGATCTGCGTCCACTGCTGTGGCTCCAAAAAGAGATAGCTATAGCGCGCTTCGGTATCCGCTTGATAGCGTCGCCGATACCACTGACCACCCTCCCCCGGCCAACACCAGGCGGAGATAGGCCCAAGCAAACGATCCAATTGATCGTCTTGCCATTGCCAACACAGATGACGGAACACGAGGGGGTCATAAAAACGCAGCCACCAGCGACGCGAATCTCCCTTGCGCCGCTGTACAAGGTGCTCTTGTAGATGTGTCGCGACGCGCTCAGTCGAGGCTTGCGTTTCCAGTAGGGCACAGAAGAAGGCACTTCCTCGTTTTTGGTAACGCTCAATACGTGTCGTCAGTGCATCTCGTTGATCGTCGGAGAGTTCATGCAAGCGCACCAGTCGCGGCATCAGATGCGGGCGAATCTTCGCTGCGGCATTTTCCAATGGCTGTGAGGGCAAATCACTCCAGTCCATCTCTTCCACGGTCAATGGATTGAGCAAGGCAAACCGATGCTGTGCCACTAACTCTGACAATGGCTCACTGGCCTTATCAGTGGCTTGCACGACTCGGGAGTCTTCTCTCATATCACTGATGACATCCGTCATGCGATTCCCCTCACAGTGCAACGGCGCCGGCATTGTCATCATCGGCTCCTGTCATCTGTGTCTCACAGCCGCCTTCCGGTAGCTCCGGCATGCTGGCCTCCATGCTCGCCGGCCCACCAAAGCTGTGTTGCGCGCCTTTGACGTCCACCAATCCCGGACCATGCACTTCGATGTTGCCACCACTCAGGCGGAGATAACCGCCGCCGCTGGAAAGCAGAATCTCGTTCTTGGCCTGGAGGGTGACAGCGCCTTCGGTGGAGGTGATGGTCATGCCTTTCTCGGAGGTCAGTTCCATCGCGTCGCTCTGCGCCTGCATTTCCACCTTGCCGCGTGCGGCAAACAGCTTGATGCCGGCACGTTGCACGAACAGCGAGAACTTTTCGGAGAGCGAGGCAATCAGACTGCGTCCGGTGGCCAGGTTGATGTCTTCGCCACTGGTGACGCTGAGCGAGCGGCCCTGTGCCAGGTGCGTCGATTCCGGCGTACTGGTGGCGATGCCGGCAGGTGATGTGAGATGCAGCCAGGGGGCATTCAGGCGCGCCGCCTGCCCTCGCCCGCCATTGGTAGCGCTCTGAGCGGAGCTACCGTCAAAGCGGCTACCGCTGTCATCGGCGCCATAGGTGCCTTGGGTATCGTCACTGGCCTGCTTGATCTGCGTGCGCGCCGCGAGCGCCTCGGCGTTGTGGCTGGTGGCGCTGTCGCTGAGCGTATTGGCCAGCTGATAGGCACTGGCGAGCTGCTGTTGCGCAGGAGAGAGATCCAGCTATTCGCCACTGGCGGCGATCTGGCCCCAGCTACTTAGCATCAGGCCGCTGTTGGCACGAATCGCCCCATAGGCGTCCGAGCGCAGCTCGAAGCCTGTACCGCGGAAGCTGCCGCGCGTGTTGCCCTGCTGGTGGATCAGATAACCGAGGTTGAGCTGGGACTTCTCGTGCTCCGAGTTCAGGCGCACGCGCTCCTGATCGGTCGCATCATCGAATACCAGCTCGTTGTACTTGTTGCCGCGATAGGTCTTGCTCTTGAGGCCAGAGAGCAGGCCATTGGAGTGCCATTGCGGGGTCTGGTCGCCGTTGTAGACGCGTCCGGTGATCAGCGGACGATCCACGTCGCCTTCGAGGAAGTCGACGATGACTTCCTGGCCGATACGCGGCACGAACACACTGCCCCAGCCAGCACCGGCGTTGGGTTGCGCGACACGCAGCCAGCAGCTGGCGTCGGCGGCGCCCTTCTCGCTGCGGTCCCAGTGGAACTGGACGCGCACGCGGTTGAGCGAGTCGGTGTGGATCTCTTCATTCTCAGGCCCGACGACAATCGCCGTCTGCGGGCCACCCAGATTGGGGCGCGGGTGATCGAGCGACGGACGATACGGCTGACTGAGGCGCTGGCTTTCGAAGTCGATCAGGTACTGACCGGTGCCGACATCGGCGTAGTCGTCCTGCACATCACTCTCAAGGCCATGCGCCTGGCGCGCCTCGGCCATGCGCGCCAGCAGGCTGCCCGGCAGCGCCTTGAGGTGCGCCGACACCGGCAACGCATTCTCGGCGCAGACGGTCAGGCCCAGCACCAGGAATTCGCGCTCACTGGAATCGCCGTCTTCATGGCGGGCGTGCTGGCTGAGTTCGAACCAGCGGCCGACCTTCAACTGGCGGGTACCCCCGGCGCCGTAGAAGCGCTTGGCGCGGGATTCATGGGCCTCGAGGCGATTGACGGTCAGGCGTTCGCCGCGCGAGTGATCATCGAAATAGTACTCGCCGGGATAGTCGTAGACTTCCTGCTCGCTAAGGTTGCCTTGATCGGTGCGCGTGTCCTGACCGGAGCGTTTCTCCAGGCCCGGCTGCTTGTAATCAAACGTCCCGAGGCTGACGCGGGTCGGTTGCTGCTGACGGCGGCCGCTCCACTGGGTGATGGAGTCCTCAAGCTCGGTGGCATCCTGACGGTGGAAGCGGATGACCTGCGGCTCGACCGGTGCGCAGGTCGCGACATCGTCGGTGATGACGAGGCGGTGGCCATTGAAGTCGCTGTCATCAGAGGCGTGTTCGAAGTAATAGAACAGCCCTTCCTGCTCCATCAGGCGATTGACGAACTGGAAGTCGCTTTCGCGATACTGCACGCAGTAGCTGCGCGCCGGATATTCGCGGCGCAGATCCAACCGCCAGCCACCCTGGGCTTCGCCTTGCGCGATGGCGTGGTTCGAGAACACCGACTCGATCACCTCGACGGCAGTGAGGTCCTGGAAGATGCGGCTGTCGCGCCCGAGCTTGAGCATGGCCATCCACGGCACCAGCGTCAGCTGGTAATAGAAGACGCCACCGTCCTCACCGAGCAGCGCCGCCGATTCGACCAACCCGGAGAGTTTGCGATAGTCGCCATTCGCTTGACGCACTGACAGCACAGCGGACTGCGCCATCAGCGTCTTGAGTTCGATATCGCCGTTTTGTGAGATGCAGTCAAGCGTGTAGGCGAAGGGCCGTGAGAGGCGCTCTTCTGCCACCAGACGATGAGGAATGAAGTCTGCGTCACTCATCTCCAGAGTGAGCAGGCGCTCATTCTGACTCAGTGAGATATCAAATGACGACAGTAAAGAATCCAGCACCCATGAATCCGACATATTCAGCGTCCCTGGCATTTAACGTAGGCGGTTGCCTGGCTGCGGATGACCATCCTTGGTTCTCAGCTAGGTCATACAGCATATAGTAATAGATGCATTTAGTTAATGGAGCATCCAGGGTAAAGGGTGCTGCAAAGCTTGATAAATCCCCATACTCAGCCGCTATTGAATGGCCTCAATAGCGGCTGAGTATGGGACGCCACCTCTTGGCTCGGCGGAGGGTTGAAGCAGATAAAACCCGCCTTCGCGATTGGTGATAACGGGCCATGGCTGACGCTCAGGAAGATAACGCGCCGGTAGAGGACATCGAGCCAATCTCGGTAGACGGAGTCAGGTGTTCAATCACACGTTCGACAATATGTGCCCCGATGGGAATAGCGGAGGTTGCTGCTGGTGACGGTGCATTGCAGACGTTGATGGTGCGGGCTGTGTTTACAAACACGAAATCTTCGATCAAACGTCCCTCACGAGATACGGCCTGGGCACGCACACCCGCGGGATAAGGTGTCAAATCACTGCGCGCAATGCTCGGGCAGTACTTTTGCACATTCTTGAGATAACCCCGTTTGAACAACGAGTTCTTCATCTCGGTAAACCCGGGACGCAGGTTGTCGCGCAACATTTTGCGAATCCCTGCATCTCCTAGCATTTCGGTCATGTCACTCAGAGAAATATCCCGCTTGCGATAGCCCTCACGCTTGAGCGCAAGCACCGCATTCGGCCCAACCGTGACGGTACCGTCGATCATTCGAGTCAGATGTACGCCAAGAAACGGCATTGAGGGATCAGGGATTGGATAGATCAGGTGATTGACGATCCGGTTGTGCTGCTCTGGCAGCAGATAGTACTCACCACGGAAGGGGCAGATAGTGAAATCAGGCTCGATACCGAGCATACGCACCACCCGGTCGGCCATCAGTCCGGCGCAAGACACCAGATGACTCGCACTGAAGTCACCCTGAGAGGTGGTGACCACCACCGCGTCCTCGCGCTCCTCAATTGACGTCACTGCCGCCTGATAGCACACCTCGCCACCGGCCTGTTCAAAAAGCACCGCCATGCGAGCCGTCACCTTGGCGTAATCGACGATGCCGCTCGAGGGTACGAAGATAGCACCGATACCTTGGATATTCGGCTCACGCTCACGTAGCTGTGCGGCATCAAGCCATTCACGAGTCAGGCCATTGGCTGCCGTGCGCTCCCACAACGCTTCCATGCGCTGCATTTCCAGTGCATCGGTGGCGACCAGTAGCTTGCCGCAGGACTCATAGGGAATATCGTGCTCGTCGCAGAAAGCCTTGGTGGCGATATTACCTTCAAGACAAAAGCGCGCCTTGAGACTGCCAGGTGTGTAATAGACACCTGCATGGATCACACCACTGTTGTGGCCAGTCTGATGCTGCGCGGGGCTACTTTCCTTTTCCACCACCAACATCCGTCGGTCGGGATAGGTCTTGATAAGCTGCATGGCGGTCGACATACCCAGAATACCGCCGCCAATAATGATGAAGTCGTACACCGGCACCTCACAGGATCAATAGAAAGAAACAGTCATTCGGGTCGAGCAACGTGACATGTCGTCCACTAGATCAGCCATGCAATGGATTGGCCAGAGTCTGACGGTCGGTAAAGTAGCCGCGTTGGCGCATTAGCTCACGACGCAAATCCGGATGCGGTGTGAAACGATCTCGCCCGTGCAGCCAGAAATGATTGTTGAGCAAGAGGAAGCTGCCTACAGGGACGGGGACTGATAACCGTGCGGAACTGCTTTCCAGTGACTCGGAGAGATCCGTCAGCCAATTACCCTCTTCAAAGTCACGCGGCTGTACGAACTGATCGATATACGACATCACCGGGCGTCCGTGCGCATCCAGCGCAAAGACGGCATGAAAGACATCCTTGCCGATATTCTTGCTGGGCGGTGAAGACCAGCGCATCTCGCGACGCGCGAGTGGGTGGTTGAAGAATTGTGGTAGCTCAGCCCAGTCATCCAGATGCAACAATAACGAGTCACCGCCCTCCATGTGCTGCTCATCGAGCTTCATCATCAATACATAGTCGGTGTCCTGCTCGACGTAGGTACCATCGTTGTGCAGCTCCATCACACGGTGCGGCTGGCGTAGATAGCTGTCGGACTCATCAACATTCTTTACTGCGAAGCGCGCATAGTACTGGCCGCTCATGGCATCAAAGTTGGAACGCCCGAAGCAGTGCGCTACAGCGGTTGCCAGCTTGACCATATCATCAGCTTGCTCAACGCGGTCGAGACTGCTTGGTGTGACCAGTAACCCACCGGTCGCACGGTCCACCATCGCATTGATCAGTAATGGCCGGAGGGTGTTGCCACACAGCTCATCCAACACCCGTGCGGCCCGAAAGCGCAGCATCGACTTGTACTCTAGCGCCTGCACCGGCGTCTCCTCCATCGCCATGGCGAAAGCCGCGACGACCTCGGTATCGAGTGTCAGCGCCAGTAGTCGAGATGATTGATCAGACGTCGTGATAGTGAAGCCCTGTGGGGCAAGATCGGTCAATCGAGTTGAAATGGTCATGATGATATCTCCTGAGTTCCGGCGGGCAGCGCCGCGAGCATGTCAGCCACCTCGACGAGGAAAAGTGATTCTTGCGCTGACACTCTAGAAAATATCTACATTTTGTAAAAACATCAAAATTAATCTCTACTAGCACTGCCAATGACATTCTCATTGCCTCGAACCTCGATTCACACACGACAGCTTGATTGGGTATCATCGCCCCACCCTTGCTGTCCGGATCACTACCATGCCTGTATCTTCACGCCCCAATCTCGCCATCAGCGCCTATCAGCAGATAAAGCAGGACATCATCCGGGGCGTACATACTCCCGGTGAAAAGCTGCTGATGAGTCGCCTCAAGGCACGCTACGAACTGGGTACCGGACCATTGCGCGAAGCGCTGTCGCAGCTGGTAGGCGAACGCCTCGTCACGGCAGTCAGCCAGCGCGGTTACCGTGTAGCACCGATGTCGGTGAAGGAACTCAAGGATATCTATGACGCGCGGGCCAATCTGGAAGGATTGGTTCTGGAACTGGCCATCGCGCGGGGAGACGATGACTGGGAGGCTGACATCATTGCCAAGGCGCATACACTCAACAAGGTCATCGAGATCAATGGTCCAGAGCAGATGCTGGACGTATGGGATGCTCGTCACCAGAGTTTTCATACGGCCATTGCAGCCGGCTGTCGCTCACCTCATCTACTACAGGCGCGCGAGTCGCTATTCAATCAGGCTGAGCGCTACCGGCACTTGTGGTTATGCCAGACGGTATTCTCGCCACAAGCACTGGAAGCCAAACGCCATGAACACGACGAGCTGGTAGAGGTGATCCTGTCACGCGATGCCAAAGGCGCCGGCGAACTCGTCCGCGCACACCTCATGACGCCAGTGCCTCTGATTACCGCCTTGTTGGAATCTCAAGCCGGCTAATTCTTTCAATCGGGTCAGACATGTTCGCTCAAATCGAGCTTCACTCATTTGAGGTTTCCCAGGACAATAACCAATCCGCAAAGCGACTGACCTTGGGATCATGCTGCCCTGAGGGCACTACCACATAATAGCCACCGCACCTCAAGGGCGAGGTGCTTGCGACCACCAGCCGTCCCTCAGCAAGTTCTGGTGCCACGAAATAACGCGGCAATATCGCTAATCCAAGCCCATGCAAAGCCGCTTCAAGAACAAACTGAAAGTGCTCCAACCGCTGCCCTGGTAATGCATTGCACTCTCTGATCGACAGCCCCGCTGCTTCCAACCACAACTGAGTGGAAGACTTCATCAACGGTGAATGCGCCACGTGATGGAGAATCGGGTAACGCAGAATATCCTGTCGTTCGATGACAGGACCTCTCTCTGTCAAAAGGTCCGGTGTGCAGACGGCAAGTAGTTCACTGGACATGAGAAAGCGTGCATCAAACCCTGGCCAGTTGCCCTCTCCAAAAAGAATGCCGACATCATAGCCTTCGTGACTGTCATACAGCCGGCGCAGATCGTTCATGATCTCGAGCTCAATCTCGGGATTGAGTCCGGCATAGGACTTGAGTTTTGGCAATAACCAGCGAGAGGTAAACGAAGGTTCAGCCCCGATACGCAGATGACCAACATGACTGGTACGCACATGATGAGTTGCTGTTTCCAGGCTCTCGAGCAATGGCAAGACCTCATGAACATAGGCCTGCCCCAACTCATTGAGCGTCAGCCGCTGTCGAGAACGCGTTACCAGCGGGCAGCCCAGAAACTCCTCCAGATTCTTGATCTGGCGGCTCACGGCACTCTGGGTAATATTCAGCTCTTCGGCTGCACGTGTAACGCTGGAAAAGCGTGCGAAGGCGACGATGCACCGAAGAGAGATCATGCTGGGGAGCTGTCGTTGCATGGTAGGTCATGACTTTTTGGAATGAGCTTCTGAAGAATAAATCGATATTCGCTCTCTCACAAGCAACCTAGGATGCATGCAAGGCCAGCCTGCCACAGGACGAGCACTCCCTTATCCCGTGTCCTGAGCCGCACCGCTGTCTTATGCCTTCCCGTCCGAGAGTGCGCCACATGCCAAAACCCGCGATTGAAGAGACCTTGAGAGCCGATCTGGCCGCCGCCTATCGCCTGCTGGAGCGAAACGGTTGGAGCGATCAAGTTTTCACTCATATCTCCGTACGCCTGCCAGGTGAGACACCGGCTTTCCTGATCAATGCCTATGGCTTGCTGCCAGAAGAGATTACCGCCTCCAATCTGGTCACTATCGGTATTGATGGGCAGAAACTGAATATTGATGATCCTGAGGTAAATCCTGCGGGCTTCACGATTCACAGTGCCATCCACATGCATCGTCATGATGCCGTATGCGTCATGCATACTCATACCTTGGCTGGCATGGCAGTCGCGGCATTGGAAGAGGGTCTTCTTCCTCTGAATCAAACCAACATGGCCTTCTACAATCGCGTGGCCTATTACGACTACGAAGGTATTCCACTCGACCTTGAAGTCCGTAATCGCATCGTGGCAGCACTCGGTAATCGACAATGCGCCATTCTGCGCAATCACGGACTGCTGACCACCGGCCGCAGTGTCGCTGAGGCTTACTTCAACATGTTCTACCTCAACAAGGCCTGCGAGATTCAGCTTGAGGCGATGAAGATGGGTCGCCCTCTCATCATGCCTTCACCACAAGAGTGTGAATTCACTGCTCAGCAGTTCGAGAACCCTCGCTACCACGCAGAAAGCGTGGCATTGACCTGGGCTGCGGAACTACGGCGTCTGGACAGAGAAGCGCCCGACTTCCGTCTCTAGAACGGCACGCCGTTTCTGGATGAGCACGGCAGACATACTCGCGCTGGACACATCCGCCCTGGCACGAGCTGCCTGCACGATGACATCGTAAAAGCACAGATTGATGATTCACGACAACCATCAACTCGTCATTACAACTATAAAAAAGGTACGCGTCCCATGACCGACCGCCCGACTCCCGTCGCCTCAGAAGCCCCTCAATCTCGCTACAGCACGAAACAGCTGCTCAAATGCTTGATCCCCACTCTTCTCGGCGTTTTGCTTTTCTTTACGCCCATCAGTGTTGATGGGCGGACGACAATCATGATCGCGTTCGTCATCGACTACATCAATGATGTACTCAAACCCCTCATGGTGACGGCAACGGCCGCGGTCGCCATCATTCCTAGTCTGATCACTCTGGCCGTCACCTTCAGTCCATTACGCCACCGCAAGGGACGCTTGATCACGCTATTCAATCCCGGCATGGGCTGGACCATCGTACGCGTCATCGGCGCCTTGTTGATGACGATGGTCTATTTCGAGGTAGGGCCTGAGTGGGTATGGAGCCGCAATACCGGCGGCGTGATGCTCTATGATATTGGCCCAGTCGTCCTGGCCATCTACTTCCTGTCAGCACTGCTATTACCTCTGCTGACTGACTACGGACTGATGGAGTTCGCCGGTACCTTGTGCAGCCGCATGTTCGAGCGTCTCTTCGGCCTGCCGGGGAGAGCAGCGGTGGACTGCCTCGCTTCTTGGCTGTCAGCCTCCAGCGTGGGCATCATCCTTACGACTCAGCAGTACCGTCAGGGATTTTACAACAGTCGTGAGGCGTGCACGATCGCGACCAACTTCTCGATCGTTTCGATTGCGTATTCTTACTTGCTGCTCAAGCTGATCGGCCTCGAGGAGATGTTCATTCAATGGTACATCGCCGTTGCCATCACCGGCGTCCTGTGCGCCATCATTGTGCCCAAGCTGCCACCGCTACGTAACAAATTGCCGGTCTACCATCCCGCAGTCGGCAAGCAGCTCAAGACAGACCGTCGTCCTGGAGAAGGTGTACTGGCCCTTGGTCTACGCCGCGCCGTCGAACGTGCCGAGCAAGCCAACTCTCCCACAGAACAGCTCAAGCAAGGGCTTCAGATCAGCGCAGATGTGGCCTTCTCCATCTATCCGGCCATGATGTTGGTGGGATGTGTCGGATTGGCACTGATCGAGTTCACCCAGTTATTCCAGGTGCTATCACTGCCATTGGTGCCCTATCTGGAGTTGTTGCGTCTTCCTGAGGCTGCTCAGGCAGCGCCCGCGCTACTCGCCGGCATCGTCGACAGCATCATGCCTTCCATTCTGGGGGCTGGAATCGAAAGCGAAGTGACACGCTTCGTGATGGCGGGTGTCGCCGTCACTCAAATCATCTTCTTTACCGAAGCTGCCATCATCCTGGTCAGAGCTGACATTGGGCTCACATTACGTGACCTGGTCATGATCTATGCCCTGCGAGTGCTGATCTCGCTGCCTATCCTCGCCCTGCTGGGACATTGGATGATCGGCTGATGAACGGGCGTGCATCCCATCGTGATGCACGCCCGTGCCTCGCTCTTCTCTCGTGCTGTGCCTTCTCCTTTAGATTATGAGTTCATGATAATGATTACCTCCAGCACCCTGTCGACACCTTCTTTTATAGCGGCCTCCTCACCGACAGAGACCGCCGATATCGTATTGATCAATGCCAACATCCATACCGTGGACGACAATACTCCCTGGGCGAAAGCCGTCGCGATTCGCAGTGGTCGCTTCATGGCCGTCGGTAATGAAGATGATGTGACACCATTCATTGGAGACCACACCAAGGTCATCGACCTTGAAGGTCGTTTCGTGATGCCAGGGCTTTATGACATGCATACTCACCCCGACCTGGCGCTGGCACCCGGCTATGCCGACTATCTGAATATCGGCCTTGAGGATCCCACCCCGGAGGAGGTCAAGCAGGCAATACTCGACTACGCCGACAGTCATCCGGGCGATGGCTGGATCTACGGCCAATATTTCGTGCGCTATACCTTCAAGCAGGCTGGGTTGGTCGCTGATCGTGACTGGCTGGACAGCTTCATGCCTGATCGCCCCGTGGCCATTCTTGATCGCTCATGGGGCTGCATGATGGTCAACTCGCGCGCGCTGGCGCTGGCAAACATTACCGCTGAGACTCAGGACCCACGTCATGGCTATATCGAGCGAGACTCCATTACCCATGAACCTTCCGGCATTCTAGTCGATGGTGCCTACGCCATCATCCACGCCACCATGCCACCAACACCGCAGCATGCGCTGACACGTGCCTATCGAGAGGGGCTGCATTTCCAGAGTGGACATGGCGTGGTGGGCACCAAGTACGTGCACGTCTGCGAACACCGCCTGAATGCACTTCGCAGTCTCGATCAAGATGGCAAGCTATCCGTCCGAGTAGAAGCAGCCATCAGCTGGCAGGATGATATCTTCCCGGTCAAACGGCGCTGGGAGCTACTGGCAGGAGAGCGTCATTACTATCGGAGCAATCGCCTGAATGCCAATGCGGTGAAGTTTCACTTCGATGGCACTCACGAATCACGTTCGTCCTATCTATCAACTCCCTGGCCAGGCGAGAAGAACTGGAGAGGACACCTGAATCTCACGCCAGAGCATATCGTCGACATGGTGGTCGACATGGATCGCAAAGGGATTCGTGTCATCGCGCACTGCACCGGTGATGGAGCTTCCGATATCTTCCTGGATGCCGTCGCTCAGGCAAGAGCACGTAATGGCAATAGTGGCGTGCGTCATCAATGCGCCCATAGCACAACGCTACTGGACACCAACCTTGCACGCTTCAAGGCACTGGATGTCACTGCCGAATTCTCGCCCGTCGGATGGTTCCCCTCCTCCTTCGCGAATGCTCGCGCTGTCTTCGGCGAAGAACGCATGCAGCGTGCCTACAACTTTAAGGGGGTCCTGGAGGCCGGCGGCAATGCCGTGATGGGGACAGATTGGCCGGTCTCCAGCCTGAATCCGTGGATCGGGTTCGAGGCCATGATTACCCGTCAAAATCCCTTCGGTGAAGAAGAGGGTCAATTCTTTGGCCAGCCCATCTCACTCGAGCAAGCCATTCGTGTCATGACGATCAACGGCGCATGGTGCATGGGTATCGAGCAACATGCCGGTTCAATTTCCATCGGCAAGTCTGCCGATCTCATCGTGCTGGACCGTGACCTCTTCGATATCGCCATCAAGGGAAATCTGCATGCCACACAAGTGGAGCTGACTCTGCTGGAAGGAGAAGTGACCTGGGATCGTCTGGGAGCCTTCACGGATACCGATATGGCTGCTACCTGGCAGGAACCACTGCCCGCCTTCTGACACCCGACTTCCTGACCGCGAGCCAAGCGAAGCCGCTTGGCTCAATAATGAGAGGAAACTTCCATGTCACAACAGCACAGCATTCCCGTCACGCTGGTTGCAGGATTTCTCGGTGCGGGCAAGACGACGCTGCTCAATCATCTGCTCAACAGTGATCATGGTCGCCGCATGGCCGTGATGGTGAATGACTTCGGGGCTATCAACATTGATTCGCAGTTGATCGTCAGCCAGACCCAGACCACCGTCAGTCTGGCGAATGGATGTATCTGCTGCACGGTGGAGGGCGACCTGATCGCGCAACTTTCCACGCTGTTGGCAGACCCACAGACACGTCCCGAGCATCTGGTCATCGAAGCCAGCGGTGTCTCGAATCCGGTCAAGATCGCCAACACCTTGCGCTATCCTCAGTTTCGTCAGTCACTCCATATCGATGGCATTCTGACGGTAGTCGATGCTGCTCAATTTGATGATCTGGATAGTGATATGACACGGCTGGCCACCGAGCAGCTCGATGCCGCCGATATCATCATACTCAACAAAACCGACCTGCTCACACCGGATCAACGCACTGCACTCAAGTCACGCTGGCTATATCCAAACGCACGCGTGATAGAAAGTGAACATGGGGTGGTTCCGCTGGCGTTATTGCTCGGCGTGGAAAGAAAGACCACTGCTGAACCTGTCAGTCCTGATGGCCGTCACGCCCCGGCATCGACGCCATCCACGACGACATTCGAGACGTTCAAGACAGTACCTCACCAACACGACAGCCTGTTCGACACATGGAGCTGGCAAAGCGACATCCCGCTCAACCTGAAGGCTCTCCGCAACGTGATGGCTAGCCTCCCTGCCGCCATCTATCGTGCCAAGGGAATTTGTCATGTCGCGGAAGCTCGCGACCAGAGGTGCATTCTTCATCTTGTAGGAACGCGTTGCGAGATCACGCCTGCGGGGCCATGGAAGGGAGCAACGCCAAGCACTCAATTGATCATGATTGGGAAGCGCGGCGCTATCGACGCAAATACCTTGAGGACGCTCCTTGAGGCATGTCATGACGAGGTAGAGCCTACAGCCGTCATCAATTGATGCGTTCAACAAGAACTAAAACCAGAGACTCCTCGACGCCACAGGAGTCTCTGGTGGAGAGTCACTAGACATTCAAAAACTCAATATCCTCTCATTCACTTATTGCAGCATACGCCACCATCTCGACCAACATCTCTTCGCGCGCAAATCCAGACACGATGATGGCGGCACGATTGGGGTAGGGTTCACGAACGTATTCGGCATAGATGCTGTTGACCGTCGCCAGGTGTTCACGCTCAGTCACATAGATCAGCACCTGCGTCAGGGATGACGCATTCCCTCCTGCGCATTCCAGCGTATGCATCAAATTATCCAATGTCTGACGTGTCTGGGCAGCGATCCCTCCTGTTACGACATTGCCACCAGCATCAATGGGAATCTGTGCGGTGAAGAGAATGCCATTGCCGACACTCGCCCAGGACAAGGGTGCACGAGAGGCGAATAGATCAGTTGCGACAGGATGAACCATGGTGAACCCTCGAGAATTTTTCAATTGACGCGCAGCCCCTCGCCAATCCGAGACCGACAAGCACTGCACGATGTATCGTCTATCAGGAGACTGATGATCAGTCGTTGTCAGTCGTGCCAGCACCGGCACCACTACGGGAATCTTCCGTGGCCTCGACCAGCAGACGCGTGGACAGTGCTTTCAGTCTCAGCCACAGCTCGTCGTCGACGTCGATGCCTTCCTGCATGGCACGCTGACGGCAGGCAAGCAGTTGGGATTCTTCATGACAGGCCAGAAGATCAACGTCGTACTCAGAACGGAGCGACGGCAAGAGATCCACGTGGTTGGCCATCACCAGAGTGATGCCATCATTGGGCTCATTCTCCTCCGGCACTTCACGCACGGCATATACCCGTATCTCGGGCACCGGGCTGTTGGCCCTGAAGCCCACTACCTGTTCGATCATGGGACTTCCAACCGCCTCGTTCACATCCTGGGCATTGCGCCAGAACGCGGTCACGTTCATGCCCCGCCCCGCCAGACGAGCCAGATACCCCATGATCAACTGGCGGTTATGACAATGCTGAATCTTGATGACGGCAAGACCACGCGCCCGCGCCTTGGCAAAGCCGAGTTCCAGTGCCAGCGATGAGCTTTTCAATACGCTATGCCCATGACTGTCGAGCACCGCGAGATCTCCATCGGCATAGATGATTTCCGGCGGTCGCTCTTCCGAGTCTTCCAGCAGATAGCGCAGTCCACGATTGAGCGCAGCAAGGCCTTGCAGCTCATACAACTGCATCCAGGCGACCATATCCGCGGCATCTCCCGCGTCACCATCCTCGAAGCCCATCGCCTGAAATGCCTTGCGGCAAAGACCATGAAGTTCGTTGTAGGAGACCTTCATGACATCCCTCCCATTGCTTGAGGTGATTCTTGTTGTGATGTCTCAGTGATACCCATTACGGGTTCGCGGTTGATCTGCGGCTCCAGCGGAAAGCTCCAGTCATCAAAGGCAAGCAGGTCATCGGGCTCGGCGTTGAGCTCCTCCACCAGCGGTGCTCCCTGGAACAGGGTGATCCGCACCCAGCGATCGGACTTCGGGTCGAAACGACTGGCACCGAAGAAAGACAGCTTGGTGCGCAATAGATGCATGGGCTTCATGTCACGTGCCCAGAGATTGGCGCGTATTTCACCAAAGCTCGTGCTGGACATGGTCTGGATACGCCGCACGATATCCTTGTGGCGTGGGCAATGAATCAGGAACTCCACCACGAGCGCCCGCGGGTTCTCTTCCAGATACTGGCTGATCGCGGCATGGGTATCCGCGACCCGCGGGGCAATCGCCAGTTTCATTTCCTTGTCGGCTCCCGCTTCCTTGTCTCGCTCGCCTAGACGAGGCTCTTCCTTCTCTACCGAGCGATACCAGAACCAGTGACGATTCTCGCCTTGGGTGAAATCAAAACGTAGCGCCCAGTCATAATGCGTTTCGATCACTTGCTTGAGATGAACCAGCGGCATGTCTGGCGTCAATTCCAGGCCTTCCGTCACCGCCATGGAATCCTCGTAGCGATCAACGATGTCCGGATACAGCTCCAGTAACAGGGTGTTCACCAACTCCTGTGCCTCCAACCCATGCTGCTGGCGACTCCAATCGATGAGCTCCTGCCACAACTCAGGCCCCAATGGCACGACCTCAAGCCAGACTCTCAACTCCGGGAGCGAGGCAACCGTCTCCTGATTGCGCAGGGCCTGCTCATGATCATCGGTGATCGTCTGCCGTAGATGGATTTCGGCACGCTGCAGCAGTGCCAGCAGTTGCGCACGCTCCTGCTCTCTCGGCACTTGGGCTGTCACTTCTGCAAGAGCTAGCTCACGACTCTCCATCCAGCGCTGTACCAGCTGCGGATGATTGATCAGGAAGGGCGCCATCCCCAAGCCGGTCGAATTGCCAATGCCGAGATAGCGTCTCAGTGACGTTGCCAACGGGACAGCGGTTTCTGGCGCGCGGGCAGATGCCATATGTTCGATCTGCTGGATCGAGAAATGGCGCAGCAGGTACACCGCCAGCATCTGGGCTGAGAATGGGCGATGGAAATCGGCGTTGTCCTTGAGGCGGTCATAATCCGCGATACCAAACTTGCCGTTGCCGTAAACCGCCGTGGTCCGGTAGAGATAGCCCACGTTCGTCAACCACTCAGGCTGTGGTTGATGCCCTGCGCTGAGGGCATCCAGGAAGCTTGAGAAATTACGCAGACTGCGATTGGCTCGCGATAGCACCAGAATTCTTGGATGCTGACGCCCTGCTTCCTGCAGCGGCACATTGGCGGCCATCTGCTCCAGCAGAGCATCGTCCACGTCACCTTCCACCACGCCGAACGTGACATCCCAGGCTTCTGCGATCACGCGATCAGAACGCGCCGCATCCTCCAGTGCCTGGGAGAAGATGACGCCGTGATAACGCTTGTTCGGCGTCTGCAAGCAATAAATCGCCACGCCATGCCCGTGGGCATCCAGCTCGAAACGTGTCGTAGTGATCCGCCAGCGCTGACGAGCCATCTGACGCATCAGACTTCTCACGAAACTCAGGCGGCTGGCATGCAGGCTGCCCAGACGCTCAAGCTGCATCACATCATCCGGCGCCCGCAGCCGCAGACGTTGCTCTGTTGATGAGAGGCGCACGCCATACTCCTTGCGAGACATATCAACGCTCCCCTGCTTCATCAGCGGGCAGTATCGCAGGACGCTGGCTAGTGATGCCCTGGGCACGCGCCATTGCAAATGCGGCTTGTGGCCCGGTCCACAGTGACGGCAAGAGTACGAGTGACACGGGAATGGCCGTGATGACGATGAACTGCTGCAACGCGCTGATCTGGCCGGCCCCCATGTACAACAGGATCGCCGCCATCAACGCCATGCTGATCCCCCAGAAGGCGCGTACCAGTGGACTGGGGTCATCATGTCCCGCGCTGACGACGGCAATGGCGTAACTCATCGAGTCACCCGTGGTGGCCACGAAGATAGTCGTCAACGTCAGGATGGCGACTGCCATGGCCGTGCCACCGGGCAGCGCCTGAGCGACGGTCAGTGTGGCAACATCGAACTGGAAGTTGTTCAAGGCATCAGTGAGGTCAATCACGCCAGTGAACTGATAGAAGATACCGGCGCCCCCCAGCAACGTGAACCAGATCGCTGTCGCCACTGGCGCAAGGACGGCCACAGTCAGAATCATCTGGCGAATGGTTCTGCCCTTGGAAATACGTGCGACGAAGATGGCCATCAGAGGCCCGTAACCCAGAAACCAGGCAAAGAAGAACACCGTCCACCACTGCATCCACCAATCAGGTGCGCTCTGGGCCGTCATGGTCGACATGGCAAAGAACGAGGTCAGATACTGACCGAAGCCCTGAGTGAAGGCATTGACCATGAACAAGGTCGGGCCAAAGATGAAGATCACGGCAGCCACGGCCAAGGCCAGGAAGACATTGAAGCGGGACATGATCTGAATGCCCTTGTCGATGCCGGTCACCGCCGAGGTGACATAAACGATGCCGAGCACCACCAACACACTCAACTGTGTCGTATAGTCATTGGTCACCCCGAAAAGCTCATGCAGTCCAAAGCTGACCTGGGTCGCCAGAAAGCCAATGGGGCCAACCGTACCCGCTACGACAGCGATGACACACAAGGCATCCACCACTCCGCCCAGTTTGCCCTTCATGACCTTCTCGCCGAAGACCGGGTAAAGCAGCGTTCTGGGCTGCAATGGCTGCCCTTTATCGTAATGGGCATGCGCCAGCACGATGGCGGTCAAACTGCCCAGTATCGCCCAGGCAAGAAAGCCCCAGTGCATGAAGGATTGGGCCAGTGCAGGAGCGATGGCTTGCGCGGTACCCGGCTCGGTATCAAAAGCCGGCGGTGTCACCAGGAAGTGATAGACCGGCTCGCCGGCAGCGAAGAAGACCCCCCCTCCGGCCAGCAGCGTACACATGATGATCGATACCCACTTGAAGGTGGATAGCTCCGGAGTACGCGTACCGCCGATCCGGGCGCTGGCCGCAGGCGTGGCGGTAAGCCCCAGTGCAATGAAGAAGGTCAGCAGCAGCAGAATCTGGAAGTAGCTTCCCAATGTCCTGGCGGTCCAGGCAAAGCCGGCACTGATGGCTTCCGCCACCCCCTCAAGATCAAACAGGGACAGACCGATGAACAGCAGGATAAAACCGATGCTGCAGATCAGGACGACAGGGTCCCCGAAGCGATACTGACCTTCGGGCAGCGCCTCGTGCTTCTCACGCGCAGCAATCTTTTGTGATGATTTCATGTGGCGTTCCTCTGACGAACTCTCGTCATTGGCAGGCGTTTATTATGGTTGTTGGTGGCCGAGCGATATCCCGGGGATTCCTGGCTCGGCACAGGTGCCATGCATCTCCTCTCAGTAGAGGACTGCCTCTCTTTTCGTGGCGGTACGTTCAAGTAGCGCGACCCAATTCTTGCCCATGATGCCCGCCACTTCCTCTTCGGACATGCCGACCGCTCTCAGACCAGCAATGAGATTGGGGAAATCACGACTATCCCGCAGCCAGGGCAGCGGACGAGGCCAGTCGGCATTGCTTGCACTGCCCTCGCCATAATCCATGTCCTTCGACCAGCGGCCATTGCGCATCCACTCCAGAATGGAGACGGGTTGGTTCTGGCAGAGATCGGTGCCGATACCCAGGTGCTCGATGCCCATGAGGTCGGCGGTTCTCGCGATCATTTCGCAGTACTCGGTCAGCGTGCAGTCCGAGCCATTCTTCAAATGGAAGGGATAGGCCGAGAACCCCAACAAGCCATCGCTTTCTGCGATTGCCTTGAGCACCTTGTCTGACTTGTTGCGCTTGGCCGGATGGAAGCTTTCCGGATTGGCATGCGAAATGATGACCGGCCGCTCCGATATCTCGATCGCTTCGAGCGTGGAACGTTCGGCGCTGTGCGACATGTCGATGACCATGCCGACGCGGTTCATCTCGCGAATCACCTGGCGCCCGAAACGGGTGATCCCACTGTCTTCTGCTTCGTAACACCCACACGCCAGCAGGCTCTGATTGTTATAGGTCAGCTGCATGATCATCAGACCGAGATCACGCATCACTTCCACCATGTCGATGTCATCTTCGATGGGTGAGCAGTTCTGCGCCCCGAGGATGATACCGATGCGGCCACTGGCTTGAGCGATAGCGATATCCTGTGGCACATGTACGGGCATGATCAGGTCGGGATAGGCTTCAAAACGTCGATTCCACTCGCCAAGACGTGTCAGCGTTTCCCGGGTCGTCTCGTGATACACAAGGGTGGCATGCACGGCATCCAGCCCCCCTTCACGCATCTGCTCGAAGATCTCGCGAGACCAGTTGGAGTACTGCAGGCCATCGATCGTCAGCATTGTCTTTGACATGGAGCCTCCTCACGCCTTGATGTAGCAGGTCTTCACGACCGTGTAGAACTCACGCGCATAGCGACCTTGCTCACGCGGGCCGAAGCTCGATGACTTACGTCCACCGAACGGGACGTGGTAATCCGTGCCCGCGGTCGGCAGATTGACCATCACGCAGCCCGTTTCCGCTCGCGCCTTGAAGCTGCTGGCCAGTTTCAGCGAGTTGGTAATGATGCCGGCAGTCAGGCCGAAGTGCGTGTCGTTGAGCACATCGATGGCGTCTTCTGCATCGCGCACCTTGATGACACACGCTATCGGACCAAAGATTTCCTCACGGTTGATCGCCATGTCATTGGTGGTATCCACCAGCAGTGCCGGGCTCATGAAGTAGCCATCAGTCGCACCTTCCAGGCGCTCTCCCCCAAAGACCAGCCGCGCGCCCTCTTCCTGTGCACGCTGAACCCAGCCGAGATTGGATTCCAGCTGCTTGGCATCGACGGCCGGCCCCATGTGAACGCCGTCCTCCAGTGCATGCCCAACGCGCACCTCAGCCAGTCGCTGCGTCAGCTTTTCCACGAATTCGTCGTGCACTGCTTCCGTAACGATCAAACGAGATGACGCCGTGCACTTCTGCCCAGTGCCCGAGTAAGCGCCATTGAAGGCGGCTTCAACCGCCAGCTCCATGTCAGCATCGTCTGCGATGATCAGCGCATTCTTGGAGCCCATCTCCAGCTGGCACTTGACCAGATTGGCGGCCGTCGCCGCGGCAACACGCCGCCCGACTTCCAGAGAGCCGGTGAAGGACAATGCGTGAATATCAGGGCTGGAAATTAGCGCATCACCTACGCTACTGCCCGGGCCCATCAACAGGTTGAACGTCCCGTTCGGAAGCGATTGACGATGGATGATCTCGGCGAGTGCCCAGGCACTGCCGGGGACCAGGTTGGCCGGCTTGAAGACAACCGAGTTGCCGAAGGCCAATGCGGGCGCAATCTTCCACACCGCCGTCGCCAGCGGGAAATTCCAGGGACTGATCACACCCACGACACCAACAGGCTCACGGCGAATCTCAATCTCGACGCCAGGGCGTACCGAGTCAGCACGCTCATCAATCTGACGCAGAACTTCAGCACCGTAGTAATGGAAGAACTGGCCAGAGCGATGAACTTCACCGATGCCCTCTGCCAATGTCTTGCCTTCTTCGCGTGCCAATAGCTTGCCTAGCTCCGTCTTGCGCGCGATAAGCTCGTCACCAATGGTCATCAATACCGAATAGCGTTGCTCAAGCCCGGAAGTCGCCCACTGGATCTGACCGCGCTTGGCGGCGGCAATCGCCAGAGCCACTTGATCGACACTGGCCTGCGCATAATGGCCGATGACATCGCGGGTATCAGACGGATTGATGTTAGCGACATTGCCCTGTCCCGAGACCCATTGGCCATCGATATAGAGAGAGTAAGCGGTGGTAGTAGACTGCTGAGACATGTGAACCTCCTTAGACGCGGTGACATCAGCCTAAGAGGGTTCATGGGATAAAGATAATCAATAATAAATCACTTATGATAAGTTTTTCTTACCATCAAACTAAGGTCTATTTCAATGATCGCAGAGCTCAAGATAACGCCATTGCGCTATGTTCTGGCGGTCGTGGACCACGGCGGTTTCCATGCCGCCTCTCGCTATCTGCACCGCACACAACCCGCCCTGTCGATGGCCATACGAGAGTTGGAGGGACGCCTGGGCGAGGCATTGTTTGAAAAGGGAACCAAGGCGACCCTGACACCCTACGGCAGCTACTGTTTGCCGCGCTTCAGAGAGCTGATCAATCAACATGATCGCCTGAGTCGTGAGCTGCAGGCACGCGCGGCCAGGGAGGCCGGCCAGCTGGACATGGCAGTGGTGCCCTCGGTGGCCAGTCGTTTGATGCCGAAATTGCTCTCGGAATTTGTCAGTCGCTATCCAGGCATCAAGGTGGGATTGCACGATGGAAATGCCGACTTCGTACGGGAACAGGTGATCAGCGGACAAGTCGATATCGGTCTATCGAGCCTATGGGGAAGTGATGAAGAGCTGCAGTTCCAGCCGCTGTTTCATGATGAAGTGGGAGTCGTCTGCCGAGACGACCATCCACTGGCAGGACGCACATCACTGATGTGGCAGGAGCTTCAAGGTGAATCCCTGATAGGAAATGGCACCTCGCGCTTGCTGCAAGGGACCGCTGCTGAATCACTACTGGAGATGCATGACCTCTATATCTCCAACATGATCTCGCTCACCGCCACCCTGGTCGCCGGCATGGGGGTAACGACGCTTCCTCGCCTGGCATTTCCGCAGGAATACGAACGCCTTCGCTTCATTGAGCTGGCCGACCCCAGTGTCAGTCGTGAGGTCGGACTGATCCGCCGAAAAGGCTACAGCCTCTCACCTGCAGCACAAGCCATGACGGACTTCATCATTGAAAGTCTGGGAGCATCTGGTATCCCCCTGCAGTGATATGGGCCAATCTCTTATCTCGACGAGGAACGCAGTGCTCGGCATCAAGACCAGTGTCATCACGCACAACATTGATGCTAGCCATCACCATTCCCACTCTCGGCTTCTTGCCGACTCCAGTCTCTTTCATACTTCACCAGCCAAGATGGCATTTCGATGGCAATAACATGTCATCAGGATGTCACTCACCGTCAAGTCATTGATTTATGGTTCATTGATCAGTGGCCCCTCCACTTGGCGGCAAGATGATGAACCACGATCATCATCAAACTGACATTGTCTAGACAACTGCCATTCATCTTCTCCCGTCACACTGATGCCATCCCCAGAGGAGAGGCGTCATGAGCATTCCCACGATTACTGTCGAGAGCCTGAACAAGTCTTTCGGACACCGCCAGGTGCTCGACGACGTGAGCTTTCGTGTCATTCCCGGCGAGATGGTGGCCCTCATCGGCCCTTCGGGGTCTGGCAAGTCCACGCTGCTGCGCCACCTGGTCGGCTTGACCTGCGCCAATCGTCACAGCGGTGGGCGCATCACGCTGATGGCACGTGAAGTCCAGCATGCCGGACGGCTGCGTCGTGCCCGCCGGAGTGAGCGTTGCCGCACGGGTTACATCTTCCAGCAATTCAACCTGGTCGGCCGCTTGAGCGTCTTGACCAACGTGCTGATCGGCACGCTGGGCAGCATGCCGCGTCTGCGCTCGCTACTGGGCCGCTTCACCAATGAGGAGCGCCAACGCGCCCTCGCCTGCCTGGCACGCGTCGGGCTGGAAGAAATGGTCCATCAGCGGGCCAATACCCTGTCAGGCGGCCAGATGCAGCGTGTCGCCATCGCGCGGGTATTGATGCAGGACGCCGAGGTAATCCTGGCCGATGAGCCCATCGCCTCGCTTGATCCGCGCAGCGCCCGCGAGGTGATGGAGATTCTGAGTCGTATCCATGCCGAGGATGGTCGTACCGTCGTCATCACACTGCATCAAGTCGATGTCGCCCGCCGCTACTGTCATCGCGCCATTGCACTGAAAGATGGCCGTCTCTACTTCGACGGCGCCATTGGCGAGCTGACGGACGAGCGTCTGCAGGCGCTTTATGAAAATGCCGGGCTCGATGAACTCCGCGCGGGTGAGCCTTCGGCAACAACGCCTGCCCTCAGCGCAGTCAAGAACACGGCGCCCCGAAAAGTCGCACCGGCCATGGTGTGAACCAGCACTTCCATGACCAGCACTACTTGTTGACCAGCACTACTTGTTGATCAGCACTTTTATGGACCAGTCCATCTCAAGACCAGCGCTTCATTCCCCCATTGCTTGATCCACTGCTTGCCTCTTGGAGACTCCCCCATGGCTTCCGCTTCCTTTCGTCGTCTGACCCTTCCGCTGATCGTAGGTCTAGGTCTGGCCGCTGGTGCCCAGTTGGCCGCTGCCGCCGAGACGCTCAAGTTCGGCATCATTTCCACTGAATCGAGCCAGAACCAGCAGCCGCTGTGGAAGCCCTTCCTGGCTGACATGTCAAAGTCCCTCGGCATGAAGGTCGAGCCATTCTTCGCCACGGATTACGCCGCGGTGATTCAAGCCATGCGCTTCAATCAGATCGACATCGCCTGGTACGGCAACAAGTCCGCCATGGAAGCCGTGGATCGTGCCGGTGGTGAAATCTTTGCCCAGACCGTGGCAGAAGGCGGCAAGCAGGGATATTGGAGCCTGATGATCGTCAATCGTGACAGTGATCTACACGACATCGATGACGTATTGAAAAATGCGCCTGACCTGATCTTTGGCAACGGCGATCCGAATTCCACCTCCGGCTATCTGGTCCCGGGCTATTACGTGTTTGCCAAGAACGGAATCGATGCGTCCACCGCTTTCAAACGCACCCTGAATTCCAGCCACGAGACCAACGCGCTGTCAGTCGCCAACAAGCAGGTGGATGTTGCCACCTTCAACAGCGAAGGCATGGAGCGCCTGGAGATCACGGCACCCGAGAAGGCCGCGCAGCTTCGTGTCGTCTGGAAGTCCCCGCTGATCCCCTCTGACCCACTGGTATGGCGCACCAATCTGGCGGAAGACACCAAGACTCACCTGCGTGATTTCTTCCTCAACTATGGCGATAGCCCGGAAGAACAGGCCGTGCTCACGCCGCTGCAGTGGGCCGGATTCGTCAAGTCTGACAACGACCAGCTGCTGCCGATTCGCCAGCTGGCCTTCTTCAAGCAGCGCGCCGAAATCGCCAAGGACGAGGGTTTGTCAGACGACGACCGCAAGGAAAAGCTGGCCGCGCTGGACACACAGCTTGAAGCACTCGACATGCGCATGAAGGAAATCAAGGCGGCTGATACCCAAGCGTCTGACAACAAGACGGCTGATGCCAAGGCTGAGCAAGCAGCCGTCGCGGGCTGAGCATTGCATCCCTGTCAGGCGGGGCGACCCATGAGCGACCCACGAGCAAGAGATGCTCGCTCCGCCTGATCATCACGATGACGACAGCGACTGCCGACACCCGCGGGTGAACGCCTCTGAGAGAGACACGATGAGTACTCCGATCACACATCCTTCCTTGTCCCTGCCGGCACCGCGCCGCTGGACCACCCTGCTGGGTTGGTTCGTGGTCATCAGTGTCCTGAGTTGGGCCTGGCAAGGCGCCGAGATGCGCCCGGGGCTGCTGATCGAGAATGCCGACAACATGGCCATTCTCGCCGGCGATTTCTTTCCGCCCACCTGGGGCAATCTCAGCCACTACATCGAGCTGATGCTGATCACGATCCAGATCGCCATCTGGGGCACATTGCTGGCCATCATCGTCGCGGTGCCCTGCAGCCTTTTGTGCTCCGAAAACCTGGTGCCGTGGTGGGTCTATCAACCCATGCGCCGCCTGATGGATGCCTGTCGCGCCATCAATGAGCTGGTCTTTGCCATGTTGTTCGTGGTTGCCGTGGGCCTGGGGCCCTTCGCTGGCACCTTGGCGCTGTTCATCCATACCACGGGCGTACTGGCCAAGCTGTATTCAGAGGCGGTCGAGGCCAGCGATGCCGGCCCCCGAGAAGGTATCCGCGTGACGGGGGCCGGGCGCATCGAGGAAATCATCTTCGGACTGATTCCTCAGGTCCTGCCGCTGTGGATCTCGGTCAGCCTGTATCGATTTGAATCGAACATCCGCTCCGCCACGGTGCTGGGCATGGTCGGGGGCGGAGGTATCGGAGTGGCGCTGTGGGAAACCATGCGTGGCTTTCAGTACGCCGAAACCGCCGCCGTCATGCTGGTCATCATCGTCGCCGTGACCGGACTGGACATGGCCTCACAACGTCTGCGCAAACGCTTCATCTAGCGACTGCAGGGAATGATCATCAGATCGCGCCCATTGATCAACAAGGATGAGAAGAGGCCCTGATGCAGGGGTCTTTCTCCAGGAGCTCACATGTCTAGACAAGTCGCCGCTCCCGAGCGTCAGCAACACAATCGTCAGACTGATCGTCAACAACAGCTGCGCCAGCAAGCGCGTCAACAGCCCCAAAGCGAGCCGCGCTATCGCCAGCTCGCCAATGAATTGGCGCATGAGATTCGTCGCCAGCATAGCGCGGGGGACCAGTTGCCCAGCGAGGCCGCTCTGGCCAAGCGCTTCGGCGTCAATCGCCATACCGTGCGCCACGCGCTCGATGAGCTGGTGGCGGCGGGCATGGTGACGCGCCATCAAGGCTGGGGCACTCAGGTGGTCGATCGCCGCCTGGACTACAGGGTCAATGCCGGCAGCAAGGTGACGCACAACCTGGCGGAGCTGGGATTCAACACCGACACCTGTTGCCTGGACCAGGGCTTGCTACGCCCTCCCGCCGGCATCGCCGCGCGTTTCGGGCTGGATGACGATGCATCGTTGCTGTGCGTGGACACTCTGCGCAGCGTCGATGGCGCGCCCTTGCTGCGCCTGCGCCACTGGTTTGATCCCGCGCGCGTGCCGGACTGGTGCGAGCGCTATCGCGGGGGGTCGACACGGGCACTACTCGACCAGCATTACCACCTGCGGTTGTCCCGCGCTCAGGTACGACTGGAAGCCAGCCAGGCCGATCGCGATGACAGCCGTCTGCTGCAGTGCCCGCACCTGTCGCCCTTGATGGTGCTGACCAGTGACAACGTCGATGAGCAACGGCGCCTGGTCGAAGTCTCGGTCAGTCGAGCCCGTGCTGACCGCGTCGCCTATCACTTTGATTTCCCTCATGACTCGAGTCCACGACACGACTCTGGTCTTCATCAGGCTGACCACGACGAAGGCGCATCATGACTCCTGACTCCTCTCCCTCAGAGCTCGTCACCCCGGCACAACGTCACCGCGTGCTCGCACTGACACCTCTTGCGCACCTGCGCGAGTGCTGGGCGCGGCTCGACATCACCGTCTCGCATCGCTGTGTGCGTGGACCCGACATCGGCATGGCCATGGTCCGGGGCCGCATGGGCGGTTCGGGCAATGCCTTCAATCTCGGTGAGATGACCCTCACCCGCGTCAGTGTCGCGCTCGACGACGGCACGTCCAGCGGCGGCACCCTGGGCCACGGCTGGATAGCCGGGCGAGATCGCGAACATGCCGAACTCATCGCGGTGATTGATGCGTGTGCCCGAGAAGCGCGCTGGTCACGCCAGATAGATGAAGCCCTGATTGCCCCGCTGACACAGCGCCTCGCGGCCGAGCATGACGCACAGTCTCAACAAGCCGCAGCGACCCGCGTCGACTTCTTCACTCTGGTTCGAGGGGAATGAACATGCCTCATGCAGCTCAATACGATGTCGCCACCCGCGAATTGCGTCCGCACGACTGGCCAGCGCTCGATGATGCCGTCCACCACAGCCAGCGCCTGTTCCGCCAGCTACTGAGCGCCATGTCAGAGCCGGGGACCGTGCACGACATTCCAGTGTCGTCGATGCCCCAGGGCGTGGCGCTGTCCAGCGCGGCATGGGGGACGCTGCTGGCCCTGTGCGATCTCGAGTCACGCCTCTGGATCGCCGATGAGCTCAACCGTGATGGCCTAGCCGCCGCCATCAGCTTTCACACCGGTGCACGGATCGTGACATGCGCGGACGAGGCCGACTTTGCCCTCGTGACACCGCACAGCTGTCAGCGCATGCCGAATGTCAGTGAAGGCAGCGATACCTACCCTGATCGCAGCACCACCTTGATCGTCGTACTGGCGGCAACGGGTACCTTGAGGCCTGCCGAGGGGTCCCCTCACGCCCCGGCACATGGGCCATTGCCGACTCGAGACTGGCGCCTGAGCGGCCCCGGCATCCGTGACAGCCGTGTGGTGGCGCTGGACGTGAAGGCAGAGGCCCTGATGCAGCGACTGGCCTGCAATCGCGCGCATTTTCCGTTGGGGCTCGATGCCCTTCTGACCGCTGATACGCATCTGATAGCCATCCCCCGCAGCACTCAGATCGATGTCGTCACTGCTACCGAGGAGCACGCCTGATGTACGTTGCCGTCAAAGGAGGCGAGCAAGCCATCGCCAATGCGCATCGCTGGATGGCAGACCGCCGTCGTGGTGATCGCAATCAACCCGAAATCGACGTCGAACAGGTCCGCGAACAACTCGGACTCGCGGTCGACCGTGTCATGGCAGAAGCCTCATTGCATGACCCTGACCTTGCGGCACTGGCGCTGAAGCAGGCCAGCGGCGATCTGACCGAAGCCGTCTTCCTGTTGCGCGCCTACCGCACCACCCTGCCGCGTCTAGCTGACAGCGTGCCCCTGCGCACCGCCGATCTGCGAGTCGAACGCCGCATCAGCGCCACCTTCAAGGATGTTCCGGGCGGTCAGGTGCTTGGCCCCACCTACGACTACACCCACCGCCTGCTCGACTTCATGCTGCTGGCCGAGGGTGAGTGCCCCGCACCAGCACGCGCCGAGGTCGCGCTAGAGGCCTGTCCTCAGGTTCTCGATAGCCTCGATGCAGAGGGTCTGATCGAGCAGGAAGTCGATGACGGTGCCATGCCCTATGACATCACGCGTGATCCACCTGACTTTCCGGTAGACCGCGCAACACGACTACAAATGCTGGCACGCGGTGATGAAGGCTACTTGTTAGCCTTGGGCTATTCCACTCAGCGGGGCTATGGCCGCAACCACCCCTTTAGCGGTGAGATTCGCCAAGGGGCGGTCGAGGTGGAAATCGAGGTAGAGGGCTTCGATGGCCCGTTGTGTATCGGGGAGATCATCATCAGCGAATGCCAGATGATCAATCAATTCGGCGGCAGCCGTGAGAAAGCACCGCAATTCACGCGGGGCTATGGCTTGGCGTTTGGCCGCAATGAGCGCAAGACCATGGCGATGGCGCTGGTCGATCGTTCACTGCGCGCCGAGGAGCTGGGCGAGCCCGTCGAAAGCCCGGCTCAGCAACCAGAGTTCGTGCTGGCGCATGCTGACAACGTCGAAGCGTCCGGCTTCGTCTCTCACCTGAAACTGCCTCATTACGTCGATTTTCAGTCCGAACTTGAGCTGCTGCGTCGCTTGCGCCGTGAGCATGCGGCCCGCGACGGCGGTGGCACTGCTGATGAAGTCGAGAGCGCAAGAGCGCACGAGATGGATGCTGGGCTGAAAGATACGACCGCATCAGCTCCGTTGTCTGCGTCCTCTTCAGAACTCCCGTCAGAAAGCTCTACTGAATCTTCTTCTGCACCTTCTTCTGCACCCTCAGCGCCGCGGCGTTCACAGGAGACCTCGGCATGAACACTTCTGGTCAAGACAGCCAGTACAGCGGCTACAACTTCGCCTACCTGGACGAGCAAACCAAACGCATGATTCGCCGTGCCCTGCTGAAGGCGGTCGCCATCCCGGGGTATCAGGTGCCGTTTGGAGGTCGCGAGATGCCGATGCCGTATGGCTGGGGAACAGGCGGCATGCAGCTGACCGCCAGCATCCTGGGCGCGGATGATGTCCTCAAGGTGATCGATCAGGGTGCCGATGACACGACAAATGCCGTCAGCATTCGCACCTTCTTCGAGCGCGTCGCCCATGTCGAGACGACCACCCGCACCGAAGCCGCCAGCGTGATCCAGACCCGCCATCGCATTCCTGAAAAAGCGCTCTCCAAGGGCCAGATTCTGGTCTATCAGGTGCCGATTCCGGAACCGTTGCGCTTCATCGAACCCAGTGAGGAAGAAACTCGTGTCATGCATGCCCTTGAGGAATACGGCGTGATGCACGTGAAGCTTTATGAAGACATCGCTCGCCATGGCCATATCGCGACCACCTACGCCTATCCGGTCAAGGTCGACGAGCGTTATGTGATGGATCCCTCGCCCATCCCCAAGTTCGACAATCCCAAACTCGACATGAGTGACGCCTTGATGCTGTTCGGGGCGGGACGTGAAAAGCGCCTCTACGCCATTCCGCCCTACACCCGCGTCAAGAGTCTCGATTTCGAGGATCACCCCTTCGAGATTCAAGCGTGGGACACGCCCTGTGAACTATGTGGCGCCACGGACAGCTTTCTTGATGAAGTCATCACCGATGATCAGGGCGGACGCATGTTCGTGTGCTCTGACACCGATTACTGCCAGAACCGTCGCGAGGAGGTGGCATGAAACGCCCTCAGCTGAAGCGTCCCGCTCTGCTCGACGCCCGCAACATCACGCGGCTGTATGGCCCCAATCAGGGCTGTCAGGACATCGACTTCACCCTGCATCAGGGCGAAGTGCTGGGCATTGTCGGGGAGTCCGGCTCCGGCAAGTCGACGCTCCTGCGCGTGCTATCAGGCCTGGAAGCACCCGATGAGGGCCAGGTGATCTATCACAGCACTCAACAGGCCAGCGCCGCCGCTGGGAGCGCCACTGAGAGTCTCGACCTCTACGCCATCGGGGAAGCGCGTCGTCGAGCGCTACTGCGCATGGAATGGGGGCTGGTGCATCAGAATCCCCGCGATGGATTGCGCCTGGGGGTTTCTGCCGGAGCCAATGTCGGTGAGCGCCTGATGGCATTGGGTCAACGCCATTACGGGGATCTACGTGCTGCCGGACAGGACTGGATGGAGCGGGTGGAGCTTGACCCGCGCCGTATCGATGATGCGCCACGCACCTTCTCCGGCGGCATGCAGCAGCGCCTGCAGATCGCGCGCACCCTGGTCACTCAGCCGCGACTGGTCTTCATGGATGAGCCCACCGGCGGCCTCGATGTGTCCGTGCAGGCACGTCTGCTCGACATGCTGCGTACCCTGACGCGGGAGCTGGGGCTATCCGTCATTCTGGTGACGCATGATCTGGCCGTGGCACGCCTGCTGGCCCATCGATTGATGGTGATGCGCCAAGGCCGTGTCGTGGAGGCCGGCTTGACGGACCAGATCCTCGACGATCCGCAGCACCCCTATACCCAGCTGCTGGTGTCATCGGTGCTGACGCCATGAGCGGAATATTCCTCCCTGGCATCTGCCACCCGTCGCGTCACTGCTCAGCGCAAGATCCCCTTATCCAGAGGCCATCATGACCGCCAACAGCTCCCCCTTTCTGAGCGCCTCGTCGCTCGACAAGACCTTCGTGCTGCATGCACAGGGCGGCCAGCAATTGGCTGTCATGCGTGGACTGTCACTCAGCTTGGCACCGGGCGAATGTCTGGTACTGGCGGGCCGCAGCGGTATCGGCAAGAGCACGCTGCTCAAGATGGTCAACGGCAATTATCGCGTCTCCGGCGGCCGGTTGACGCTTCACTTCGATGACGGTGCGCTGGAGCTCTCAGACCTGCCTGCCCAGGCCTGGCACAGGTTGCGTCGCGACGTGATCGGCTATGTCAGTCAATTCCTGCGCGTGGTGCCGCGAGTCTCTGCCCGCGAGGTCGTCATGGAGCCGCTGTTGGCCCGTGGGTGTGATACCCACGACGCCCATCAACGCGCCGAAACGCTGCTGGCCAGACTCAATCTGCCCGAGCGTCTATGGGCATTGGCTCCGGGCACCTTCTCGGGGGGCGAACAGCAACGCGTCAATATCGCTCGTGGCTTCATCGCCGAACATCCCCTGCTGCTGCTGGATGAACCGACCGCCTCACTGGATAGCGCCAATCGCGATGTCGTGGTGGAGCTGATTCAGGAAGCCAAGGCCCGCGGCACGGCCATGCTGGGCATCTTCCACGATGAGGAGGTGCGTACGCGGGTGGCCGATCGTCTGCTACCGCTGGAAGGCCACATGCTGGGCGGTACCGAGATGCCTGCCTCATCCGCCATGCCCGTCTCATCCGAGTCATCGTCCGCCACCGCGCCGTCCCACAAGGAGTCACTGCAATGAGTTCCCAAGACCAGATTCTCACCAACGCCCGCCTGGTACTCGACGATGAGGTGGTGCTCGGTAGCCTCGTGATTCGAGACGGCAAGATCCTGTCGATCGCGGAAGGCGCGCCCCCACTGCCCTCCCCTCTGCCAGGGGCCATCGATTGCGAGGGCGATCTGTTGATCCCCGGCTTGATCGAGCTGCATACCGACAACATGGAAAAGTACTTCCAGCCACGCCCGAAAGTGTCATGGCCGGCGCGCTCAGCGGCGCTGGCACACGATGCACAGATGGCGGCCAGCGGCATCACCACGGTGTTCGATGCCGTCTCCATCGGTGATGTCGATGATCAGAGCATGCGCCACGATGCGCTGCACAAGATGGTCGAGGCCCTGAGCGAGATCAACCGCAGCGGCATGGCGCGGGTCGATCATCGCCTGCACCTGCGTTGCGAGGTCTGCCACCCGGACACCCTCGCGCGGTTTGAATCACTGGCCGACACGCCTGAACTCGGACTTGTCTCGCTGATGGACCACTCGCCGGGGCAACGCCAGTTCGCGAGCCTCGAGGCCTATCGCATCTACTACAAGGGCAAGCACGGTTTCGATGATGCCAGCCTGGAAGACTTCATCGTCCGCCAGCAGGCCTTCAGCGCCCAGTATTCCAGCGCCAATCGCAAGGCCATCGCCGAGGCCTGTCGCAGCCGTGGGCTGGCATTGGCCAGTCATGACGATGCGACCGTGGAGCACGTCGTGGAAAGTCTCGAATACGGCACCCGAATCGCCGAGTTCCCCACCACGCGTGAAGCCGCCAGTGCCTCTCACCAGCACGGCATGGCGGTGATGATGGGCGCGCCCAATGTGGTACGGGGCGGCTCCCACTCTGGCAATATCGCCGCGAGTGAACTGGTCACGCTGGGAGTGCTCGACATTCTGTCCTCGGACTACTATCCCGCTGCGCTGCTGGACGCCGTGTTCCGGATCACTCAACTGCCAGATGGCTATGACCTGCCGCGTGCCGTGGCCTGTGCATCGCGCAATCCGGCGGCCGCGGCAGGACTTGAAGACCGTGGGCGTATCGCGGTGGGGCTGCGTGCCGATCTTGTGCGCGTCCGTGAGGTGGATGGCCACCCGCTGGTGCAGCGCGTCTGGAGCGCCGGCAAGCAGGTGCACTGATGGGGCGCTTGATCTACCTGATGGGCGCCAGTGGCGTCGGCAAGGACAGCCTGCTGAAGGCTGTCCGCCATCAACAACCTGACTGGCTGGTGGCGCATCGCTATCTGACAAGGGCCAGTGGCGCCTATGAGCAATGCGTGACGCTCAGTGATACCGAGTTTGCCGTGCGCCGTGAGCTGGAGGTGCTATGCCTCGAGTGGCAGGCGCATGGATTGCACTATGGCATCGGCGTGGAAATCGAGGCATGGCTGGCGCGTGGTGCTACCGTGTTGCTCAACGGCAGCCGACGGGCATTGCCCCAGGCACGACAACGCTTCGGGGCGGCGCTGGTGCCGGTGCTGATCACGGCCTCGACCGAGGTGCTGCGTCAGCGTCTGACTCAGCGCGGTCGAGAGTCGTGTGACGACATCGAACGTCGACTGGAACGTCATCAGGAGGTACAGGCTGAGCTGATGGGCGCCTGCGCCGATGTCGCCAGCATCGACAACGGTGGAGCGCTCGCGGAAAGCCTCGCGGCACTGAGCGATATCATCGAAGGGCATGGCGCAACACTGGCCTGACGCCTCGAACATCAGACAGCAGTCGTTCGGTGGTTCAACAAGATATGCAGGTTCGATAGTTCGACAAGATATGCAGGCACGAGAGACCGGCACCGCATCGCGGTGCCGGAAACGCAGGTCAGGAGAACTTACGATGGAGTTTCGGTTTTCAGGCACCGGTGACAGCGCCCAGGTGCCCTGCTTTGGCTGCGATTGCCCAGCCTGCAACAGGGCCCGCGTCTTCACTAGCCTCACGCGTAGGCCGTGTTCCGCCGAGGTTCGCATCGATGGCAAGCGCTACCTGCTGGATGCCGGCCGCATGGATCTGGCGCACAGTTGTGAGCTCGCGCGTCCCACGGCAATCCTGATCACCCATTATCATGCTGATCACGTACAGGGGCTTTTCCATCTGCGCTGGGGGTGCGGAGAGCGCATTCCTGTCTACGGCCCAAAGGACCCACAAGGCTGCGCGGACCTCTACCGCAATCCCGGCATTCTGGACTTTCAGTCCGGACTCAAGCCGTTCAAGCCCTTGAAGCTGGATAGCCTGACGGTGACACCGGTACCGCTCAATCACTCGAAACCGACACTGGGCTATTGCCTGGATGACGGTGGCACACGGCTGGCCTATCTCACTGACACGCTCGGCCTGCCCCCGGAAACCGAGCGTTTCCTACGCAGCTGGGAGCCCGATGTAGTGATACTGGATTCCAGCCACCCCGCCGCGTTCACCACGCCTCGCAATCACAACACCATCACTCAAGCGCTGGATATCATCGCGCGACTCAACCCGCCACGCGCCTACCTGACGCATATCAGTCACGAACTCGATGCTGAGTGCCTGGCAGTACCGCCACCACTCCCCCCGAAGGTGCGTATTGCCCAAGACGGTGAAACGCTGGAGGACTGGGATCGATTGTCCGGGAAGGTCGCGGCTCACGACATACATTCGCGGAAGGGAGCCACTGGATGAGTGTTGGAGAGTGCGAATGTGTACATCAGCTCCTCAACGATGCAGTACAGCGCCGGGACTGACTGCTTCCTGCTTGAATTCGGGGGTAAAAGCATGTCGCTCTCTCGTCATAAGACACCTCGATTACAGTGGCAAGTCTCCCACCCACCTTGGTGCCTGGAATTATTGGTTCACGGTATATCAGATCATTTTCGCAATGCTCTCGGCTTCCAGATTCATGGCACTACAATCATCCGCTGAAGATTTATTAAGCTTTCCGAAACTCTCCAGCTTTCCTTCTTCCGTCACGATTGTCTCCAGATAATTGCAAAAAGCGGTCACGGCATCACTCACATGCCCAGGGGAGCGATGTAACTCAATTTCCACATACCCAAGCGGTGGCAGGCCTTCATCATCACCGACCATGCGGCACCCTTGCGGCACGCTACGCGGCGTCTTGACCGTCAGTGCCAAGCCAGCCTTTACTGGGATATTGATACCGGTCGGAGACTGACTGGAATAGCGTACGTCCCATTGCCTGTCTTCACGGCCAAGCGCGGCGAAGGCATGCGCGCGAAAAATACAGCCTTCCGGATTAAGTGCAAGAGGAAGCACATCCCACTCCGCGATGGATTGGTGCTCGGCCACCACCCATACCATACGCTCTCGTCCCAACAAGCGTCCGGTCTGTGTCGGTCCGTGTCGCACGACAAGTACTGCATCCAACAGCCCTTCCTGAAAGTCATGCACCAGTGAAGCACTGATATTGCAAGTCACTTCCAGACGTACCTCAGGAAAGTCAGCCGCAAAGCGCGACAACAATGCTGGCAGATAGGTACTGGCCTGCTCTTCTGACGTCCCCAGCCGTATCAGCTCACTTTTGCGATCTACTCCCATCGCCTGCCGAGCTTCATCCTGAAGCTTGAGAATATGTCGCGCATAGGGCAAGAGCCGGCCACCCGAGGCCGTAAGTTCTACTCTACGACTGGTTCGAGATAGCAGAGGTCCTCCCATCAGATCCTCCAGCCGCTTGATCTGCAGGCTGACTGCAGATTGCGTGCGATGCAGCACCTTACCGGCGGCACTGAACCCTTCACATTCGGCAACCGTGACAAACGCACGTAGCAAGTCGGTATCCATGATCTATGAGCCCTCGCAATGCATTTGATCTTGACCATTCATTTCTATTATGAAAACACACCCCCTAACCTATTCCTACGTTATTCAGAGAGCAGGAAATAGGAGGCTGGGCCATGCACGCAATCGAAGGGCAGGAAAGTAATACCTCTCTCGATGGACTGATAGATCTTGAACATTATCCCATCCATCAGCTGGAAGAAGCGCGTGGTCGCGAACTGATGCGCCAATGTCGCGAACAGCTCGCTCAGGATGGTTGTGTCGTGCTGGAGGGCTTCGTGCCCCAAGAAGCTCTGATGCGACTGGAGCAAGAAACAGAACGTCTGTCGCCACTGGCGCATTACAACCAGACCGTAACCAATCCCTATAACAGCGACGGCGATACCTCACTGCCCGACTCCCATCCGCGCAATCGTTTCGATGATCGCACCAATGGCTTTGTCGCAGGTGATCGCATCGGTACGGATACTTTGATTCGTCAGGTCTACTCGCATCCCGATTTCCAGCACTTCATCGCAAGCGTAGTGGGCATGGAGCAGATCCATCAGTACGCAGATCCACTCGCAGACCTGGTTGTCAACGTGCTGCGTGATGGCTGTCAGCACCCCTGGCACTACGACACCAACGAATTCATCGTCACCATGATGACCCGTAAGTCGCATGCGGGAGGCCGCTTCGAATACGCCGCAGGCATTCGTAATCCCAAAGGCGAGAACTTCGCCGATGTCGAGAAGGTACTTGATGGGGACCGCTCACGCCTCACCGCCATCGATCTAAAACCGGGCGATCTGCAGATCTTCTTCGGGCGCTACTCGCTGCATCGCGTCACGCAGGTCAGTGGTGAACGCGAACGTCATACCGTGATCTTCGCCTACGCCAAGGAGCCAGGCTTCATCGGGCGTCCCGAGCGAGCGCAGCGGATCTTTGGACGCATGGCACCTATCCATGAGCAACTGCTCAAGGAAGGCATGAAGCGCAGCGACAACTTAGCCGACTGAGCTTCTTGGCGGCCTTTTCATCTTCCTTTTCATTTTGACTGTGAGTCTACCTGACATGAGCATCGTCGATTTCGAACGCCTGACAGACAGTGAACCCGCCTCTTTCTCGGTAGTACCTTCTGCACCGATGGGAAATGGGGATAGTATTCCCACCGCCTTTGATCCCGTAAAGCTACGTGGCGGACGCCTGACACGCATGCGCGCCATGATGGCTGAACAAGGCTATGCCGCCGTAGTGCTGTTTGATCCCAACAATCAGCGTTATGCCACTGGCTCGCGCAACATGTTCGGCTACTTTCTGCGCAACTCCACCCGTTACATCTACGTACCCCTCGAAGGCCCAGTGATACTTTTCGAGTATCCCGGTAGCGCTCATATCTCGACCTGGCTCGAGACCATCGATGAGGCACGCACCTCCAAGGTGGTGTGGTCAGCCGTCAACCAGCGCGACAATCTGTCGAGCGACCCCTTCGGCATCGAGATCGCCCAACTGGTCGAGAAGCATGGTGGCGGTAATCGCAAGGTAGGCCTGGATCGCTGCACCCTGAATCTGGCGCGCTCGCTGGAGGCTCAAGGACTGGAGGTGTTCGATTGCATGCAAGACACCCTGCATTGCCGTCGCCTCAAGACACCCGAAGAAATCGCCTGTCTCGCACAGTCAATGGCGGGTAGCGAAGCTGCCGTTGCTGCCGTAGAGGCCGCCATCAAGCCCGGCGTCACCGAAAACGAGCTATTCGCCATCATGTACGGTGATGTCATTCGCCAGGGCGGGGAGTTCATCGAAACACGCCTCCTGTCATCTGGTCCGCGCACCAATCCGTGGTTCAACGAGGCCAGTGATCGTGTGATTCGCCCCGGAGAGCTGGTAGCCCTCGATACCGACACTATCGGCTGTCATGGCTACTACTCCGACTTCTCACGTACCTTCCATGTCGGCCCGGGTCGGCCCAGTGGCTATCAACAAGCCCTTTATCAGATGGCTCACGAGCAAGTGCATCACAACATGTCGATACTCAAACCCGGCATCAGCTATCGAGAAATCGCTGAGAGCGCCTGGAAGATTCCCGAGCGTTTCCTCGACCGCCGCTATCCTTCGATCATTCATGGGGTCGGCATGCATGGCGAGACGCCACTGGTCGCACACCACATGGACTTTGATCGCTTCTCCAAGGATGGCGTGCTGGAACCCGGCATGGTGGTCTCGGTAGAGAGCTATATTGGCGAAGTCGGCGCAGCCGATGGCGTCAAGCTGGAAGAAGAAGTGCTGATCACCGATACCGGCATCGAGAAGATTTCGCGCTATCCCTTCGATGAAGCACTACTCGGTCGTCAGTTCTAGACAGGCAACGCCTGATGAGACGCACGCGCGGCTCATCGAGTGACTAACGCTTCATGACACCGACTATTTTCGCGACTGAATACAAGGCTGGAATCTGACTGATGGATACCCTGACTCACCTGATTGGTGGTGAAGCCGTTACTGGCGATCGCACTCTAGACGTACTGAACCCGGCCACCGCAGAGGCAGTTCGCCGCCTGCCGCTGGCAGATGCCGACATCGTGCAACGCGCCATCATCGCAGCGCAGCTTGCCTTACCTGCGTGGCGCAACATGCCACCCGCCAAACGTGCCCAGGTCATGTATCGCTTCAAAATGCTATTGGAGCGTGATGCCCATGAGATCTGTGCGCTGATCAGCGAAGAACACGGCAAAGTGCTAGATGATGCAATGGGAGAACTCAAACGAGGCATTGAAAATGTCGAGTATGCGTGTGGCGTGCCGGAACTGCTCAAGGGCGAATACTCCCACAACGCTGGCCCGAGTATCGATACCTGGTCCAACCATCAGCCGCTGGGAATCGTGGCTGGCATCACACCGTTCAACTTCCCGGCCATGGTACCGCTATGGATGTTCCCCATGGCACTCGCCTGTGGAAATGCATTCATCCTCAAGCCTTCAGAACAGAGCCCGTCGGCGGCCAACAAGATGGCCCTTCTGCTTCAAGAGGCTGGCCTGCCTGCAGGTCTCTTCAGCGTGGTGCACGGTGATCGCCAGGCAGTCGAGGCACTGATCGCTGCACCGGAGGTCAAGGCGATGAGCTTTGTGGGCTCGACCCCCGTGGCGCGCAGCATTTATGAAGGAGGTACACGCCAGGGCAAGCGCATCCAAGCACTGGGGGGCGCCAAGAATCATGCTGTGGTGCTACCGGATGCCGATCTTGACAACGCCGCCAGCACGTTGATTGGTGCAGCCTTCGGCAGCGCCGGTGAACGCTGCATGGCCATCTCTGTCGCAGTCTGTGTGGGGGATGACACAGCGGATGCGCTGATTGAACGCCTCGCCCCACAGGCACGTGCACTGAGCATCGGCCCGGGCGCCGAGCCAGGTCACGACATGGGAGCTCTGATCAATGCCTCACAGCGCGACAAGGTCGCTGGCTATATCGAGGCAGGAGCTACCGCGGGTGCACACTTGGTAGTGGATGGGCGAACTCACTCACTAGTCTCCAGCTCATCCGGCTACTTCATGGGGGCGACACTGTTTGATCGAGTCACGCCCGAGATGAGCATCTACCGCGACGAAATCTTCGGTCCGGTACTGTGCGTGGTGCGCGTGGCAAGCTTCGAAGATGCCATCACACTGATCAACGACCACCAGTATGGCAACGGTACCTGCCTCTTCACCCGAGACGGAGAAGCTGGACGGAGATTCGCCGACAAGATAGAAGTCGGTATGGTCGGCATCAATGTTCCCTTGCCGGTACCGGTGGCGTTCCACAGCTTTGGCGGATGGAAGGATTCATTGTTCGGCGATCTGCATGCCTATGGCCCAGATGCTGTGCGCTTCTATACTCGACGCAAAAGCGTGTCCCAGCGCTGGCCAGAACGCAGTGTCCAGGAATCCGCCCAGTTCAGCTTTCCTTCCTGAGGCGTCACTGTTCTCGCCGCGAGATAAAAGAATGAGTGCCAGCAACTGAGCTACCCCGTCCAGTTATCCCCAATGGCTTTCATGTCACCCCCGTCCTGCAAATTGTCCTGTTCTGAAATTGCCCCGGAACGAAAAACGCCCGCTCCTGAACTCTGGAGCGGGCGTTTTTCGTATTGCCTTCATCAGTGGCATTACTGACAGCGCTAATCGCCAACAGGCTGCCCTCCCGATCAGCGATAGCCCAGCATCAAATCACGTACCAGCGGCGTATCGGCGTCGCGGTGCGTCGGCAGCTCGAAACGGGCCTTGGCGATCGCGGTGCGCGACAGTTCGGCATGTATCAGCATCTCGCGGTCTTCCGCCTGTGCCAGCGTTTCCCCGCGTGGGCCGAGAATCCGTGAGCCGCCCCAGAAATGACTGCCACCTTCCGGCCCGAAGCGATTGGCCATGATGACCGGTGTGCCATAAGTCATGGCGTAGAACTGCAGATTGACCGCCCAGTTCTGCTCATTGGAGAAGTCATCACTGACAATGCCAGATGCCGAATTGATCGGCGCGCACAACACGGTGGGACGCGCGAGCATAGCAGCATGCACCAGCCCCGGATTCCAAAGGTCCGCACAGATCAATGACGTGGCGGACCACCCTGCGCGCACGCTTGATTGAGTCAAATCATTGCCGTGGGTGAACAGCTTGCCCTCCTCCAGCCCTCCGTAGGTCGGCAAGTTTAGCTTGCGGTGCACCATCTGAAGACTGCCGTGCTGCAAGATCGCCAACGCATTGTAGTATTCGCCCGGACTTGCCTCTTCGACAAACCCCACCACCAACTGCATGTCGTCCGCCGCGCGCGCCAGAATCAGCAAGCGTGGATCATGCAGAGGAAAAGCCAGATCAATGACCCGATTCCCCATACCGTAGCCGGTCAACGAGAGCTCCGGGAAGACGAGCAGATCCAACTCGATATCGCGGGCCTGGTGAATGACATCGAGATGACGCTCAAGGTTGGCATCAATATCGCCGAGAGTGGCGTTGATCTGTGCCGCGCCAACGCGTAAGTGGTCTTGATGGTGCATTGGATGATCTCGAAGACAAAAGAAAGGGAAAGCACCGTGAAGAATGTCAGCCGCGGCAGCCAGATTCAAGGTGCACCCAGTAGCACCAGCAGCTCCGATACCGGGCGTGATTCAAGGCTCATCACGACATCGCGTAACTGAGTCGCTCGCGCGCCCAGCACGGGTTCTGCCAGGGCCTGATATTTGGCCAGCACCTGAGCATCACTCAGGGGCTTGTCCGGATTGCCCAGTGCCTCGTGGTCCTCGCTTTCGAGCACATCATCATTCACCAGCACGATACGCGCGCGGGCCCAGCGCTCGGCGGGGAAGCGAGCATTGAACACGTCATCTTCCTCAATCACCACCTTGCTCGCCAGAGCTTTGAGTAATGGATCACCCAATGCCTCACAGACGCCCTCGACATCCACGACACCACGCCCAAGTGCGCAGGCGACAGACCAAGGCAGACTGTACTGAGCCTGTTCGGTAGTCTGGGGATGTATGACATGCAGTCGCTTGCCCTGGTGGAAGGTAATAATCTCGATACGCGCGATATGCTCAGGCTCAGGGACGGCGTCAGCCAACGACAGCACCGCCTCTACCGCAGGCTGCGCCCAGCGACACACCGGATAAGCCTTGAAATATTGCTCGAACAGGTAGTGTCGCTGACCGAGGTCTTTCCACAGCTCTGCAACGGCAGGAGCTGTGAGCGTCAATGCCGGCGCGCCAGTGAAACCATCCTCCGCCAGCAGCGCTGCCGAGATCCCTGTCATGGCCCCCCAGCCGGAGCCATCCTTGAGCATGGTGGGATGATCAATACAACGCATCATCTGGCTGCGCGGCCCGTAGAACTCGGCGATGCCCAGCGCATGGTGCAGAGTCTCGCGATCAAAGCCACGCAGACGCGCCGTCACCGCAGCCACACCCAGTGCATTCCAGGCACCCGAGGTATGGTAATCCGGGCTCTGTGCATGCAAAGCGATTCCTGCCCGCGTCGCGATCTCATAGCCATAGGCCAGCAGTGCCAGAAAATCACGCCCGGCAAGCTCGCGGGTTTCCGGCAACGCCAACAGGCCGGGCAACAAGGCAACGCCGGCATGCCCTTTGGTCAATACCTGACCGTCATGGGCATCCAGCGCGTCGATCAACCAGCCGCCCTGCAGGGCAACGCCACTGGAAGAGGCACTGCCATGCGCAAACAACAGCGGCAAGTCACCACCATGTTGGCGCGTCACATAACGCGCTGCCTTGGCCGCCAATGGGGTACGCGTCGCGCCTGCCGCGACTCCCAACAGATCCAGCAGGCAGCGCTTGGCTTGATGCAGTTGGGAGCCGCTGAGACTGGCAAGGTCGTACTCGTGAATAAAGACCAGCGCCGAGCTATCTCTGGATGCAGCAACAGCGGTATCGGAAGACGTAGCGGAGGGTTCATTGAAGGGTGCATAAGAAGGTGTCGTGATCCGGGAAGGCTTCGTATCATCAGGCGAGCAGTTCGAGGCAGACATAAGGTTTCTCCACTGTAGCAAGCGGTAGCTATGACGTGCGGGATAACGGCAGAGGGGAGTGGCAGTTTTCACTATCAGAGACGACAAGGCCGCCTAGCGGGCGGCCTTGTCGTGATCTCGCGGGCCTGAACGTCAATGACAGTGACTCAGGCGTGACGAACGGTCACTTTAGGCCGTGCTCCTTCAGGAAGTCCTCGGCGACTTTCTCGACAGACTTCCGATCAACATCTACTTGTGAATTCAAACCAGCCATAACGCTATCGTTGAGCTTTGCCGAGAGCTCATTCATCTGAGCCTCGAGCTCAGGATTAGCTTCAAGAACTTCCTCACGTACTACCGGTGTTAAGGCATAGTCCGGGAAAAATTCCTTATCATCTTCTAGAACGGTTAAATCAAGAGCCGGAATACGACCATTGGTTGCTGTAGTCATCGCCACATCAACTTCACCGCTATCAAGAGATGGCAATGTCAATCCTTGATCCATACGTTTAATATTCTTTCTCCCGAATTCAAAGCCATATTTCTTCTGCATGGGTCGTAAACCATCATCGCGAGCATAAAAAGTAGCATTGGATGCCAAAACTAACGACTCACCTGAATTTATCGCTCGCGCCAGGTCAGAAATCATGTTTATTCCTAGCTCATTGGCATGACTTTTACGCATTGCCAAAGCGTATGTATTATTGGCCTCCGAGGGTGAAAGCCAGACCAACCCCTTCTCTCCATCTAACTGCTTAACCCTCTGGTAAGCTTCCTCTGGAGTTAGCTTTTCTGTTACTTTATTATAGCTAATCAACGATGTACCAGTATATTCCCAATATAAATCTACCTGCCCATTTTATTGTGCATTTCTCAGCACAGCAGTTCCCATTCCAGAACGCTCCTGTACATCGTAACCTTTACTTTCAAGATATTGACTAGTCATGCTAGATAAGATGAGCTGCTCTGTAAAATTCTTTCCACCTACTGATATTTTATCAGCATGTGCGGAGCTTGATAATATAGACCAAGTCATCATGAAGCATACAATCATTTTTATTAGTTTCATCGCTGAATCCTTTCACAAGCGACATCGAGGGAATTAAAGGGCCGACATTTATGTCGACCCTTTTATAAAAAGCAATTACTTGAGGCCGTGTTCCTTAAGAAAGTCCTCGGCGACTTTTTCGACAGACTTCCTCTCGACATCGACCTGCGCGTTCAGGCTTGCCATGGTGTCGTCATTGAGCTCGGCAGACAGGGCATTCATCTGGGCCTCAAGCTCCGGATTGGCCTTGAGAGATTCCTCACGCACTACTGGTGTCAGGGCATAGGCCGGGAAATAACCCTTGTCATCCTTGAGCACCGTGAAATCGAACGCCGGAATGCGGCCATCGGTGGCGAACACCAGACCGACATCGACCTGACCATCACGCAGGGCCTGGTAGACCAGACCGGAATCCATGCGCTTGACGTCGGCGCGCCCGACACGGAAGTCATAGGCTTTCTGCAGTGGTCGCCATCCATCATCCCGCGCATAGAATTCGGCGTTCAGCGCGAAGGTCAGTCCCTTGTCATCATTGACCGCCTGCGCGAGGTCCGACAGTGAGGCGATGCCACGCTCCTGGGCATCCGACTCACGCATCGCCAGCGCATAGGTATTGTTGGCCGCGGAAGGTACTAGCCATACCAGACCCTTCTTGGCATCCAATTCCTTGACGCGGGAATAGGTCTCCTCCGGACTCAGACGTTCACTGACATCGTTGTAGTTGATCAGTGACGTGCCGGTGTATTCCCAATAGAGGTCAATCTGGCCATTCTCCTGAGCCTGACGCAGCACGGCAGAGCCCATGCCAGAACGCTCCTCCACGTCATAGCCCAAGCTTTCCAGATATTGTCCTGTCATGTTCGCGAGGATCTGTTGTTCGGTGAAATTCTTGCCACCCACCACAATCTCTTCGGCATACGCCGTTGATAGCGTGGCGGCTAGGGCAGCGCCTGTCAGCAGGGTCGTCAAGGTCTTCATGATGCTCTCCTATCCTATGAAAAATCGGTCTAACAACTTGTTATTTTTAAGGTCTAGCGGTATGCCAACCTGTAGCAGCCTTGGCTGCCACAGGCGTATTCGTTCATGCTCGCGCAGGGTTGACGCCGCGTGGGACCACGATGAAGGCCACGAAGGCCACCAGCACATCCACACCGATCGCCAGCAGTGTGGTAGGGATGGCGCCAGACAACATCATGACCGGGTCATAGAGATCGATACCGGTGAAGATCAGCTCACCCAGCCCACCGGCACCGATCAGAAAGGCCAGCGGTACCGTACCGACGTTGATGGCCAGTGCCGTACGGATTCCGGCAAACATCACATACAGCGCATTGGGGAGTTCCACACGCACCAGGCGCTGGAACGGTGACATGCCAATTCCGGATGCCGCTTCCTTCAAGGCGGGTGACACTCCCTTGAGCCCCACATAGGTGTTACGGGTGATGGGCAATAGGGTCGCCACAAATAAGCCAAAGACAGCAGGTACCGTGCCGATACCCAGGAAGCTCATCGACAACGCCAATACCGCCAGCGTCGGGATGGTGGTGCCTACATTGAGTACTTGCATGGCCGATTCGGCATAACGCGTCATGCTGGGGCGCGACAGGACGATCCCCAATGGAATGGCAACCACTATCGCTAACCCGCCGGACAGCGCCGTCAGCCACAGATGCTGCACCGTCAGGAACTGGATATCCGGCAGATAGAACATGAACTCTTCGATCACGCCAGTCGACTGGCTCCAGACACCAGCCATGAAGATCGCGATCACTGCCACCAGTCGCAATACGCCCGTGAATTTCAACGTTGGCATGGGCTTATTCCTTGTGCACCGTGGTCGGGGACATCTCGCCCTGCTGGCCGGAAGTCAAGGCAGCGGAAGACCCCGAATGTGCCCGGTAGCGGGAGCTCAGATGATGCGTGATGGCCCGTTGCGTAATCTGACCGACGATGCGACCCTCATCATCCACGCACGGTATCCATGTCATGTCATTGGCAAACATCAACGAGGCCACCTTGCGCAGATCGTCATCGAGGCTGACTACGACAGGCACGCCCTGGAAGTGATCCCGACAATGCCCCTTGGAAGTACGTGCGATGGCAGCACTGATGATGCCTACCGGCTGACGCTTGTCGTTCACCATCACGATGCTGCTCTGGTAGCCGTAGGCTTCGATGCGTTCGAGTGCCGTGGTCAGGGTGTCATCCGGCCTCACCATACCTATGTCCTCACTCGCCAAGTCACGCACCTTGACCAGGTTGAGGCGCTTCAAAGCACGGTCTTCTCCCAGGAAAGATTCGACGAAGTCATTCTTCGGCGCTGCCAACAGCTCATCTGGCGGGGAATACTGCACCAGCTTGCCGCCACGGAAGATCGCGATGCGGTCGCCCATCTTGATCGCCTCATCGATATCGTGACTGACGAACATGATGGTCTTCTTGAGATCCTGCTGCATCTTGAGGAACTCATCCTGAATCACCGCGCGATTGATGGGGTCGATTGCGCCGAATGGCTCATCCATCAACATCACAGGCGGATCCGCCGCCAAGGCGCGCGCAACACCTATCCGTTGCTGCTGCCCGCCGGAAAGCTCACTCGGATAGCGCTTGAGAAAGGCATCGGGTTCCAGCGCGATCATGCGCATCATTTCGCGAGCACGCTCGCGATACCGAGTCTTGTCCCAGCCCAGTAGTTTGGGCACCACCGTGATATTTTCCTCGATGGTCATGTTCGGGAACAGTCCGATCTGCTGGATGACATAGCCGATGTTGCGACGCAGTTCCTGCGTATTGAGATTGGTGGTGTCTTCCCCATTGATCAGCACTCGGCCAGATGTCGGGCGAATGATGCGATTGATCATCTTCAGACTGGTGGTCTTGCCACAGCCGGACGGTCCGAGCAGGATACAAATTTCGCCGCTCGGCACCTTCATGCTGATATGGTCAGCCGCCGTGACGGCACCCTTGGGGGTGTCGAAGACTTTGGTGAGATTGTCGAGTTCGATCATGAAGAATTCCTTGTCTAGTTGGCAGAATGGCGCGCGTATGACGCTGTCAGGCATTGGCCGCTGTTGCACGGTCCATACCCATGGGCGTCAGGCGCTTCTGTAGCGCCAACAATGCGTAGTCGACGAGGATGGCAAGCACGCTGACTGCTACCGCCCCGACAATCAACTGACGCGGGTCTGACTGGGAAATTCCTCGACTGATAAAGGTGCCAAGCCCTCCGGCACCGATATAGGCCGCGATCGCCATCACTCCAATGTTCAGCACTACGGCAGTGCGCACACCGGCCATGATGATCGGTACCGCCAGTGGAATCTCGACCATCCACAAGCGCTGGTTCTGGCTCATGCCCAGCCCTCTGGCCGCTTCACGCAGAGCAGGGTCGACATTGTTGATCGCGGTATAGGTGTTGCGGATGATTGGCAACTGCGAATACAGCAAAACGGCAATGACAGCCGGCACATAGCCAATGCCCTGCCCGATCAACGATAGGATCGGAATCATGATGCCGAACAGTGCGATGGAGGGGATCGTCACGATGATCGAGGCGATATACAGCACTGTCTTGGCTGCGCGCTCATTTTTGGTAATCGCGATACCGATGGGTACACCAGTGAGCGTGGCGATACCCACCGCCACCCCGACCAGCGAGATGTGCTCAAGGGTGCGTGTGGTCAAGAGCTCCAGATTGTCCAGAGCATACTGGATCAGTTCCAAGCGAGATCTCCTTGCGTTGTTGTGTTCTTCACGGCCGGCGCAGTCTCCCAATGGCACCACAGACGCCGTATCAAGAAGACGTTTCAGGGAGGACGTCATGTAGAGGCCAGCGCTGGAGCCTGCTTAGCTTAGCAAAGTGAGATAGCATCTATTTATCGTTTTGGATGAGTATGCAAAATGCCAGTTATTAAAATCAGTGATCCTACCTATCTGAAAGGGCCACGAGATCAACTTGGCAGGCTGCATTGCGAAAGCGATAATTGATCCTGCAGGAATAAGGCCATACAAAGATTTGTTGCACAATTCATCGGAACAAGGGGTTGAAAAACAAGAAAAACCTTCTGAAAGTAATAAAAATCATTTAATATCAATCACTTAGAGAATATCGATTAACAAAAAATTAGTGAATCACTGTCCATGAGCAATGGCAATGGCTTCCCTGAAAAGAGTAAAGGCTCGTGGCATGAGCCTCCCTCATAGAAGAACCGACAGGCCAGCACCAATACCATCCCTACTCGCTGTGGCCGAACGCTTTGTACTAGGCATTTTTCCGTACAATCGGCATGTCGTTTTTGAAGATCAACGTCCGATGACGCAAAGTCGTGATTGCTAAATAACGAAAAACCCGCACCAAGTGGCACGTGTCACAAGACACGGCTAGAGTAAAGCACACAATTTATTAGCCAATTGGTAAATCAGAATCTAGCTTCGCTTTGTCTGGTCATAATAATTCTGTCGCCCAGGTGCCCTGCTTTGGCTGCGATTGCCCAGCCTGCAACAGGGCCCGCGTCTTCACTAGCCTCACGCGTAGGCCGTGTTCCGCCGAGGTTCGCATCGATGGCAAGCGCTACCTGCTGGATGCAGGCCGAATGGATCTGGCGCACAGTTGTGAGCTCGAGCGTCCCACGGCAATCCTGATCACCCATTATCATGCTGATCACGTACAGGGGCTTTTCCATCTGCGCTGGGGGTGCGGTGAGCGCATTCCTGTCTACGGCCCAAAGGACCCACAAGGCTGCGCGGACCTCTACCGCAATCCCGGCATTCTGGACTTTCAGTCCGGACTCAAGCCGTTCAAGCCCTTGAAGCTGGATAGCCTGACGGTGACACCAGTGCCGCTCAATCACTCGAAACCGACACTTGGCTATTGCCTGGATGACGGTGGCACACGGCTGGCCTATCTCACTGATACGCTCGGCCTGCCCCCGGAAACCGAGCGTTTCCTACGCAGCTGGGAGCCCGATGTAGTGATACTGGATTCCAGCCACCCCGCCGCGTTCACCACGCCTCGCAATCACAACACCATCACTCAAGCGCTGGATATCATCGCGCGACTCAACCCGCCACGCGCCTACCTGACGCATATCAGTCACGAACTCGATGCTGAGTGCCTGGCAGTACCGCCACCACTCCCCCCGAAAGTGCGTATTACCCAAGACGGTGAAACGCTGGAGGACTGGGATCGATTGTCCGGGAAGGTCGCGGCTAGTGCATCACCCTCAATACAAGGCCGCAGGTGATCATCACCATGACATCGGTCAACGCCATTGCGTCATGATTGACTCAAGAGAGCGGGTTTGGATGTATTTCGTCAGGAGCATCTCGCTGGGTACGCAAGACGATAGATCACTGCGATAAAATAAAACTAAAAAACCGACACCTGCATAGTGCAAGCATCGGCTACATGAAGCATATATTAGCAAAGCCTCAGGAATCGGATAGTTTATCCCACTCTTTCTCAGCTTCGTCTTTCTTCATGCCATATCGCTCTTGAACCTTCCCTACAAAGTTTTCCCGACGACCAGCAATTTCGTCGACATCATCATCAGTAAGCTCTCCCCAACCTTCACGAACCTTACCTTTGAGTTGTTTCCACTTACCTTCAGCGATATCGCTATTCATGGCAGCCTCCTAAGTCAATCAGGTAATGCGACAAATAAACTCAATTACTGATCAATGATGTGAGGCTGACACGCCTCATATCTGATCAAAATATAAGCTAGCACGTATGTTAGGATTCAACAACAACTCTATCATCTTGATCAATGGGCAGCATCATCATTGTCCTTGAATAAAAGCAAAGTCCAAGTTGGAAGACCCCATACAACAATATCGATAAAAGGTTCCATGCAGGCCAGCCTCTTGGAGCGCCTTCCCAAGCATAACGTAAACAGTAGTGTAAAATTATCATTCACATTATATGAGTAAACGTTCAGAATGTTACATCAAACACTCACCAACATTGATTCGGATCACTAACAATACTCTCCGGACAAGGATAATCACGACATGATAGATTTCGACAATAAAGGTTTCTTAAAACTCAAGCAACATAATGAATATGCTGATCGCGTCAGTACTTTACTACTGGATGGCGAAAATGTGATTGATGCTTATAAATCCATGCGCGATGGAGTCGTCTTCACGAATAAGCGCATTATCGCTGTCAACGTACAAGGTCTCACCGGAAGTAAAAAAGACTTCACCTCACTGCCTTATAAAAACATAGTCGCTTACTCAATTGAAACTTCTGGCACCTTCGATCTGGATTCGGAACTGGAAATATATTTTTCCTCACTTGGCAAAATAAAATTCGAATTCACGGGGAAGACAGAGATCGTCGAAATTTCAAAATTCATTTCCAAATATATACTTTAACAATGCTCTTGCTTTAGATAATAAATAAAATTATATTTTAACCACAGATATTGAATATAATACCAGAGGCTTTCTGTAAAGTGCCATACCCAGCATCTATCCATAATAAAAATAGCGATCAGTACTCAAGTAACCTAAAAAAGCCTGCACCTGGGTGCAGGCAGGATCGAAACCGTTTTAAGCGCTACCAAGTCAATGTATAGATTAGAACCAGATTTCGCTCTGGACACCAAAGGCCCATTCGCCTCCCGTGAAGCCTGCACTCCCGAGCGCATCTTCATCCGAGAAGTCATTGAGCTCCTCATCCCAGTCACTCCAGGACGCGAACAGGCGGATTTCCGGACGTTTCCAGAAGCCACCGACTTCAGGCTTGAAGGTCGGCGCGATGGTGAATTTTCGATAGCTCCCTTCCACGGCAGTGCCTGAGGCACCGGGGTCAAGATCCATCCATTGATAGCTGAGTTCATATTGCATCTCGAAATTCGCCGTTAGCTCATTGGCCAGACGCGCATTGAACGTCGCCCATGAGTATTCGTCGCCTTCGGCGTAACGGTCTTCACTGACTTCCGCCAGCACGGCCGGTGCCAGACGCCACTTGGGCGCGAGATAGGTCGTGCCATACAGACCGAGTCGAGTCGAGGTCGCGTCATCTGTCAGATTCCCGTCCCCCCCGATGACCTTCGTCTCCGCGCCGAGCCCTCGGCCATGCAGCACGGCGGCCTTGAAGCTGCCGTCGGCGAGACCAAAGAAGCTGTCGCCATGATAGGCCAGCATGGTATGGAACCCGGAATCCGCGGCTGTGGCGCCCGTGTCCATGGCGCGCTCTTCGTTGTCTGCGGCAGACAATGCACTGACCATCCACTGCCAGTTGCCGACGTAGTTGTTCATCGTGAAGGTCAGGTTGTCGGTATCGCCGCCAGTGTCGGAATCCTCGGTCGGATATTCACTGTAACTGCGTCCGTAGACCGAGAAGTTGGCTTTCCAGTCATCGGTGAGCCGGACGTCGTAGATACCCGCGCCGGTGCCGGCAAGGAAGATGAAGTCACTGTCGAGCCAGTGGATGTCGAAGTTGTCCCGATCGAAGCGCTTGCCGGCCCAGATGGCGGAATTCTCGAAGGCGCCAGTGAAGCTCGGCAGATCGCTCAATTCCACGTAGACCTGTCGTACGTTCAGGCTGGACTCGTCCGAGGTCCAGTCGTTGCTGGTCTCCACCCCGTCGGCAATCATGGTGCGGTAGTGCGCCTTTGCCCCGTTGTCGTAGCGCGTCTTGTAGTTGAGCACCGTCTCGACATAGGTATCGGGCTCATTCCCCAGCCGCCCGACCGCTCCCCCCACCGACCCCGCCGGGGTGAGATAGGGGCCGCCATCAATGCTCTTGCCACCCTCCCCGATCAGGAGACCTGAGCGGGCATAGGCATTGAAGGAGAAACCTTCCTCGCCACTGGCCTGACGCTCCACGGCGGCCAGACGCTCTTCGAGGTCCTCGGTCTGCGCGGTCACGCGCGCGGGTTGATCAGTCTCATTCGTTCGGCGCTGAACAGCCATCGCCTGCTCTGCCTCGGCGGCGCGGCGTTCCGCTGCTCTGGCCCGCTGTTCGGCGTCATTGATGCGCTGCTCCAGCTCTGCGAGCCGCGCCTCGATGTCGCCCGTGCTGTCGGCAGTGGCGAGACCACTGGTACTCATGATGGCAATGGCAACAGCCATGGCCAGAGGGGCCTTGAGCGGGCGCTGGGGGGAAGTAGTCATGTTGGAGAGAGCCTTTGTTGTTGTTGACGAATCACTCGCTTGGCGATGATCAGCGAAGTGGCGCCTTCGTCATTGGCGTTGTCGTAGGCGCCATACTCACTTAATCGTTTAAGACCCTAGTGGCAATCTGGCCTCTCAGACACACGACCTATGTCGAAATTCGACCAAAGGGGAGCGATCACCGCGTAAAACTCCCATTTCTGGCGACATATCAGCGACAGCAAGACCAAAGTTCAGGTTGCGGATATCGACGCCAATCGCTTGACTGTGATCACGCCTTAATCGTTTAAGAAGCACCATCGGACAACCTCAGGATTCTCCCCCGCCAGATGGCCGATGAATGCCCAACAACAACAAGTGACGAGGATTTGCCATGCAACGCAAGACACTGATCGCCTCAAGCGTCGCCCTGCTGGGAGTGGCCACCACCGCCCCTGCCATGGGCGCGGACCTGACCATCTCCTGCGGTGCGGTCGGGGCCGAGCTGGAACTCTGTGAACAGGGCGTCGCGGCCTGGGAGGAAAAGACCGGCCATGAAGTCGACATCGTTTCCACGCCCAATTCCTCGACGGAACGCCTCTCGCTCTACCAGCAGATTCTGTCGGCCCAGTCCGGGGATATCGACGTCCTGCAGATCGATGTGGTCTGGCCGGGGCTGCTCGCCAATCACCTGCTTGATCTGCACCAGACGCTCGGCGAAAAGGCGGCGCAAGGCCACTTCGCGACCATCGTCGACAACAACACGGTGGATGGCCGCCTGGTGGCCATGCCCTGGTTCACGGATGCCGGGGTGCTCTACTACCGCAAGGACCTGCTGGAGAAGTACGGGTTCGCACCTCCCGAGACATGGCAGGAATTGACAGAGACCGCCACGCAGATCCAGGCGAAGGAGCGTGAGGCGGGCAGCGAGAAGATGTGGGGTTACGTCTTCCAGGGGCGTGCCTATGAGGGCCTGACCTGCAACGCCCTGGAGTGGGTCGCCAGCAATGACGGCGGCGCCATTGTCGATGCCGATGGCGAGATCACCATCGACAACCCCAACACGGCCACTGCACTCGACCTGGCCGCCAGCTGGATCGGCGAGATCACCCCGCAGGGCGCACTCAATTATTCCGAGGAAGAAGCCCGCGGCATCTTCCAGTCCGGCAACGCCGTCTTCATGCGCAACTGGCCCTACGCCTGGTCGCTGACCCAGAGCGATGACAGCAAGGTGGCCGGCAAGGTCGGGGTGGTCAAGCTGCCCCATGGCGCCGAGGGAGAAAGCGCGGCGGCGCTGGGCGGCTGGAATCTGGCGGTCTCGAAGTACAGCGAGAATCCCGAGCTCGCCTCTCAGCTGGTGGCCTTCCTCACCGGTGAACCCGAGCAGAAACGCCGAGCCATCCAGGCCGCCTACAACCCGACCCTCACGGCGCTGTATCAGGACGAGGAAGTGCTCACCGCCGTGCCCTTCTTCGGCACGCTCTACGACACCTTCACCAATGCCGTGGCCCGTCCGTCAGCCGTCACCGGAGACAACTACGGCCAGGTGAGCAATGCCTTCTTCAACGCGACCCATAGCGTGCTGAGCGGCGAGCAGAGCGGTGCCCAGGCGGTTGCCCAGCTCAAGAGCGAACTGTCACGCATCAAACGTCGTCGCTGGTAACCCGGGAGGTTTCGCATGACAACCACGCTCAATGAGTCAGTGCCGACGGGCTCGCCCTCGGCCAGGACTCGCAAACGCGGCACCAAGGTCAGACGCCAGCGGGTACGCGCGGCCTGGACCTATCTCGCCCCGATGCTGGTCGCACTGGCGCTGGTGGCCGGCTGGCCCCTGCTGAGAACCTTCTATCTCAGCCTGACCGATGCCTCGCTCTCGGACACGACCGGTGCCGCCTTCATCGGCTTCGAGAACTATCTCGTGAAGGACGACGGCGTCTGGTACGGCCTGCTGGCTGACCCGGTGTGGTGGAACTCCGTCTGGAACACCGTCTATTTCAGCGTCATCTCGGTATCGCTGGAAGTCGTCTTCGGCATCATCGTGGCGCTGCTCCTGAATGCCGAATTCAAGGGACGCATGCTGGTCCGGGCCGCGGTACTGATTCCCTGGGCCATCCCGACCATCGTCTCCGCCAAGATGTGGGCCTGGATGCTCAATGACCAGTTCGGAATCATCAACCACATGTTGATGGGGCTGGGGCTGATCGATGCGCCCCTGGCCTGGACAGCGGATGCCGATCTGTCGATGTGGGCCGTGATCATGGTCGATGTCTGGAAGACCATCCCCTTCGTGGCACTGCTGGTACTCGCCGCGCTGCAGATGCTGCCCAGGGACTGCTATGAAGCCGCCGAGGTCGATGGCATCCACCCGGTGAAGGTGTTCTTCCGTGTCACCCTGCCATTGATCACCCCGGCTCTACTGGTCGCCGTGATCTTCCGTCTTCTCGATGCACTGCGCGTCTTCGACGTCATCTATGTGCTGACCTCCAACTCGTCGAGCACCATGACCATGTCCATCTACGCCCGCCAGCAACTGGTGGAGTTCCAGGACGTGGGCTACGGCAGTGCCGCCTCCACGATGCTGTTCCTGATCATCGCGCTGGCCGTCGTGGCCTACCTCTACCTTGGCCGCCGCCAACTGGGAGTGGAGAAATGAATCAGACTCCGATGAACCGCTACCAGCTGACCCGACTCGCCAAGCATGTCGGCAAATGGGCCTTGATCGCCATCATCATCGTCTACGCCGTGTTCCCCTTCTATTACGCGGTGATCACCTCACTGAAACCGTCCAGTGAGCTGTTCGAGGTCAACTACTGGCTGACCTCGCTGGACTTCAGCAACTATGCCCAGATCTTTGCGCAGAAGAGCTTCCTGCAGGCGATCGGCAACTCGATCCTGATCGCCTTGAGCGTCGTGTTGATCGCGCTGCTGCTGGGCATCACCGCCTCCTATGCGCTGGGACGCGTGCGCTTTCGCGGCCGCTCCACCGTGATGCTGATCATCCTCGGGGTCTCGATGTTCCCTCAGGTCGCAGTGCTCTCCGGGCTCTTCGAGGTGATTCGCAGCCTGAATCTCTACAACAACCCCGGTGGCCTGATTCTCAGTTACACCATCTTCACGCTGCCCTTCACCGTCTGGGTACTGACGACCTTCATGCGTCAACTGCCCATGGAACTGGAAGAGGCCGCGATCATGGACGGTGCCACGCCGTGGGAGACCATCACCAAGGTCTTCCTGCCCCTGATGTGGCCGGCCATGGCCACCACCGGGTTGCTCGCCTTCATCGCGGCCTGGAACGAGTTCCTGTTCGCCTTGACCTTCACGCTGACCGACAGCGAACGCACCGTGCCGGTCGCCATCGCCCTGATCTCCGGCGGCAGCCAGCATGAGCTCCCCTGGGGCCCGATCATGGCCGCCTCCGTCACCGTCACCATACCGCTGGTCATCCTGGTGATGATCTTCCAGCGCCGCATCGTCTCCGGCCTGACCGCCGGCGCCGTCAAAGGATAATCGTCATGTCATTGCTCGAAGCCCAAATGCAGACCTCCTCCAGCTGGTGGCGCGGTGGCGTCATCTACCAGATCTACCCACGAAGCTTCCTGGACAGCAACGGCGACGGGATCGGCGATCTGCCGGGCATCACCACCAGACTCGATTACGTGGCATCGCTGGGCGTGGATGGCATCTGGCTGTCGCCCTTCTTCACCTCCCCGATGCTCGACTTCGGGTATGACATCAGCGACTACCGGGATGTCGACCCGATGTTCGGCACCCTAGAGGACTTCAAGACCCTGCTGGAGCGCGCCCATTCCCTGGGCCTGAAGGTCATGATCGACCAGGTGATCAGCCACACCTCCGACCAGCATCCCTGGTTCCAGCAGAGCCGTCAGGACCGCACCAACGACAAGGCCGACTGGTTCGTGTGGGCAGACCCCAAGCCCGACGGCACGCCGCCCAACAACTGGCTGTCGATCTTCGGCGGCTCGGCCTGGACCTTCGACTCGCGTCGCCAGCAGTATTACCTGCACAACTTCCTGACCAGCCAGCCCGACGTGAACTTCCACCACCCGCAAGCCCGACAGGCACAGCTGGACAACATGCGCTTCTGGCTTGAGTTGGGCGTGGATGGCTTCCGCCTGGATACCGTCAACTTCTACTTCCATGATCAGGCCCTGCGCGACAACCCGCCGGTGCCGGCGGGCGAGGCCAAGACCCTGGGCGCGCCGGATTCCAACCCCTATACCTGGCAGCGACACGTCTATGACCTGAGCCGTCCGGAAAACCTCGACTTCCTGAAAGCGCTGCGCGCCCTGATGGATGAGTACCCCGGCACCACCACGGTGGGCGAAATCGGTGATGACAAGCCGCTGGAGCGCATGGCGGAGTACACCGCCGGGGGCGACAAGCTGCACATGGCCTACGGGTTTGATCTGCTCAATGCGCCGCACTCAGCAGGCTATCTCCGCGAAGTCATCGAGCGCTTCCAGCGTCTGGCCGGCGATGCCTGGCCGTGCTGGGCGCTGTCGAACCACGACGTCGTGCGCAGCGCCACACGCTGGGGCGCCGACGAAGACCCGGTGGCCTACCCCAAGGTCGCTCTGGCCATGGTGCTGTCACTGCGCGGCAGCGTCTGCCTCTATCAGGGTGAGGAGTTGGGCCTGCCGGAAGCCGACGTGCCCTTCGAGCGCATTCAGGACCCCTACGGCAAGGTGCTGTGGCCGGAGTTCAAGGGCCGCGACGGTTGCCGGACCCCCATGCCCTGGCGTCAGACGGCCCAGGGGGACTTCTCGAGTGTCGAGCCCTGGCTACCGGTCGATGAGCGCCACCTGCCACTGGCCGTGGCCAACCAGGAAGACGACGCTAACTCTGTGCTTCATGCCACGCGGATTCTGCTGAACTTCCGCCGTCAGCATCCGGTCTTGCGTGAGGGGGACATTCAACTGGTCGACGTGGGGGACGAGCTTCTGGGCTTCCTGCGTGAGCATGACGGTCAGCGCATGCTGTGCCTGTTCAATCTCACAGGCACTGAACTAAGTACCGCGCTGCCGCAAGCCTACGCAGGCGGCGCGCGTCTTCTCAAGGGCACGGGTTTCACTGCCGAACTGGATGAGGCTCAGCCCCAGACAGCGCGCCTGGTACTGCCGCCCTATCAGGCTGCCTTCCTGGCACTCGACTAACCTTCTTTCGAAAGCCGGTGCCGAGCACCGGCTGGGAGTCGCAAGATGACAAGCGTAACCCTCTCCAAGATCAACAAGACCTTCGGCAGCACGCACATCATCAAGGACCTGGACCTGAAGATCGGCAGCGGAGAATTCGTGGTCTTCGTCGGGCCGTCAGGCTGTGGCAAGTCGACCTTACTGCGCCTGATCGCCGGGCTGGAATCGATCACCGACGGTGAGATGCATATCGCCAACGATCTGGTCAATGACCTCCCCCCGCGTGAGCGCGGCGTGGGCATGGTCTTCCAGTCCTATGCCCTCTACCCGCACATGACGGTGTACGAGAACATGGCCTTCGGCCTCAAGCTTGCCAAGACCGACAAGGAAAGCGTCGAACAACGCGTGATGGAGACGGCGCGCATCCTTCAGCTCGAGGAGTTGCTGCACCGCAAGCCCAAGGCGCTTTCCGGCGGCCAGCGACAGCGCGTCGCCATGGGGCGCGCCATGGCGCGTGAGCCGAAGATCCTGTTGTTCGATGAGCCGCTCTCCAACCTGGATGCCTCACTGCGGGTGCAGATGCGCAATGAGATCGCCCGCCTGCACCACCGCCTGGGCTCCACCATGGTCTACGTCACCCACGACCAGGTCGAAGCCATGACCCTGGCCGACAAGATCGTGGTACTGCGTGATGGCCGTATCGAACAGGTCGGCAGTCCCCAGACACTTTATCAGGCACCGGCGACCCGCTTCGTGGCCGGCTTCATCGGCTCCCCGACCATGAACTTCCTGCCGGCGGAGCTATTGAGCAGCGATGCCAATAACTGTCGCATCACGACGGCCGGGATCGGCGAGCTGGGCCTGCCTCGCGATGCCGGTAGCGAGCGCGTTGGTAGCCGTCTGATGCTGGGGGTTCGTCCCGAACACCTCTGCCTGGAAGAGGCCCGTGGCGACAACGCCTTCGAGATCGTCAACGTCGAGTACCTGGGCAACGAAGTCTATGTCTATCTGGATCCGAAAGTCGGCGACAGCCTGCTGATCCACCGCAGTGAAGCCCCCAGTCAGTGGAAGATCGGCCAACGCGTCGCGCTGGTGCCGGACCTGGAGCACGTGCATCTCTTCGACAGCCAGGATCGCGCGCTGAGCCTGACCCAGCAACGCCAGGCAGCCTGACGTTCAGGGCCTGTTCTGCAGGGCTTTTTCTCGAGGGCCTGGCAGCCAGGACTGAGTATCCAGCGCCTGCTCACGGCGCCTCAGGCCAACCGCTTCATTCTCCGCAAGGACCCCACGGGCGGGAGCCATGGTTCCCGCCCAGGAGACTCGCATGTCCACGATTCGAGACACCCAGGTGTCGGCCCACGATTGGTGGCGCGGCGCCGTCATCTATCAGATCTACCCGCGCAGCTTTCAGGACAGCAATGGCGATGGCATCGGTGATCTGCCGGGCATCCTCGAGCGCCTGGATTACATCGCCTCGCTGAATGTCGATGCGATCTGGCTATCCCCCTTCTTTACCTCGCCCATGAAGGACTTCGGCTATGACATCAGCGACTATCGCGATGTCGACCCGATGTTCGGCACCCTGGAGGACGTCGACCGTCTGGTCGAGGCAGCGCATGCGCGCGGCCTGAAAGTCATCATCGATCAGGTGCTCTCACACACCTCCGACGCCCACCCGTGGTTCGAGGAAAGCCGCCAGAGCCGCGATAACCCGCGCGCCGACTGGTATGTCTGGGCAGACCCCAGACCCGATGGCGCACCGCCCACCAACTGGCAATCGATCTTCGGGGGCTCCGCGTGGCAATGGGACACTCGCCGCTGCCAGTACTACCTGCACAACTTCCTGATCGAGCAGCCGGACCTCAACTTCCATCACCCCGAAGTCGTGACGGCCATTCTTGAAGAAGTGCGCTTCTGGCTGGAGCGGGGGGTGGATGGTTTCCGCCTGGACGCCATCAACTTCTGCACACATGGTGAGCTAAAGGATAACCCGCCGCGGCGTGAGATCGCCGAGGGCTTCATTGGCGTGCGCCCGGACAACCCCTACGGCTATCAACAACATCTTCACGACAAGACCCAACCCGAGAACCTCGCCGTTCTCGAACGGCTGCGGAGTCTGCTCGATGAATACCCCGGCACCACCAGCGTTGGCGAGGTCGGCGACGATGACTCCTTGCGCGTCATGGCCGAGTACACCCGGGGCGACCAGCGGCTGCACATGGCCTATTCCTTCGATCTGCTGACCGAGAACGCCTCACCCGGCCACCTCCTGGCGACCCTACAGACGATGGAAGCGCAGATCGGGGACGGCTGGCCGTGCTGGGCGCTGGGAAATCACGATGTCACACGTCTGGCAACGCGCTGGGACGCCGAAGCCTCGCCGGCGCGCCTGCGCCTCTATCTCGCCTTCCTGCTGACCCAGCGCGGCAGCGTCTGTCTGTATCAGGGCGAAGAACTGGGGCTGAGTGAAGCCCAGCTACGCCATGACCAGTTGGTGGACCCCGCCGGCATCACCTTCTGGCCACGCTACAAGGGACGCGACGGCTGCCGGACGCCCATGCCGTGGCAGGCCGGTGAGTCACATGCGGGCTTCTCTCGCGTGTCTCCCTGGTTGCCGGTTCCCGACTTCCATCATGCCTTGGCCGTCGACCATCAGGAACACGACCCGGCATCGCTGTTGAATGCCAGCCGGGAGCTGCTCGCCTTCCGCCGCCGTCACCCCGCCCTCAGCCGAGGAGAGATCCACTTCCACTCGCTGCATGAGGAAGTCATCTGCTTCACGCGTCTCTCAGGCGGCGAGTCGTTGCTGATCGCGCTCAACTTCTCTGCTCAGGCCCTGACTCTGGAGACCGCCTGGCGAGCGGAAGCCCTCGAGGATGCCCCCGGCATGATCAATGGTCACTGGCAGGCAGGTCGCCTGACGCTGCCGCCCCACGGCGTTGCCATCGCGCGCTGTGTTGGCGAGGTGCACTGAATCTCCCGCTTGCCGATCACGCGACTCACAAGGAGGTCATGATGACCCTGTCTCAACTCGATCCTCACGCACGCCTCGACTGGTGGCGTGGTGCCACGATCTATCAGATCTACCCCCGCAGTTTCATGGATGCCAACGGCGACGGCATCGGCGACCTGGCCGGCATCATCGAGCGCCTGCCCCATGTGGCCAGCCTCGGCGTGGATGCCATCTGGCTGTCCCCCTTCTTCACCTCGCCGATGAATGATTTCGGCTATGACGTCGCGGACTATCGGGATGTCGACCCGATGTTCGGCCACCTGGAGGATTTCAAGCACCTGGTCTCGCAAGCCCACCAGCTGGGGTTGCGCGTGATCATCGACCAGGTGCTGTCTCACAGCTCCGATCAACACGTCTGGTTCCAGCAAAGCCGTCAGGACCGCCACAACGCCAAGGCCGACTGGTATGTCTGGGCCGACCCGCTCCCGGATGGCAACCCGCCCAACAACTGGATGGCAGCCTTCAGTGGTCGCGCCTGGAGCTTCGATGCCAAGCGTCGCCAGTACTATCTGCACAACTTCCTGGCCAGTCAGCCGGATCTGAATTTCCATCATCCCGAGGTGCGCCAGGCGCAGCTGGACAACCTGCGCTTCTGGCTGGATCTGGGGGTGGACGGCTTCCGCTTCGACGTCGTCAATTACTACTTCCATGACCGCGCCTTGACCGACAACCCGGCGATGGCGCGCGAAGGCGTCAACCCGGGCAACCCGCAGAGCTATCAGCGGATGCAGCACAATATCGAGCAACCGGAGAATCTGGCGTATCTGGAGCGCATCCGCGACCTGCTCGATGAGTACCCGGGCACCACCAGTGTCGGCGAGATCGCCGGCAATGACCCTCTCCCGACCATGGCTGCCTATACCGCCGGCCAACGCCGCCTGCACATGGCCTACACCTTTGACCTGCTCAACAGTGATGGCGATGCCCGCGCGCTTTACGACGTGCTGACGCGCTTTGCCGAGCAAGGCGAAGACACCTGGCCTTGCTGGGCCCTGTCCAATCATGACGTGGAACGCAGTGCGACCAGCTGGGGAGAATCGCGCGCCCTGCTCGCCCTGACGGTGTTGTGTTCGCTGCGTGGCAGCCTGTGCCTCTATCAGGGAGAAGAACTGGGGCTTCCCGAAGCGGAGCTGGCCTTCGAGGACCTGCAGGACCCCTTCGGCATCAACCTGTGGCCCGAGATCAAGGGCCGCGATGGCTGTCGCACGCCGATGGTCTGGGATGACAGCCTGAACGGTGGGTTCAGCCGCTGCGCGACGAAGTCCGGCGTTGAGGCCACGCCCTGGTTACCGGTCTCCCCACGCCAGTTGCCATTGTCGGTGGCGCAGCAGGAAAACCGTGATGACAGCTTCCTGTCGCGAGCACGTCGCCTGCTGCGCTATCGCGGGACCAGCCAGGTGCTGCGCGAGGGTGATCAGACCCTGATTGCCCCCGAGCGGCTCCCGGACAACGTCTTCGCCAGCGTGCGCCAGCATGGAGCGCAACGCTTGCTGTGTCTGGCACACCTCGGGACAGGCGATACGCCGAGCGTGATCGACCCGAGTCAACTGGCGCCAGATATCACCACCTGGACCACCCTCGAGATCGCCGGTGTCACGGCGACACACGCCTCTCACCACCCCCTGTCGCTGATGCCAGGCAGCGCCATGTGGCTCGCCCTCAACTGACGCCTGGCAGATTCGATGCTTCACGGGATGCTCGGTGGATGACGGTCATCCCGGACGCCGCAACAACAATCACAATGATGGAGTCGCACGCCATGCCTTCTGTTATCAGCACCCCACGCCAACGGATGCTCACGACCCTCAAGGGTAGCGCCGGTGCCCTGTTGTTGAGCGGGGCCTCATTGACGGCACCCCTCGCACTGGCCACCGAGGTCACGATTGCCTGTGGCCCTGGCGGAGATTCCGACATGTGCCCGGAGCTCGCCCAGCAATGGGCTGAGCAATCCGGCAATCGTGTCAATGTGATCTCCACTCCCAACGACACCACCGAGAAGCTCTCGCTGTATCAGCAGCTGCTGAGCAGCGGCTCCAGTGACATCGACGTGCTGATCGTCGACATGGCGTGGCCAGGGCTGCTCGACGATCACCTGGTCGACCTTTCCCGCTATCTGCCCGACGACGCCACCGAGGGCTTCTTCCCCGCGCTGGTCGACAACGGCACCGTAGAGGGACGTCTGGTGGCCATGCCCTGGTACACCGACGCAGGCGTGCTCTATTACCGCAAGGACCTGCTGGAAAAATACGACCAGCAGGTGCCGGAGACCTGGCAGCAACTCACCGAGACGGCGCGCACGATCCAGGCGGCGGAACGTGACGCCGGCAATGCCGATTTCTGGGGATACAGCTTCCAGGGGCGCGCCTACGAGGGGCTGACCTGCAACGCACTGGAGTGGGTCGCAAGCCAGGGCGGCGGCACCCTGGTGGATGATGCCGGTGAGGTCACCATCGACAACTCGCGCGCCGCCGAGGCACTCGATCTTGCCGCCTCCTGGATCGGCAGCATCGCTCCGGAAGGTGCGCTGAATCATACCGAGGAGGAGTCACGTGGGTTGTTCCAGTCGGGCAATGCGCTGTTCCTGCGCAACTGGCCCTATGTCTGGAAGCTCAGCCAGGCCGAGGGCAGTCCGGTGGCAGGCAAGGTCGGCATGGCCCCCCTCCCGCATGGCCCGCAGGGCGAGTCACGCGCAACCCTGGGCGGTTGGAATCTTGCGGTATCACGCTACTCGGAGCACCCACAGGCCGCAGCGGAGCTGGTCGCCTACATCACCGCCGCCCCGCAGCAAAAGGCCCATGCCATGAAGATGGGGCGCAACCCCACCATCGAACACCTCTATCAGGATGACGAGGTGCTGGCGAGCACCCCCTCGATGGGGGAGCTCTATGAAGCGCTCAGAACCGGCGTCGCGCGCCCGGCCTCGGTGACGGGCGATGCCTACGCTCGCGTCTCCAATGCCTTCTTCAACCGCACCCATCAGGTGCTGTCGGGCGAGGAGACCGGTGCTCAGGCGGTGGAAGCGCTCGGGAGAGAACTCACCCGCATCGGACGCCGCGGCTGGTAACGCCAACGGCCTCACCCCGCCAGGCCTTGCGCCTGCAGACTGATGACGCCCGGAAGGTCTCGCGCAGAGACGCGGGGCCTTTCCGGCGCTCTAGCATGCCCGTGACCCCTGCCGCCTCGACAACAAGGATCGTGCAATGACATCTACCCAACTCCATCGCCATGCCGCACACGACTGGTGGCGCGGCGCAACGCTCTATCAGATCTATCCGCGCAGCTTCATGGACGCCAATGGCGATGGTGTCGGCGATATTGCCGGCATCATCCAACGTCTGGACTACCTCGCGACCCTGGGGGTGGACGCCATCTGGGTCTCCCCCATCTTCACCTCGCCCATGCAGGACTTCGGCTATGACGTCTCGGACTACCGTGACATCGATCCCCTGTTCGGCACTCTGGAGGACTTCTCGCGGCTCGTCGCCCGCGCACATGAGCTCGGGCTGGGCGTCATCATTGATCAGGTGCTGTCACACAGCTCCGATCAGCATGCGTGGTTCCGGGAAAGTCGCCAATCCTGGGACAATGCCAAGGCTGACTGGTATGTCTGGGCGGACCCGCGCCCGGACGGCGGTGCGCCCAATAACTGGTTAGCCGCCTTCGGTGGCCCGGCCTGGACCTTCGATTCACGGCGCTGCCAGTATTATCTGCACAACTTTCTCGCCAGCCAGCCGGACCTGAACTTTCATCATCCGGAGGTGCGTCAGGCACAGCTCGACAATCTGCGCTTCTGGCTGGAGCTGGGCGTCGACGGGTTCCGCTTCGACACCGCCAACTTCTATTTCCATGACCAGGCGCTGACGGACAATCCGCCGTCCTCGGACGACTACCGTAGCCGTGGGCATCCCCGCAGCTATCAACTGCTGAAACACAATGCGGATCAGCCAGAGAATCTCGACTATCTGGAAGAGATTCGTGCCCTGCTGGAGGAATACCCCGGCGCCACCAGCGTCGGCGAGGTCGGAGGCAGCGACCCGCTTCCCGCCATGGCAGCCTACACCGCGGGCCAGCACCGCCTGCATATGGCCTACACCTTCGACCTGCTCAACAGCACGGGCGATGCCGTGGACTTGCACGCCGTTCTGGCACGCTTTGCCGAGCATGGCGAAGACGCCTGGCCGTGCTGGGCATTGTCCAATCATGATGTTCCGCGCAGTGCCAGCCGCTGGGGGAGCGCACGCGCCTTGCTGGCTCTGACGGTACTCTGCTCATTGCGGGGCAGCCTCTGCCTCTATCAGGGCGAAGAGCTTGGATTCGAGGAAGCGGAGCTGAGCTACGCCGAGCTGCAGGACCCCTTCGGAATCGCGCTATGGCCCGAGGTCAAGGGACGCGATGGCTGTCGCACGCCCATGGTGTGGGAGCCTCAACGCAATGGTGGTTTCTGCGCTGACTCCCTGTCGCCCTGGCTTCCCGTCCATGCCCCTCATCAGTCACAGGCGGTCTCGCTGCAACAAGAGGCGTCCGAGAGCCTGCTGAATCGCGTTCGCAAGCTGCTGGAACTGCGTCGCAAGAATGCGACGCTGAAGACGGGGCAACAGATGCTCATCTCCCCGTCCGAATTGCCGAAGGGTATCTTTGGTGTGATACGTCACACCCCTTACCAGCAGATGGTGTGCCTGGCCAATCTGGCACACGAAACAAGTCACGACCCGGAACACGACAACGCCCCCGTCATGCTCGATCTGCCGACCCTGCTGGGCTTCCGAACGCCTCTTGGCCAGCGTCATGTCCCGATAGAGATCGTCTCGTTGCCCGGCATGGCAACGCCCTCGCTTGAAGCAGGCCAATTGAGGCTGTTGCCGGGGATGGCTGTCTGGCTGGTCGTGCCAACCGATACCCCGCATGTGCAGGACCGCTAGCAAGCGTTGCCCGGCTGGACACCTTGTGCGCAGTTGACCGCTCGTTCGGCCAACTCCCTCACTTTCTGGGCATTTCTGGTACGTGGCGATATGCTATCTCTGCACTTAATCGTTCAAGCTTTTCATCTTCAGGAACCCGACGCCTGTGTCATCGCCTCGCCGCATCACTCTCAAGGAGCTAGCCGCACAACTCGGCGTCTCCACCGCCAGCGTCTCCAACGCCTTCAACCGCCCCGACCAGCTCTCGCCAGCATTGCGCGAGCGGGTGCTCGAGGAGGCCAGACGCCTTGGCTACCGTGGCCCGGACGCCAAGGCGCGCAGTCTGCGCACGGGGCGCTCACGGATCATCGCCGTGGTACTCGCGGAGACGCTGACCTACAGCCTCAAGGACGCCGTCGCCAGCGAACTGCTGTCGGGCATCGCGGAAGTGCTGGATGCTCACGGCCATACCCTACTGCTGCTTTCAGGCCGCCAGAATGCCTCCCAGGTGCCCGGGTCTTCCAGCATCGCCGATGGCTTCATCGTCTACGGGCTGATGGCCAGCATGGCGCTGGTGGAAGAACTCCAGAGTGCGGGTCACAAGCCTATCGTGGCCGTCGACTTCGATCTGGGCGATCACCCCGCCATCCATGTGGATGATGAGCCCGCCTGCTACGCCATCGCGCAACATGCCTTGCAGACACCCGCCAGTCGTATCGGCATCGTCAACCTGCGCCTGACCGACACGCCCTGCAATGGCCCCATCACCGATGCCCACGCGCTGATTCCGACGGGTCAGACAATCACCCGCTCACGTCTGGCAGGTTTTCATCGCGCCCTGACTGAGCGAGAGGTGGCTTTGGAAGACGTCGCGATGTGGAACATCGAGGAAAACACCTATGAGGTCTGCGCGCCGGTGCTGGCAGAGATACTCGACCTGCCGGCCGGCGAGCGGCCAGACCTCCTGCTGTGCATGTCAGACCGTATTGCTCTGACCGCCGTGACCCTGGCCGAACAACGTGGCATCCGAATTCCCGAGGATCTGCGTATCACCGGCTTCGATGGCATCGAGGAAGGACAATATCGGTCACCGCGCCTGACCACCGTCCACCAGGACAGTACCGAGAAAGGCCGCCTTGCCGCGCGAATGATTCTGGGGCTGGAGCCCGCGTCATCACACCGGCTCTCGACACAGCTGATCCAGGGCGAGACCTGTCCGTGAGGAGGTGTCGCCAGGAGTGACGCTATGGGGCGTGGCAGGTATCATCCCCAGCCCGTTCATCGCAGCCGAGGGAGGTTTCCATGCCGATCCTGCACAGCATCATTCACCGTATCGACAAGGGCAATAGCGAGACGCCGGCCCAGCTGGTGCCTGCCGCCACTGCCCTGCCGGCATCCGATGCACTGGAGGATCTGGTGTCCGGGCTCAATGATGCCTACCACGGCAAGGCCAAGAACTGGGGCCGTTTCAATGAAGACGCACCTGCCGCCTTCCCCGCCGAGCTGGCGTCTTTCCTCGCAGGTGATAGCGATTTCGCGAGCCTGACCCAGACGCTTGCCGGTCGACTCATGCCGTTGATCGATGACAACCTCCCGACAGGCGGTCATCTGCTGGTGGTGGATCACCAACAGGGCGAGACGCGTCACCTGTTCATGGCGTTGCTGCACCATCGTGACGGCTTCGCGATCGACGAGTCCCTCGCGGTAACCCCCGCCCGACAGCTCAACATGACCCAGATGTCGCTGGCCGCACGACTGGATATCAGTCAATGGCAAGGCAGCTCGACGTCTCACCCCTATCTGTCCTGGGCGCGCGATCGCGGACGCACCAAGCTCGCCGAGGCCTTCGCCGAAACGCTGGGCGCACAGGAGCAGCGGGATGCCGGTCAGGAAACCCGCACCCTGCTCAAGGCCTTCAGCGACTACGTCGAGAAGGAAGACATGGCCGAGGAGGCCAGTCGCGAGAAAACCGATACCCTGGTCGACTACGCCACTGATCAGGCCAAGCTCGGCGAGCCAATCACGCTGGATCAGTTGTCTGAGCTGATCGATGAAGAGCACCCGCAGGCCTTCTACGACCACATTCGCAACAGCGACTATGGGCTGTCACCGGAAATCCCGCCGGACAAGAAGACGCTCAACCAGTTCAAGCGTTTCACCGGGCGCGCCGCGGGCGTCTCGATCAGCTTTGATTCGCACCTGCTGGGCGACTCGGTGGAATACGATGAAGCGAGTGACCGTCTGATCATCAAGCAGGTCCCGACGGGCCTGCGCGATCAGCTCAAGCAACGCTGAAGCCTCTGATCAGACGACATCACCTGATGCACACCCGGCAGACACACGAAGGCCAGGCAGATGCCTGGCCTTCGTGTGTCTGACAAGAAACCGTGTGCCCCGGCCTTTACAGCCCTTCGAGAACTTCATTCATCTGAGCACGTACACTCTGCAAGCCATTGCCGGAGAGATACCAAAGCCCCGGGGATAGCACGGTGACACCAATGTCCGCGCCGCCAGCATCGGCCAGCGCGGCCTCAAGCGCGTCAGCATCCATCGGGGTCTGGCCAATGGCAGCACTGCGATCGACCACATAAAGAGCATTCGGCGCCATCTCGGCAATATTCGCTGGCGTCAGCGGGTAGAAAGTACGCGCACCACGGCTGACCGGCTCCACGGAATCCGGCAACGCCGGCTGTTCGATCTGCAGCAGCTCAGTCACTACCGGCTCGTTACGCAAAGCATAGCGACCGTCATTGTGAGTCACGACCAGCACTCGAAGATCGTTAACGAGCCCCTCCCGTGCCGTATCGATTGCAGACTCAAGCGCTGCAAGATGATCGTGCGCCTTTTCCTCAGCATGATACGGGGACGCCAGGCTCAGCACCTTGTCACTAAATGCTTCGAAGTAATTGCCTTCTTCGAGAGTGACATCACGCGTCTCCGCCACAGCCTTGAGCGCCTCAAGCGATCCAGACTGACGGCCGGTGACCAGAATCAGGTCCGGCTCCAATCCCGCGATCGCCTCGACATCAGGCTCCTTGAGTCCGCCGACATCTGCTCGATCTTTGATCAAATGCGACACATAGGCGGGTGCAGACTGATGTGGAACCCCGACGAGATGCTCGGCCAAGCCCAGCTCATCCAGCGTATCGGCAGCGCCCCAGTCCAGACTCACGACGGAAGGGCCATGCTCTCCCCCGGCGACTTCGTGTGCCTGTGCACTCAAGGGTAAAGCAGCCAACAACAGAGTAGAGACAGACAAGGTGAGCCCAGTGACGTTCATCGACATTCCCTTTATTGAATAATAATTAATATCATTTGTGTTTGCGATCCTAGCACGACTATTTCCTCAAAATCATGCAACTGTGCGTTGCATAACCCGCAATTTACGAACGACTCCATGCCATCACCAAGGGTTGCGTAGAACGCAACTCTGTCAACAAAGAAACACACCTGAACTATAAAATACGAATGTTTATCATTTGTTTTCTTAAACACGAAAAAAAGATCGACACTGATGCGATGATGCCTGTCGTATTCCCAACCCGAAGTCGACGTCAACAGAGCACTCAGTGGCCCACAACCCTAAAAAACTCGTGGCTCAATAACGACATAATCGCGACCTCAAGGATCCAGGAACATGACAGTCCCCGCACTCCCCTTTGCTCGATCGGCCTTGGCTATCGGTATCGCCGCCGCTTGCCTACCTGCTGGCGTACAGGCTGACGACTCCAGCCAGTTGGAACCTGTGGTGGTGACAGCTTCCGGCTACGAACAGGTGATCTCGGATGCCCCTGCCAGTATCTCGGTCATTACCGGCGAGCAGCTCAACAAGCAGTCGTACACGGACATCACAGATGCCATGGATAATGTGCCTGGCGTCTATGTCACGGGGGGCGGGAATTCTCAGGACATCAGTATTCGAGGGATGGACAACAGCTACACGCTTTACATGATCGATGGCCGCCCTCTCTCGGCTGGCCGCTCCGTCAATACCAATGGCAATGATGAAGGCAAGCAGATTGGCCTCCCCCCAATCTCGATGATCGAGCGAGTGGAAGTGATTCGCGGACCGATGTCATCGCTGTACGGCTCACAAGCCATGGGCGGCGTCATCAACATCATCACAAAAAAAGTGGCGGATGATTGGTCGGGGTCTGTCACGACGGAATACACCCATTCGCTCAACGACATCAGCAATGACGGGCAGCAACTGAGCTTCTATACCAGCGGGCCGCTCATCGAAGGCCTGCTCGGTCTCAAGGTCCACGGAAACTGGACCGGTTATGAAGAAAGCGATTACCAGGGCGGTAGCGACAATGCTGAAAGCATGCCCGACAGCGACACACGTCAAGGAGGTGCCGAGTTCACGCTGACACCAGATGAGGACAATGCGTTCACGCTCGGCTATACCGCCTCCAAGAAAGAATACACTCACAATGCTGGCGTGAGCATCGCAGATGATTCCGAAACCAGTCGTTATCGCTACGACAAGGATGTCTATACCCTTGGCCACAAGGGAAGTTACGGCAGCTTCCTCACGGACACCTATCTGCAGCACGACATCTCGGAGAACGTGCTGGATTCCGATGATGAGAAACGCGAAGAAGTCACCACGCTCAACAACCAGACCACGTACTTCTGGGGCGACCATATGCTGACCTTCGGCGGTCAGTACAAATTCGAGCAGCTGACCGATGAGACCAATGGTTTGCTGGATTCGAATGTCCCGGGGGCCGTCGATAACGTCGATCGCTGGATCGCGGCGCTATTCGTCGAGATGGAATGGAGTCTGACCGAGGACCTCAACGTCACCACCGGCTTGCGCTACGACGATGACGAGCTGTTTGGCGGACATCTCTCGCCGCGCGTCTACGCCAATTATCACCTTGACCCGCAATGGACACTCAAGGGCGGGGTTTCCACGGGCTATAGTCAGCCGAGCCTATCCGCTGCGACAGAGGGCTTTGGACGTCGAACCGGTCGGGGCAGCGCTGTCATCATCGGTAACGAGGAGCTGGATCCGGAAACCAGTACCAACTACGAGCTGGGCACCGTCTTCCAGAACCAGTCTGGCACGCTCAGCGCCGGCGCCACCCTGTTCTACACCCAGTTCAAGGACAAGATCTCCGAAGACCGCCTCTGCCAGGGCCCGGATGAAGGTTTCTCCGATCCCGCCTTCCGCGAGTGCAGCTATGCCGGCACTGATTACTATTTCGTCAGCACCTACCGCAACATCGACGAAGCTGTCATGCAGGGTATCGAGCTGTCACTGGACTATGCCATCACGCCAAGCGTGAACCTTAGCTCCAGCTACACCTACACCGACTCCGAGCAGAAAAGTGGTGAATTCAAGGGCGAGCCCTTGAACAAGATCCCGGAACATATGCTCAACGTGGCGCTAGACTGGCAAGCCACTCACGACCTCAACCTGTGGGCACAGGGGAACTACCGTGGCGAAACCAGTGATTACCTGTCACGGACCAGCATGAGCGAAGGCACGCCCAGCTATACCTTCTTCGATGTGGGTGTCGTCTATGCCTTGAACGAGAACGCTCGCGTCAAGGCTGGCCTCTACAACATCGCCGACAAGGAAGTCACCAATGATACCTACGGCGTGGTACTGGATGGCCGCCGGTTGAACCTGGGGCTGACCATGGACTTCTGACCCTCAACTAGAAGCATTCATGCTGACGCGACAAGGGGAGCCGAGGCTCCCCTTGTCGCGTTTCAGTTCATAACCTAAAAATAGGACGTCAGGCATGAGGGCCGGTGTCATCATCAGCATCTTCCATCAGATCCACGATACTCGCTGCCATTTTCCTCCAAGAACCACTCGCGGAAAGCTTGCACCTTGGCAAGTGTTTCAATTGCAACTTGCAGCTCCGCAGCGGAGTTATTCACCGATGACCCATGACGTGTTGCGAGTGGGTTACCTGGCAGTCGTTCTCAAGGATTGCTCGAACCTGTCCAGGAAGAGGTCGGCTTCCGAGCGTTCGATGCACAGTGGCGGGCGAATCTTCAAGGTACTGCCGGACTTGACGGCCCCGCCGATCAACACGCCATTGCGCTTGAGGTCGTTGATCAACGCCGTGGTGCGCTGGGCGTCCGGCGCTCCGTCACGCGTCGGGTCACAGAGGTCCAGCCCCAGGAAAAGCCCGGCGCCTCGTACATCGCTCACCTCCTCGAAGCGTGCCTGAATGTCCTGCAGCTGTCGCTTGAAGTACTCGCCCTGACGCTCTGCATTGGCCATCAGGTCTTCCTCGGCGATCACGTCCAGCACCGCCGTGCCCGCCGCCACGGCGACCGGTGAGCCGCCGAAGGTATTGAAGTAGCCCACATCAGCGTTCAGGACCGCCAGCAACTCCTCGCGTGCCGCCAGCCCGGACATCGGGAAGCCGTTGCCCATCGGTTTGCCCATGGTCACCACATCCGGCGTCACGCCGTGGCGCGAGAAGCCCCACATCCCCTGCCCCGTGCGCCCGAAGCCGGGCTGGACCTCATCGGAGATGAACAGGCCGCCCCGGGACTGCAGGAGTTCGACCGCGGGCTTCAGGAAACCTGCGGGGTCGGCATAGATGCCATCGCTCGAGAAGATGGAGTCGACCAGCAGCGCCGCGCATCCATGGCCCCTCGCCTCCAGCTGTTCGATGCCGTACCGCACCTGCTCGGCGAACCAGACGGCCGGGTCTGCCTGCTCACTCATCCGGGAGATCGGCAGGATATGTACGTGATCCGGCGGCGTTCCCTGTTTGTAGGAAGACGGTGAAACTTCCGTCACGGCGGCCGTGTTGCCGTGGTAGGCCGCCTCGGTGACGATGATCCCCTGCCGGCCCGTCCAGCCACGCGCCAGCCTCAGCGCCATGTCGTTGCTTTCACTGCCGGTACACATCATCACCAGTCGATTGAGCGCGCGCGGCAGCGTGTCCAGCAGACGCTCGGCATAGCGATGGATGCCTTCGTGCAGATAGCGGTTGTGCACGTTGAGGGCCCCCATCTGTTCAGCGACCGCCTGGTGAAGTGGTCCCCGGAATTCGGACCAGGCGCTAAGCTCTGATCAGACCGACCAGGAGAGCTTGATCATGAGCAGGAAACGTCGACAGTACAGCAGTGAGTTCAAAGCCAAGGTAGCCCTCGCCGCCCTCAAGGGAGAGCAGACCACGTCGGAGATCGCAGCCCGCTTCGAGATCCACCCCACCATGGTGAGTCAGTGGAAACGCGAACTGCTGGACAATGCCACCGGCGTCTTCGAGAGCAAGAGTTCCGGTAAAACCGCTCAGAAGACCCAGGAGGAGATCGATACGCTCTACCGCGAGATCGGCAAGCTGACGGTGGAACGGGATTTTTTGTCACGCGGGCTCGGTCGTTGAGCCGGGCCCAGCGCGTGGCACTGGTCGAGCCGCAGGCGCCCGACATCAGCCTCCGGCGTCAGTGCCAGCTACTCGGTATCAGTCGCTCCTCAATGTACTATCAGCGCAAGGCGCTAGGGGCCTATGACCTGGAGTTAATGCGTCTGATCGACGCGGAGCATCTGCGCACACCGGTCTATGGCTCACGACGGATGTCAGCCCATCTCAATCGCCAGGGATACGCGGTGAACCGCAAGTGTAGTGGCACTGTAGTGGCATAGTGAATCTGGCCACCTGATTTTGAGTGTATGATCACTCACAGAGACAGTCAGGTGCAGATGATGACGAAGAAGAGAACGTTCAGCCCGGAATTTCGCTTGGAAGCGGCCCAACTCGTGGTCGATCAGGGTTACACGCTGAAGGCGGCGTGTGAGGCCATGGGAGTTGGCAAATCCACCATGGAATATTGGGTACGCAGGCTTCGGGCTGAGCGAGCAGGCAAGGCGCCGCTGAAAGGTGAGGCTCTGACGCCGGAACAGCGTGAGATCCAGGAACTGAAGCGCAAGCTGCGGCGGGTGGAGGAAGAGAAGGCAATATTAAAAAAGGCTACCGCTCTCTTGATGTCGGACTCCCTGAGCAATTCTCGATAATCGAGCGACTTGAAGAGAGCTATGCGGTGCAGCACTTGTGTCAAGTGTTTGGGGTGCATCGCAGTAGCTACCGGGCCTGGCGTGACCGGGATAGAAGGCCCTGTGAGACTGAGCAGAAGCTGCTGGATCAGGTTGTCGAGGCGCATACCGTCAGTAACGGCTCTGCCGGCGCTCGCAGCATTGCAAAAATGGTCACGCAGGCAGGAATACAGTTGAGTCGTTATCGGGCCAGCAGGCGGATGAAGCAGCTGGGGCTGATGAGTTCGCAGCCGCCGAGGCACGCCTACAAGAAGGCTGATCAGCCACACCTGGATATACCGAATGTTCTTTCGGGAGTTCGATGTAAAGCAGCCCAATCAGGTATGGACCGGCGACATTACCTATATTTGGACAGGGGCACGCTGGGCTTATCTGGCAGTGGTCATCGACTTGTATGCTCGTAAACCCGTGGGGTGGGCATTGTCCCTATCGCCGAACACGGAGCTGGTAAAGAAAGCGCTGACCATGGCCTACGAATCGCGTGGAGAGCCACGGAATATCCTGTTTCATTCGGATCAGGGTTGCCAGTACACCAGCCGGGCATTCCGGCAGATGCTTTGGCGCTACCGAATGACGCTGAGTCTCAGTCGCCGTGGCAATTGCTGGGACAATGCCCCAACAGAGCGCTTCTTCAGAAGCCTGAAAACGGAATGGATACCAGAGATCGGCTATCCCGATGTCGCTGCGGCGAAGCGATCTGTCACTGATTATATGATCGGTCACTACAGCAGCCTCAGGCCGCACAAGCATAACGATGGGATACCGCCGAACTTGGCAGAAAAGAACTACTGGAATGCTCAAAGATCGGTGGCCAAAAACACTTGACCACTACAACCGGATTGGCCATCCGAGGCCCAGCCTGCCATAGACATGATGTGGGTCGTTCTTTGCCCTTGCCACTCCCCGGCAGCCCTCAAGCGCGGGAGCTGGATGCACGACTCTGGCAGTGTGAGGCCTCTCTCTCACTGCCAAGCTTGTCGTGAAGAAATTCGATGAAGGTACTGATCCGTCGACTTGCATATCTGCCTTCCGGAAACACGGCGTACAGATTCACTTCAGGAATCCGATAGTCATTCAGCACAACTTCCAGTCGTCCGACCTCAATATCCTCTGCCACATCCACCATCGATTTAAATATCACTCCAGCCCCTGCGATCGCCCACTCGCGCAACGCGCCACCATCGCTGGCCATTCGGTTCCCCGCCACCGTCACGGAAAATACCTGCCCTGCCTCCTGGAACTCCCAATGGTTCTGGGGCGCTCCTGGGCGAGCGAGCACCATGCACTGGTGGGATGACAGCTCTGATGGGTGTTGGGGGCGCCCTGCGTCCTGCCAATAAGCAGGTGCCGCACACACAACACGATGGGTACTGACGAGACGTCGTGACGTCAAGCTTGAGTCCGCCATCGGCCCATGACGAATGGCCAGATCAAATCGTTCATCGACCAGGTCCAACACTCCATCGGATAGCACGAGTTCAAATTTTACTTCCGGGTGCTGTATCAGGAACTGATCGATCAGCCGTGGTAGGCGCGTGCGGCCAAAATCATTGGTCGCCGTCAGCCTGATGGTGCCACTCAGCGACCCTGTGCCCGAGATCCGCTCAAGAGCCTTGTCATACTCGGCCAGGATCCTTTCGCTGTCGTCTCGAAATTGTTCGCCTTCCGCCGTCAAATGCATGGCACGCGTTGTTCTGACGATAAGCTTGGCCCCGACCTGCTGCTCAAGCTTCTGTAAGGCTTGGGTGACCAATGACGGGGACTGGCCTCGCTGACGGGCCACCGCCGCCATTGACCCACGCTCACAGATATCCACAAAAAGTTTCATTAACGCCAAGCGATCCATTATTCACCATATAGTGAAGGATGAATTCATCAGTCGAGCATTTATTAGCAAAACAAACAATGCCACTGTCAGGGCCGACGTCATGGGCGACCCCTCCCATGATCATGCGCCACAGGACAGGAGAGTCTCATGAGCCAACATCACCTATTAGTCGCTGGTGCCAGTGGCGTCATCGGCCGTGCAGCAACATTGGCCTTTGAAGAGGCAGGATGGCGAGTCACGACACTCTCTCGCTCCTCAGAGGGTCCGGGAAGCGGACACCACATCAGCGCCGATCTCTTGGATATTGCCTCTTTGCGAGATGCAAGTGATGTACTGAGCAGCGTGACGCACGTATTTTACGCCGCCTTGAAACCGGATCCGGACCCTGCCACTGAAGCACAACAGAATGGCGACATGATGCGGCACCTCTTCCAGGTGCTTGAAGAATCCCAAGCGTCAATCGAGCACCAGGTCTTCGTACAGGGCGGGAAGGTCTACGGTGCTCACCTCGGGGTCTACAAAACACCGGCTCGAGAAGAGGACAGCCGGCATTTCCCCCCCAACCTGTATTTCGAGCATGAAGATCTGGCTCGCGAACTCGAAGGCAAGGGAATTCGTTGGACCGCATTGCGTCCCGACATCGTGATAGGCCATTCCCTGGGTTCAGCCATGAACCTCGGTAACCTTATCGGTCTCTATGGCACGCTTTGCCGGGAGCTCGGTGTTGCCATGCAATTTCCCGGTACGGCGCGTGCCTACGATATCTTGCTGAACATCTGCGATGCCGATCTGGTGGGCAAAGCCGCCCTGTGGGCCATCGCAGAGAACCAGCAAGGGCCCTATAACGTCACCAATGGTGATCAGATTCGGTGGCGCCACGTCTGGCCAGAGATCGCCAACTGGTTTGGGCTTGAGACCGGCGAGCCTCAACCTATTTCGTTGGAGACACGTCTCGCTGCCGTGTCAGGCACTTGGAAGACGCTTGCAGAGCGCCAAGGACTTGCCGAGACAGATATCGACAAGATTGCCCAAGGTGGCTTCGGAGATTTCATCTTCCATGTCGAAGAGGACGCTGTCTTTGATTTGACGAAGGCTCGCCAAGCCGGCTTTGCAGAAATGTGTCGCCACTCACCCCAGAGTCTCATTCAGCACCTTGAGGCCATGAAGGAACGCCGCCTGATCCCTTGACGTTTGATCACTCGACCCTCTGGTACGCACCTGCTCGATTCGCCCTAAGTGCTTGAGCGATGACGTACTACGGGGGCACTAACACGCTGACAGATAACCGCATGAGCCTACGCGGTTGCAGAGTAGACCGCCCCATGAGCGAGGGTCATAAAGCCTTCAAGTGACAGAAGTCAGGAGCCGTCACGACAATCAGGCCGCCTTCCATTAGCGAAGGTGGCCTGTCTCGTGCTGTCATCATGTATCGAACCATGATCAGCGCTAGCTTACAGCGTGAAGCCACCATCGACGGCGATGGCCTGCCCTGTCACGTGTTCGGCCTGGGCGAGGTAGACCACCAGCTGCCCCATGTCCTCAGGTGTCTGGGCGACTCCCTGGGGCAGCAGGCTCTTCTGCAGGCGCTCCCATGCAGCGGGCTCGCTTTCGCCTTCCTGACTCCAGCGTGCCGAGAGCCCACTCTCGCCCCGCCACATGCCGGTGCCCACCACGCCCGGGCAGATCGCGTTGACGGTGATGCCTTCCGCTGCCACTTCCTTGGCGACGGCATTGGTAAAGCCGATGACCGCGAACTTCGAGGCACAGTAGTGCGACAGATCAGGAAAGCCGACCTTGCCGGCCATCGAGGCCACGTTGATGATCCGCCCGACGCGGCGTGAGCGCATCACGGCGACCTCGGCCTGAGTACACAAGAAGGTACCTCGCGCATTGACGTTCATGACGCGGTCCCACTCCTCCACCGTCAGCGCATCGATGGAATGGATGCCGATGATGCCGGCATTGTTGACGGCGATATCGAGCGGGCCGAGTCCGACCTCTGCCTCTTCAATCAAGCGCCGCACGGACGCCGCATCTGCGACATCGACCTGTAGCGCCAGACACCGTCTACCCAGTGCCTCCACTTTTGCCGCCGTCTCGCGGGCGATGGCGAGATCCAGATCCGCCACCACGACATCCGCGCCCGCCTTGGCCAATGCCAGCGCGATCCCCTGGCCAATACCGCGCCCACCACCTGTCACCAGTGCAATCTTGTCGTTCAGTTGCATGAGTCGTCTCCTGAATCTCTCACTGAAATCTGCAAATGCTGCGCTGCTGCCATGACGCTGGCACACGGTCCAGCGCCACTGGCCTCAGCTCAGGTGGTGGACTTCCTGAAGGCCGTAGACCGGCGTCGGGATACCCTCGAGCCGCGCCTTGAGCTGCAGCGCCAGATACTGGGAATAGTGGCGGGACTGGTGCAGGTTGCCGCCGTGGAACCATAACGCCTGCTGCTGGGTCGGCTTCCACATGTTGCGCAGCTCGCCCTCCCAGGGCCCGGGGTCCTTGAGCGTATCGGAGCCCATGCCCCAGCATTTGCCGACCTTGTCGGCGACGTCCTGCGAGATGATGCGTGCCGCCCAGCCATTCATCGAGCCGTAGCCGGTGGCATAGACGATCAGATCAGCGGGCAATTCCGAGCCATCGGTCAAGATGACCGAGCGCGGATTGATGCGCTCGATGCCGACGCCACTGCGCAGCTTGATGTCACCATTGGCGACCAGATCACAGGCGCCCACATCGATGTAGTAGCCGGAGCCGCGGCGCAGGTATTTCAGGAACAGGCCCGAGTCGTCATCGCCGAAATCGAGCAGGAAGCCTGCCGCCTCCAGCCGACGGTAGTAGTCGGCGTCGCGCTTGCGGATCGCCTCGAAGATCGGGCGCTGGAAGTCAGGCAGTATCCGGTAGGGAATCGAGGCAAAGATCAGGTCCGCCTTGTGGTGATCGATGCCGTTTTGCACCGCCTGCTCGGAATAGAGCGGCCCCAGCGCCTCTTCCATCAGCGAGTTGGACTTCACCACATGCGTGGAGGAGCGCTGCAGCATGGTCACATCTGCATCGTGCTCCCACAGCGCGGCGCAGATATCGTGAGCGGAATTGTTGGCGCCCACCACGACCACCTTCTTGCCACGATAGGCATCCGGCCCCGGGTGCTGGCTGGAGTGCTGCTGCTCGCCTTCGAAGGTCTCGGCCCCCGGGAAGTGTGGCACGTTGGGCATGCCCGACATGCCCGTGGCCAGCACCAGCTGCTTGGGCCGCAGGGTCACGGGCTTGCCGTCGCGTACCACCTCGACCACCCACTCGCCGCTCGCCTCATCGAAGTGCGCACTCTCGCAGGCCGTGGAGTTCCAGTAATTGAGCTCCATGATCCTGGTGTACATCTCCAGCCAGTCCGCGACCTTGTCCTTGGGCGCGAAGACCGGCCAGTTTGCCGGGAAGGGGATGTAGGGCATGTGGTCGTACCACACCGGATCATGCAGACACAGGGACTTGTAGCGATTGCGCCAGGCATCGCCCGCACGCGGATTCTTGTCGATCACGATGGTCGGCACATCCATCTGTCTGAGCCTTGCGGCCAGCCCGATGCCGCCCTGACCGCCACCGATGATCACGCAATACGGCTGGCGCTCGTAGCCCAGTTCAGCCTCTTCGCGCTGACGCGACTCAAGCCAGGTCTCACGCTGCTTGTTGGCTCCATGCTCGGCGCCCTTGGGGCGCTGCATGCCCAGCGGCTCAGGGAATTCCTTGAGTTCACGCATGGCGGTCAACAGCGTCCAGCAGCGCCCTTCCTTCAGGCGCAACAAGCCCTTGCCGCGTGCATCGGCGGTCTCGAAGGTGAACCAGGCCTCGACGATGCCGCCGGCCTCACTGGCCTCACCATCCAGTTGCCAGCGAGAGGGAGCGACATGCTCGAGGGTCGCCGCGAGCATCGACTGGATCTCGTCCTTGCCCTCCGACGTCTTGAGATTCCAGGTGAAGGCGATCAAATCGCGCCAGTAGCATTCCTCGCCAAACAACGAGAGAACCCGGGCGATATCGCGCTGAGTCAGGGAGGACTCGAAATCATCGAGCCATTGCTGAGCGATCTGAGTTGGCGTGCGTGCGGTCATGGCGTCTCTCCGCGTGTTGTTGGATGTTGTAGTCACGCCTTCCATCCAAGGCATCAAGCATGCCAGCTTCGTCATGCACGACTGACAAAGCTCGTAAGCACTTGTCGTGAATGACAAAAATTCGCCACTACCGAATCACCACCCTCCTCGCCTCGCTGGGCATTCCACCGTCCTCGTGACAACTGTACGCCGTACGCCTGACACGGGGCGTTACACCTGTAACGCCCCGACCAAGGATGCAGGACAGGATGATTGACGCTCCCGCCACACCGCATACGCTTGAAGGAGTACACGCCGCTATTGCTATGGCCACTGTTGTGACAACCGCGATTGCCACTTTCACAAGCGCCATAGCCACTACCAAAAGAGCCGTCTCAAGACGGCCAGCGCCGAGGCAGCCATGATCCGCCAACTCGACACGATGCAGCCCGACAAGCGGCAGCATATCCAGACCCTGATGCAACTGGGCGAAGGCCGCGACGTCTTCCCTGAGACGCAGCGCGATGTCATCCGTCGCTCCTGGCAGCGCTGTCTGGAGGAATATCAGCTCGATCCCAGCCGCCCTCGCCCGGTCCGCGTTCTCACCCAGCAGGCGCTGCGCGATCATCAGGAATCGGCGGATGAGCTGCTGCACGTGGCACGTGCCGGTGTGGAGCGGCTCTATAGTCAGATCGCACAACATGGCTATGCGCTGATCCTCACCGATCAACGCGGCATCGCGGTGGATTTTCGGGGTCAACGTGATCAGTTGAGTGAGCTGCGGCGCGCGGGTCTCTATCTCGGCTCGGATTGGAACGAGCGCTATGCCGGTACCTCGGCGGCGGGCACCTGTCTGCACGATGGTGCAGCCGTCACCTGCCATCAGCGTGAGCACTTCGATGCCACCCACATCGACCTGACCTGCACCGCAGCCCCCATCACCGATCCCCAGGGCCGTGTGATCGCCGCCCTCGACATCTCGGCGCTGAAGTCGCCCCGCCCGCAGGAGAGCCAGACCTTTGCGCTCTCCCTCGTCACCCTGCATGCCCGCATGATCGAGGATGCCTACTTCCTGCATCGCTATCGGGATTGCCTGATCCTTCGCTTCGATACCGCGCGGGAATTCGTGCACCTGAATGGTCGCGGCCTGTTTGCCATTCAGGAAGATGGCAAGGTGATCGCCGCCAACCACGAAGGCCGGCGTCTGATCGATGCGCATCTGGAGCGCTGGCCACCGTGGACGGTCTCCACCCTGCCCGCCGTCACGCAGCTGTTCGATGGGGAGCTCAATGAGCTGTTGAGCATTCCGCACGCCAGCCGGGATCAGATTCGCGCCTTCCGCCTGCGGGCGGATGACGCCATCGTCTTCGTGACACTGATCGAGCCACGCGGCTATCCGGTGCGGGCCCTCCCCACCGTCAGCCAGCAGGATGACCCGGTGCCCGAGCTGGACCAGCTCGCGGGAGACGACCCTTCCATGCACCGGCTGCTCAAGCTGGCGCGCCGCATGCGCCATGAAAACGTGAGCATCCTGATTCGTGGCGAGACGGGAACCGGCAAGGAAGTGTTGGCGCGGGCGCTGCATGACAGCGGACCACGCGCCAAGTCGCCCTTCGTGGCGGTGAACTGCGCCGCCATTCCGGAATCGCTGATTGAAAGTGAACTCTTCGGCTATCTGCCGGGCGCCTTCACGGGAGGAAGGCCCAAGGGCATGCGCGGCCTGATCCAACAGGCCGACGGCGGCACGCTGTTTCTGGATGAGATCGGCGACATGCCGCTGTCGCTCCAGTCACGCCTGCTGCGCGTGCTCGCCGAACGGGAGGTGTCGCCACTGGGGGCCGAGACGCCCATCAAGGTGGATATTCGCGTTATCACTGCCACGCATCGTGATGTCACGGAGCTGATCGCCAGCGGGCAATTCCGCGAAGACCTCTACTACCGACTCAACGGCGCCGAACTCCTGCTACCTGCACTGCGTGAGCGCGCCGATCGTCACTACCTCATTCGCAAGCTGCATGCGGAACTGCAAGCCGAACGCGAACAGTCACTCCACCTGCGCGCCGATGCCATCAGTGCGCTGCTGAGTCATCACTGGCCGGGCAACATACGCCAACTGCGCAATGCGATTGCCTTCGCGATGGCCACCGCGGAAGGCGATGAAATCACCCTGCATGATCTGCCGGAGGTCTGCCAGACCCACACCGGCAGCACCCGCGGGGCTGCCAGTCCGCTTGCCGCTGCCTCCCCCTTCGCATCCGGCGCTTCCTCGAACCCGGCCTCTCCAGCGCCCGCGTCTGCAGGGGCTGATGCGGGGACTGATGCGGACGCCAACGAACTGCTCGAGCTGTTGCGCCACACGGACTGGAACGTCAGCCAGGTCGCCCGCCAACTCGGCGTCTCGCGGCCCACCATCTACCGCCGCATGCGCCGCCATGGCCTGGTGGCGCCCAATCATCAGCCGCTCGCCTCATGAGCCAGCTGCATCTTCATGGCCGAGTATGGAGAACGTGAAGAGTGCATGAGGGTGACGTGCTCTGAAACGTCAGGTGCTTGCCACACACAGGCCCGAGCGGAAGTTCGGGCCAGCGTGTGTGTTTCTCCATTCTTTCCCCCTTACCCCTCTTTCCCTTCTTACCCTTCTTACCCACTCCTCACGTCAACGTCTCTGCGGCTCACGTTGCGTGCTTGCTGAGCCCACCTATCCCCGCTCGATTCGCCGGCTTTCACAACGCGCGAAATGACGCCCGCCCTCATCATGAATTTAACTCAACTTGAACATTAAAAAATCCAGTTTGTGTCATGGAGACAGGCACTAGATACTCACCTGCATCAGATCGTTGATGAAGACTTCCCATGACGCTGCACTTCACAGCCAGCACACGGAACGTGATGGCGAGCAGCGTGCCTCTCCCGGCATGGATGCGTTCTCACAGAGAGCAACCCGCTCACGAGACGCCTGAAAGATCACGGGAAGATGTCGACGACACAGTGAATTTTCTCTCTCAGGATCAGGGTGAACGCCATGAACAACGAATTCGGTTTCAGCATCAACAGTCTGCGCTTCGACGAGAACTACGTTCCGGCGGAAAACACCCGCCTGACCACCAACTTCGCCAACCTGGCGCGTGGTGAGAGCCGTCAGCAGAACCTGCGCAGCACGCTGAACATGATCAACAACCGATTCAATGCGCTGGCCAACTGGGACAACCCCAAGGGCGATCGTTACTCCGTCGAGCTGGACATCATCTCCGTCGAGCTGAATCTCGACGCCGCGCGTTCCGACAATGCCCTGCCGATCATCGAGATCCTGCAGACCACCATCGTCGACCACCAGACGAATCAGCGCATTGACGGCGTGACCGGCAACAACTTCTCGTCCTACGTGCGCGATTATGACTTCAGCGTGCGCCTGCTGGAGCACAACAAGGGCAAGGATTCCTTCAGCGTGCCGGAGCAGTTCGGCGTACTGCATGGCAATCTGTTCCAGGCCTTCGTGGGTTCTGCTGCCTACAAGGAATGCTTCAAAAAGCCGCCGGTCATCTGCATCAGCGTCTCCACCACCAAGACCTACCAGCAGACCGAGAACGTGCACCCGATCCTCGGGATGGAATATCGCCAGGACGATGATTCCCTGACCGATGCCTACTTCAGCAAGATGGGCCTGAAGGTGCGCTACTTCATGCCGCCGGGCAGCGTTGCACCGCTGGCCTTCTACCACACCGGCGACCTGCTCAACGATTACAGCAATCTGGAACTGATCAGCACCATCAGCACCATGGACACCTTCCAGAAGATCTATCGTCCCGAGGTCTACAACGCCAATTCCGTGGCCGGTAAATCCTATCAGGCGAGCCTGAAGCAGCAGGACCATTCACTGACGCGCATCGTGTACGACCGCGAAGAGCGCAGCCAGCTCGCCATCGAGCAGGGCAAGTTCGTGGAAGAGAGCTTCATCAAGCCCTACCAGAACCTGCTCGAGCAGTGGTCCGCCAACTGGTCCGCCAACCGATAAATCCATCATCGGTCAGCTCACTGATCCGCAAACAGCGCGCGCTGATCGACGAACGACATTCGCTATCTGAACCATTCCAAGGACAAGGTTATTCATCATGACGAGATTACTCCCGACCTCCACCGCTGGCAGCCTGCCGAAACCGTCCTGGCTCGCCGAACCGGAGGTCCTCTGGTCCCCCTGGAAGCTCGAAGGTGAGGCACTGATCGCGGGCAAGCAGGATGCGCTGCGCGTCTCCCTGCAGGAGCAGCAGCACGCCGGGATCGACATCGTCAGCGATGGCGAGCAATCGCGTCAGCACTTCGTCACCACCTTTATCGAACACCTGAATGGCGTGGATTTCGAGAAGCGCGAAACCGTCAAGATCCGTGATCGCTATGAGGCCAGCGTGCCGTCCGTGGTCGGTCCGGTCTCCCGCCAGAAGCCGGTGTTCGTCGAAGATGCCAAGTTCCTGCGCTCGCAGACCGATCAGCCGATCAAGTGGGCGCTGCCGGGACCGATGACCATGGTCGACACCCTCTTCGATGGCCATTACAAGAGCCGCGAGAAACTGGCGTGGGAATTCGCCAAGATCCTCAACGAGGAAGCCAAGGAACTCGAAGCGGCAGGCGTCGACATCATCCAGTTCGATGAACCGGCCTTCAACGTGTTCTTCGATGAAGTGAATGAATGGGGCATCGCCACGCTGGAGCGTGCGATCGAAGGCCTCAAGTGCGAGACCGCCATCCACATCTGTTATGGCTACGGCATCAAGGCCAACACCGACTGGAAGAACACCCTGGGCTCAGAATGGCGTCAGTACGAAGAAGCCTTCCCCAAGCTCCAGCAATCCAACATCGATATCGTCTCGCTGGAATGCCACAACTCTCACGTGCCGATGGAGCTGATCGAGCTGATCCGTGGCAAGAAGGTGATGGTTGGTGCCATCGACGTCGCCAACAACACCATCGAGACGCCGGAAGAAGTCGCCGAGACCCTGCGCAAGGCGCTGCAGTTCGTGGATGCCGACAAGCTCTACCCCTGCACCAACTGCGGCATGGCACCTCTCTCCCGTGAAGTCGCCCGCGGCAAGCTGCTGGCACTCAGCGCCGGCGCCGCTATCGTGCGCAAGGAACTCGAAGCACAGCGCTGATCGCTTGGCCGAGACAGAGCGCGGGCTAGGGCACAGCACTGACAGATAGCGTCCAGCTAGTTCCAAACCGAGTTGGCCCGACGATAGTGCTCGAGAGTGAAAGCAGACGCGACTGACACCGCCGCAAACAAAAATGGCCATCGTGAAGGATTCACGACGGCCATTTTTTCATCACTCACACCCCTGTCACTCAAGCGCTCAGTCCAGCGCTATCGCTGCAGCCCTTCCCCCACGGCTGATCATTACTACCTCCCCAATCTCCGAGGATTTGCCATGTCGCTCTCCAACACTAACCCAGCCCCCACCATCGACCCCGCCAGTTTCCGTGAAGCCCTCGGCCACTTCGCCTCCGGCATCACCATCATCACTACCCAGGTCGACGACGAACCGATCGGCTTCACCTGCCAGTCGTTCTACAGCGTCTCGATGAACCCGCCGCTGGTCTCCTTCAGCGTCAAGGCAAGCTCCTTCAGCTACCCGAAGATCCGCCAGGCAGAGCGCTTTGCCGTCAACATTCTTTCCAGCGAACAAAGCCATGTCTCCAACCAATTCGCTATGCGCGGCGCGGATAAATGGCAAGGCATCGACTGGAAACTCTCTCCCCTCGGCAACCCAGTCATCAATGACAGCCTGCACTGGCTCGACTGCAAGATTCACGCAGAGCACCCCGCAGGTGATCACCTGATCGTGATCGGGGAAGTGAAGGGACTAAATCTGGATGTTATTGCGACCGCTCGGCCGCTATTGTATTTCAAAGGGAAGTACGGGGGCTTGGCTGGAGAAGAATAAGACTGGAGAATACTAATCGGCTGGATTCTTTAGGATCAGACTAGGGGATTATGATTTTACTTATAAAACAATAAGTTACTGAAAAAAAGGGAAAGCGACCGTAATCGAGCGAAATGTACGGCTCTTTGGAATCAGTAGCTTAGCGAAGGTTGAGGATAGCACACGAGGCTGGTATGTGTACCGCTCGTGTACCATCGGGGGGTCCCTCTCTCTCGAGTAGCATGCCTCAGAGCAGCGAAAACTGCTCGCCTCAAAGGCATGCTGACCTCTTACGGCCAGAAGCAGAAATTTAGAATCAACTAACATGCAATAAATAGATGTTGTCTGTAATTAATAAACTACAGCTCATCGTCCAGCACCTGCGTGCTCTTTAAACTCGATGTGTAACTCACCCTGTGGGAAGACAAAGGCTCTAACCGGTCGCTCTTCACCACGCTGTGCCTGGCCAAAAATCAGCATCACAGGCTCCCGACAACTGTATCGAGAATCGGCATTGATATCGTACATCTGAGCCAAGTCATCGCCGCTTGGTTCTACAATACTAGCTGGGTGGTAGTGCCATTCGCCGATGTAGTAGGTTCGAACTCGGCCCTCCCAGCGCTTCTCTAGTAGCTCATGCAACCCCCTGATTCCTCGATGAAACCAACTCCGGCCGCGAGCTGAATCCTTTGTCGGGGAAAGTGCTTCTATCACAACGACCGTCGACTTATCAGTCGTGTAGTGTCCGACCAGAATTCCACCTGTTTCAATTTCTCCCGAGTGCCCGCACTCGCGATCAATTTGATTCCATGCTGCGACCGTCAATCGAAGGGCATACCCCCTGCATGGCGTGATCCAGTCGCGACCGCAACTCATCGGGTATCCCCGTTATTGGCCAGGTTCAAGTATGGATGGCGACGAATCGTCACATGCTTCCCCCAACTCAACGAGCTGGTAGCCTGCAAGACCTTCATCAAAGCGTTGCTCAAGAACGATAAGACCATCAGGAATCATCCCCACTTCAGCTTTCTCCAAGTATTTGACCGTCGCAACTGCTGCAAGCCACACGTCATCGCTTCGCGCCGGAAACAAAGGTGACCAACAGCCCGCCCCCTCAAGCGTCTCCCCACTCACCGTCCATTTTAAACGCTCTTCCGCAAGCCATGGTCCAACGGCGCCCGTGAACTTCTCTAAAGGAAAACAGCATGCGTGCGCCCTGAATAAAAACAATCGAGCTGCGGAGAACCCGAGAGAAGCTGAGAGGAATCGTCGTGGGACAGGCCACCAAGCTGCGTCGAGTCTTCTGAGGACATCATCGTCACCAGTGCAGTCCAGAACGACTTCGAAGGACTCCAAGAGCGTCTGGAGTGCGTCGCCGTGAGGGAGTGGTGCCGCCAACGAGTTGACTCGCGACATCGGAGCAGCTGCCTGGAGTCTAGCAGCTACGGCTTTCGCCTTATTGTATCCGAGAGCTTCACCTGTGAGCGTATGACGCACAAGGTTTCCAGCGTTGAGGTCGTCATGGTCGATGATAATGATCTCGGCTACACCACCGCGCACCAAGAGTTCGGCGACGGCAGAACCGAGGGCACCGGCACCGATTAAAGCCACTGAGCTTTTTCGGACTTCTGCGTGCAGTCGCCCGCGCGCCTGCAGTCGGTCTGGATGCCAGTTCTCCGTTGGCAGGTATGATAATTTCTTGCTCCCGCTGAAGAGTCCCAAGCGCAGTCGCTCATACCGTCCGCGCTGGTTGTCCCGAAACCCTTTCATCGGGGTGTTATTTGTGGGAATTGCAGGCAACGAGATAGCCTGCCAATGAACTTCAACCGGAGCGCCATGCCAACGCGAGGGAATCGGATACCCGAGGATAATGATCACATCCTCCTTTCCTCGGGCTTGGTGGACCATCCAACGGAAGAAACCATCGACATCCACATTGAGCCTCGCACCGGCTCGTCGAAGCTCGGCCCACGTACCTGGAGCATGCCACGGCGGAATCACGATTGGTGATGGCCATAGCCACCAATAGCCGACCCACGGGTTCTCACTTGATTGATAGCCGCGACGACAACTTCGAATCCAATCACCACGCGTGTCGAAAAAATTCTCCGCGACAATTGTTTTATCAAGGCTTGGAATCACGCCCCAGTGAACCTCACCGTGATGTCCTACGTGCTTACCCCAAGCTTCCCATGAGTCTGCGCCCTCATCGTGAATCACAGTGAAGCAGGAGTTGATAAGATCAAAAGGACACTGCGGGACTTCGAAAGGCTCGTCTCTCACCATCAACTGGTCATTTGCAGCAACCTCGAGCCAAGCGATACAACGCTCGACGTGCCAGCGTAACCGTTGTTCTACATCGCCCTTGGGCTCCGGACCTCCAGCAATGCGCCCGAGACGTTGGGATGGACTATCGAGACACGGCTTGCCGGTTCGCCAAGTTGCGTGATTCGAGGTGGACACGACATTCCGGTCTTGATGCGGAAACGTGTGGACGATGCCACCGTTTTGAGCTGGAAAGATGCGTATGCTACCGGCAGGATAGGAGCCATCAATTAGGACGACCCAACACGTTTGCTCGGCCACGAAGTCAGAGGAGCGCGGAGAGGTCAGTCGAAGACGAACTGCCCACGCAGACTCACCCGAGATGAACTCTGGGTGCGACTCCAATGCTACGCTGGGCACACCTATAAGTCGATCAAGTGCGACCCGAATGGACCTTGGCGCCTCGTCCACCATTCATCCTCCTCTACGCGAACCGGCCAGTGCCAGGCGCAGCCGGGCCTATGGGTGGGGTGAAGCCTCCCTTCTTTCCTGACCCATTGTTCGGCGGCTCGGGAAACTTGGAGCCGAACATCTCACACCAGAGGTTGCCACTCTCCGTGCGGTCCTCGGAATCTAAAGCCCGCCTCGACAGTTCAGCTCCAGTCTTAACCTGGTCGTAGAACGTGCAGAAGTCCTTTCCGGTGATTCGCTTGAACACATCATGCGACGGAACGCCATAGTCTGGGAGCGTCGGTTTTCCCTTGGCAAGCACCAAAACAGAGTAGCTGCTTACGATCGCTTCGAGCGTTTTCACTACGCCCTCTGCCACGGACCCGAGGCCATCAGGGCAGTGCTCTCCGATCAAGCGCTCGAGTGGGAATCCTTTAGGGTGTACGGGGTCGGCATAATGCTCGAGCCTCCACCACTTGATGCACTTCACTACGTTAACGAAGTGCCCGTTGCATCGTGAGTTCTTATCGCGGGTCCAGCGAATTTGTTCAAGGGGATGAGTATCATCCCACTCGTCTGCATCGCGATCCGGGATCCGAAGTGGTTTCGCCTGCCACTCTGCTTCGCTAGCGGCTTGATCAAGCAGCGACCTTGCGTCGATGCGCGAGCGGTTGTGTAGTGCAAGCCAAGACCGATGCAGGCGCCAGTCTCGAGCTTCGAAGATATCGTCATCAGAAGTGACAGCGTCAGACTGAAGTATTCCGTATTCCTGCCTCGCCGGAGCGGAAGTCGGAACAATGTCGAGGTCTACATAGCTCATTTCGATACCGAAGGAACGGCCTTGGGGACGCCACTTTCCCCTGTAATGCTTATTCAGGAAAGGCTCGAAGAGAGCCATAGCTTTCTTAGGCGTGTACTCGGTCTCGTCCAGCTTGGTGACAATGATGAGGTCTACGTCCGAGCGCTTGTCGCCTTTGGGGCGTACAGCGGTGTATCGGCGGTAGCTGCCTTGCAGGAAATCGCTGACCAAGATTGGCTTGAGTTCCTCATCCTCGTTTAGGCGTTCACGCAAAGTCTTGTGCCCTTTGATCAGTTGATCTCGCATCGCCTTCGTCGGCCGGATCTCCTGCAAAAACTTGTTGAAATCAGACTGAAGAATCATCAGGTACCTCATTGGCTTCGTTGCGGGAGCTAGCCTAGACAGGAAGCGAAAGGGAATGGCTGTACGACCCGCCCCGCTCTATACCAAAGTCGAACTCGTACAGCGCAACCCGCCCCATCGCTTCGCGCTGCTGGCCGATGAAGAACATCAGTGCGTTCGGGCATGCAAAGAAAATATGAGCACGAGCCGCACGGGACGGACGAGCTTCGGCGAGGACGCCAGGAAGCTGCGTGGCGAGCCGGTACGCGTGATCTGGCCCCTCGATGCTCTGTGGAGATGGGCCACCGACTGGACTCACTAACACGAGGCGGCCCACCTGGGGCGCACCTTCCGATGCGAGAAACGCCTCGACATCCGCACGCACGTCATGCGTGACCGACAGGCAGAGGGCGATATCCGGGTGTTCCGCCGCCAATTCGAACGTCTGAGCGATCCAAGAAGCATCACACTCGGCATCCGACGATGGCCTCCAGATCTCTAGGCTGGGTTTCTGGATCGGCGCGAGGTCCACGCCCGAGTTCCGGCTCAATTCCCACCCAGCCAACAGCGCGAACGAACCGTGGCACTCCAGGGCGATCGCAGACGGAACACCTCTTAGTCGTGCGCGGCGGTCAGGATCGCCCAGATAGGCTAGTACCTGGGATGCTGCGGTGTGCCACGAGCCGCTCCCTGCCAGATGCCGTCCCTCGAAGTTGTTCGAGACACAGATGATCTCATCGACCTCGGATTCGAGCCGTTCTGCAAAACGGACGAAGCTGCGAACGCCGATCGCCGGCGGTCGGGGGCGGCCGCAGGAACCGTTGGTCAGAAGCCCCTCGCGCTCGCACAGCTCCCGAAATGACGCCCCGTCGAATGAGTTCGGACCGTTCATCAAGAACTGCTGGATCAAGCTCTCGTACGGGCACGCGGCTTGATCAGCACTTGGTGTCTTTAGACCTACCGCCTCCAGTGTCGTGTAGACATACGCCTTGAAATCTCGGCGTCCGAAGTGGTCCAGTTGAAAACGCAGCGTCTTCGCGAATGCCCTGAAAGCGTCGTCCTCAAGCCCAAGGTGGGTTCGCCACTTCTCGCGCACCTTGCCAAGTGCGCTCCGGGGGCCGTCATCAAAGAACTTCCGAGGCAGTGCGCCATCGTACTCGCGTAACAGCTGCGCCAGCTTGTCGTCGTCCTTCCAGCGCCAATTGGACGCGAGATGCAGTCTGAAGCCGGAATGCTCGGACGCGAGGTTGGTGTAGGCGGAATGGAATCGCTGAAGCAGGGAGGACTTCGCGTTGATGAAAGCTGGATCGATCAAGGCGTCAGAGCTGTACGAATCCCGGTTGTCGACGTGGTACTTGAGCTGAAAGTAGTCGGCGCTCACCACCCAGCCACCGGCGTTGACACCGGACTTGCTGTAGAACACGGCCACGTCATCCACGCCGTCAGCCTCGTCGTGCTCCAGTACGACACGTTCAACCCTTGAGGCAGGTCGAAGAAGGTCGGCGGCCTGTCGCCAGAAGAACAACCCCTGGAACACGTCGCCTTCCGTTCGGGCCCCGACTTGATTCAGCGCCATTAAGATTGCCTCCGTGCCCGCTGTTTCTTTGTTGTCATAGTTATGTCCTCGTGCGCCAAACATCGATCACCGCGCATGCAGCACATACCGAATGGACATCTTGCCGTCTTCCCCCGCCATGTCCGCTTCGGATAGTTATCCGCCATAACTGACCTCCTCCTTAGCTGCCTACTAAGCACGCGAGTCACGGCTCGATCTCCCCGCCAGCAGCTGCAAAATCAACAATACAAACTGCCTTCCCGTTTCCTCGTCCTCCAGCAGCGGCATGCTGAGCTTCTAGTGGTCGCTAAGGGCGTCGAGCACAGCGTCGGTAACCTTCTTGGGGAAGATGCCGTGCATCACCTGAACTTCGCTGTGGTTGCGCACCTGGGCCATCACCGCTTCGTCACGCTCGATGCCTTCGGCAATACCGTTGGCGAAGCGCAGCTTGTCTTCGGCGTTGACCTCGGCATCGTGGAGGTCGTTGAGCCTGTCAATGATCTCGGCCAAGCGCCGCTTTCCGGGGTCGCGGGGCTTGCCGGAGCACATATCACTAACCGGGGTGAGGCCGTAGTCACCCTCGGCCTCTTCCAGGCGCAGGCTCTTCTTCTCGCGCTTGGTGAGGCGGTAGTTAGGCAGTTCCAGCTCGCTGACCTCCTCCCCCGCAAGCTCGCAGTCGCCGGCTATGCCGACCTCCCAGTCATAGGCCGTTATGGCCTCGATGATGTCCCGCTTGAACTGAGCTTCATTGCTGTTCGCCATGTCATTCCCTGCGCGTGGCGTAATTATGCGTAACAGCCTAGCGCCTCAGGGATATAAGGAGAAGTCGACTTAGGCCGTTAAACCTCCAGGGCACGCCGCATCATGGGTGAAGCCTGCCCAAAGCCTGCTCCAATAGTTCCAGAGACTGACGATGCTTGTCAGCCTCCATCCTCTGGATATTAGCGAGTTTCCAACGCACAGCAGGCAGTCGATCGACGCCCATTAGCCCGCCTTATTCACGAGTGCCCTGATCGGGCGGCTTGAAGTGGCTGGCCGTTGGGTTCTCGCACCAGGGGCGCTATCTACGCCGTAACGGCCCGCTGAATCATGCCCAAATGCTGCTCTTCTGTCGTATCTATATAACGTTCAGGAATTAATCACGCCGTTAAAGCAGCCGTCATCGTCGACCGTCGCTGCGGTCGCTCGATTCTTGAAGCTATGGTGGTTGCGCCGAACGTCAGCTGAGCGCGGTCAGCTTCGGCAGCCCCTTCAGCAAGGCAGGCCACCATTTATCAGCCGCATCGCCGAGGTGAACGGTAATGCGCCGAGCGTGCAGCGAGAGCGTCGCCGCCACCTTGAGCACCTGTTCACGCATCCGGCTCAGGCTCCAACCCTGCCGAGTCTGGCGCCCCAGCAAGCAGCGAAGGCCATGCAGAACCTGATAGGCGTAGAGACTCAGCAACAGGCTCACCTCATTGCGGGCCATCACGTCCTGGACGGTGGAGGCACCGCGATCGGTCGACGAGAGATGCACGTCGAGCGCCGACTTCACCTCGCCCATGTGCGCTTCGGCGCTGCCGCGCTTGCGATAGAGTGCCAGGATCTTCTCGGGCGGCCAGTCGAACTTGCCGAGGTTGGTGACCAGGAAGAAGGCATGCAGCAGCAGGTCATCGGGGCGTTCCTGAACCACCAGCACCACGCGTCGTGGCGTTGGCCAGGTACCGGCCTGGTATTCAAGGTCGTGGCACCACTCCCGAGGCTGCTCAGGTGGCCGGCCGCGTGGCCGCTTCAGGTAGGGCGCTGCCAGCGCCTGCAAGCCCTTGTGGCTGCGCAGCCGGCCCAGGTACTCGATGCTGCGCTTCTCCAGCGCCTCCAGCGTGTCGTTGTCGGTGAAGCCGGCGTCGATACGCACCCGAACCTGGGCGCCGGTGCTCTCGTTAAGCCGCTTCACCAGGTGCGGGATCCACGTATCAGCGTTCTCGGCGGGGCCGGCGTTGCCCTCGCGCAGCAGGCCGCCGACCATGTCGCCAGTTTCGGCCAACGAGGCGACCAGCGGCGAATAGATCCGCGTACCGTAAAGGCCATGATAAGCGGAACCGCCCTGGTGCCCATGGACCTCAATCGGCAGGCCGTCGATGTCTAGCGTCAGCTGCTTGGGACGCTCGCCGTTCTTCAGCGAGGTCAGGCGCCAGGCCACCAGCCGCAGCAGACCTTCATGCACGGCATCGATGTTGTCGTTGTGTCCAAGGCAGGTCAGCAGCCGCGACAGCGTGGCTTGGGACGGCCTATCCTGGACCAGTGGCGTCATGCCGCGCGCATCACTGCAGGCCAGCTGCCAGAGCGGATCACGGCGCAGCGTGTCGGTATCGCTGAGATCGATCCACCCCATCGCCCGCTGCAGCACCAAGGTGCGTATCTGGCTGGCCAGCGAGTGGCGAATACGCAGCGGATGGCGTGGATCGACCAGGTTATCTTCGAGCGCCTCGATCACGCCACTGCTGTCGAGGGCTTCGCGCAGCAACAATGCGCCGCTGTCGCTGGTGGTGCGGTGGCCGCTCAGCTCGACACGGACAGAGCCGTTGCATGAGGGCGTCCAGGTCGTTAGGGTTTCACCCATGGCGAGTGGTCCTCTTGAATCGTGTTCTGGCAGGAACATCCTGATTCTACAAGAGAAAACCACTCGCCATCTTCGTTTTCAGGTCGGCCTCATGAATAAGCCGGGATTAGCGGAAGCAACGTCCAGTCAGGCGCCCCCTGCTTGAAAGACAGCAGGAAGCGAACGTCTTCGTCCGCCATCAACTCGCCTAGCCGCGTCAGAAGTTCGTGCCGGACGTCCTCCAGTTCCTGCAATGGAAGGTCAACCCTGGCCATCCCGACAAACTCTTGTCGGTAGACGTCGTCCAACGGTTTCAGCCGTGGGTTGATCACTTCGTTCAAGGGTCTGGGATGTCCCAGCAGATAGACCAGGAAGCCTTCGAATACGCTTCGATCCAGGCCGCCCTGGTTCAACAGCAGCTTCACATCGAAAAGGTCCCGGGGATGCTGGCGATCCAGCGCGGCGCAGATCTTGCCGCCATACAAGTCCGGTAGTGACACCACCTGCACCGCCGCGAAGCCGTAATCATCCTCCACGGCTTCCACGATATCGCGCTCCTGGGGCGGGTGCAGAGTGCCACGCAACACCGGCGATACCTCCACCTTCACTTGGCTGCGCCCCCGGCGCACCAGGATTCTCAGCTCGTCCCGGCGATTATCCTGAAGCTCGGCCCGCACGTCTGGCAGTCGATCTCTGAAATTTTCTGTCAATCGCTGTAGCGCCTCGCGACAGCGTCGAAGAGCCTCGTCACGGGGCTCCAGCGGCAAGTAGGCCAGGTCGATATCGACCGATAGCCGGGGTAATGCCTGCACGAAAAGGTTGATGGCCGTGCCGCCTTTCAGAGCGAAACACGGCTCGTCATTGAGGAAAGGCAACAGCGAGACCAACAGCCGGGCCTGTTCGTGGTAGCGAGCTTCAATCGGCATGCAGGAATACCTCCGGCACCGTCACGTGATATTCCCTGTCCAGCTTGCCGCCTCGGCAGAGCTGGCGCTTGCCTTTACCGAGGTCCAGTCGACGAGGTTCTAAGCGACCGTACCAAGCATGTCCGGCGTGGCGAGCCAACACCAAGAAGGCACGCTTGGTTCTCACCGAACGGCATCCCTCCAACAATGCCTGCAGCCGACGTGGACGCAGCGTGTTAAGCCCGCTAAAGGTGTCCACCAGCTCACTGCTGAACAGCAGTTCATTCGATGTCACGGCAATCCACTCCAGGACGGCTCTCTCGGGGGTCGATACCTGCAAGCTGAAGGCCCTGCCATCCGGTGCGTAGTCCGTGAAACTGCCGGGAAGCTTCGCTGGCAGACCCTTTTCAGAGTGGAGCACCAACGGCCCTGCCCACTCGGCGCCTCTCAACCATCGAGGCAGCCGAATAGCCTCCTTGCCATACAGATGCGTTGTACGCTCCCCCATGGGTAAATAGTGGGCAAAGCCATGCAGTGCTAGGGCCGTTTGGCCACCCAGCCAAAATGTTGGCATCCCCAAGCCGTCGATCGCCTGCAGGGCGAAAACAGCGCTCTCCCAAGTAAGAGGTTCCCCCGCTTGGCAGTAAGCGCCGTGCCCCACGCGTTGCAGCCAGCCACTGTTGGCCAGCTTACGCGCCTGATCAGATGTGACGCCGTGTGACGCCAGCCAGGCGGTCGTTACGACGGCGTCACGCGGGATCTTCTGTAGCAACTGGTTTATTTTCACGTAGAAAAGCGACCTTAAATTCCGTTCCCAATACAAATAATAAACTATTTCGGTTTACCTTCAAGATCAGAATCGTCATTTAAGGCCGCTTTTAGCATAAAATTTAAACCATCGAATGGGCGGTACCCGGCCCTACGTAGACACGACTGCCCGACCTCTTGAATAGGTTATCGAAGCAGCGCTTCTTGCGCGTGTCGATCGGCTGATTTTTGCAGACCCCACTAGGCCGAGCTGTGCAAGACAGAATGCATCATCGGCAATCGCCTTCGTCCGCTACACCAGCAGATTGGGACACAGCAAAATGAGCGCCCTCTGATATTCGTTGCACTCAGGTCAACAAACACGCCGCTCTCTGGTCTCCCTTCGTGCTCCCGCCTTGTTCTAGCGTAGTCAAGCAGTTCCTAAACTAGAACAAGGACAATCAATGTTTACCGACAGTCAGTTAGAGACGGCCAGATCGCTCAGGCACCACTTCCATCAGCACCCCGAGCTGAAGTTCGAGGAGACGCAGACTGCAAAGGTGGTCGCAGAGAGACTGCGCGAGCTGGGCTACCAGGTCTCCGAAGGGATAGCAGAGACGGGGGTTCTGGCAGAGCTGGACACTGGTCGTCCCGGTCCCGTGATCGCCTTTCGCGCCGACATGGATGCGCTGCCGATTGATGAGGCCAACACCTTTTCGCACTGCTCCACCAAGCGTGGACTGATGCATGCCTGCGGGCATGATGGCCATACCGCCACACTCCTTTTGGCAGCTGAAGCTATCATGGAACAGCGCGGCACTCTGTCCGGGCATTTGAAGCTGATCTTCCAGCCGGCGGAGGAAGGCGGCAACGGTGCAGCACGGATGATCGAAGAAGGTGTGCTGGAGAATCCGAAAGTCTCCGCGATATTTGGCTACCATAATCGTCCGAACTTCCCGGCCGGCCAGGTATTCGTCAAACCCGGGCCGGCCATGGGGGGTAACGACACCTTCCGGGTCACAGTCGAAGGGAAAACCGGGCATGCCGCCATGCCGCACCTGGCAGTGGATGCGATCTACGTGGGCACCTCGATCATTCAGCAACTACAGGGACTGGTCGCACGTCACAAATCACCGCTGGAAGCGGGCGTCATTACGATAGCCGCCTTCCATGCCGGTGATGCGGCCAACATCATCCCTGGCGAAGCCGAGATCCTGATTAATATCCGCAGTGACCGCACTTCCTCGCGTGATGCACTGGCCGGTCAACTTGAGCAGGTCATTTCGGGCGTGTGCAGCGCGCATGGTGCCAGCTACCGAATGACGCATGAGCTCGAGATCCCGCCTCTCCTCAATGACGCCGAATGGTCTGACAAGGTTCTAGAGATCGCTCGTCAGCATCAGGTCAGTGATGACATCAAGAAACTGGATTACATGCCCACCATGGGCGCTGAGGACTTCGCCTTCTACCTCAGGGAAATCCCCGGGTGCTTCTTCTTCGTCGGCAACGGCGACAGTGCCTACCTGCACAACGAGCATTACGACTTCAATGACGACATCCTGCCGGTCGCGGGCGGTGTCTTCCTGTCGTTGGCCAAGGACTTGCTGGCACGCGATTGAACAAGTCGGTCAAATCAACATAACAAGGACAACAACAATGCAAGCCGTTCTCGCATCTATCGAACGTTCAGGGAACAAGCTCCCTCACCCCTTCATTCTATTCACGATTCTGGCAGGACTGATCATCGTCGCCTCGGCGGTGCTGGACCTGCTCGGTGTGTCTGCCGTCAATCCGCAAAGTGATGCCGTGGTACATGTACGTAGTCTGGTATCACCGGAGGGGCTGGAGTTCATGTTGACCAGCGTGGTCAGCAACTTCATCAACTTCCCGCCCCTGGGCCTCATCCTGGTCGTCATGTTCGGGATAGGTCTGGCTGACAAGGTCGGTCTCATGTCCACGCTCATGCAGGTCAGCGTCGCGAAAGCGCCACCGGTCCTGCTGACGTTCTGCGTCTTCATGGCGGGTATCTGCGGCAGTATCGCCTCGGATGCCAACTACCTGATCCTGATACCGCTGGCGGCGATGGTGTACCACTCCGTGGGCCGTCATCCTATCGCCGGTGCTGCGGCAGCCTACGCAGCTGCCGGCGCCGGCTACGATGCCAGTCTGTTCGTGACCGTGGGCGACGCACTGTTCTCCGGCATCACCACGGATGCTGCCAGGCTCGTGGACCCCGAGGCCTACATTTCCCCCGTCGACAACTACTACTTCGTCGCCTGTTCGGTATTCGTGCTGGCCATCGTCGGGACTCTCATCATCGATAAGGTGGTAGAGCCGCGTCTGCAGCGCGTCCTGCCCATGGACAAGGACTTCACGGCACAGGGCGAAAAGCCTGAGCTGAAGCCTGAAGAATGGACCGGCATCAAGCGCGTCGGCCTGGCCACACTGGCCTATGTGGCACTTGTCCTGATCGCGGTGCTGCCTGAGGCTTCACCACTGCGCAATGCCGATGGTGGCTTGATCCCCTCTCCGTTCCTCAAGTCCCTCGTGCCGCTGATGTTCCTGTACTTCGTACTGATTGGCCTGGTCTACGGCGCGACTGTCGGCCAGATCACCAGCAGTCGCGATGTGCCAAAGAAGATGGCGGAATCTGCCAGCGAGCTGGCCCCGACACTGGTGCTGTTCTTCGCGATCTCGCAGTTCATCGCCTACTTCAAGTGGTCCGAGCTGGGTCAGTTCATTGCCATTGAAGGCTCCGATATCCTGCAGAGCACAGGCTTTACCGGTCTTCCGCTGGTCGGTGCCTTCATCGTGATGACTGCAGTGCTCAACATCTTCATGACGAGCGGCTCCGCGCAATGGGCGCTGATGGCACCGGTCTTCGTGCCCATGCTGATGATGATCGATTTCGACCCTGCCTTCGTGCAGGCGATGTTCCGTATCGGGGATTCCAGTACCAACATCATCTCGCCGATGAGCCCCTACTTCTCGGTGGCGCTGGTCTACATGCAGCGCTATCAACCGGAAATGGGCCTCGGCACCCTCGTTGCCACCATGCTCCCGCTGGCGCTTGGCTTCCTGATCGCCTGGTCGGCCTTCCTGATGCTATGGCTATCGCTGGGCTGGGCCATCGGGCCGGGGGTCTACATGATGGCAAGCTGAGTCAGTGCATCCCCATCATCACCTTCCATAGATAGTCGGCAGCCGGCGTCAGCCGCCTGCCGACTCTGCGTACCAGATTGCCTTGGGTAGCCTCTGCCAAGGGGTGCTCGATGGGGACGGCAGACAGGAGTCCCGCCGAGACCTCTTCATGTGCAGCGGCTGCCGTCATGAAGGCGACACCTACGCCAGCACATGCCATCCGACGGGAGATGGAATGCAGATTACAGCGGTAGGAAGGCGTCGCGACCTGGCCTGCCGTACGGAAGATGTCATTGACCAGACGCTGCGACCCCGAAACCTCCGGCAGGAAGATCAACTTGTGGCGCGCCAAATCCGCCACGGAGACGCTTTCATGATCCGCCAGGGGATGGTCCCTCGCCACGAGAGCACATAGAGGCCCGCGGGCAAAGGAATGCACGACCAAACGTGGGTCTACCACCGGGCCGTAAGTCACCGCGATATCCACCTCATCATGCAAGACCATCTCATGGGGCTCGCGCGGCACATAGATGCCAGTCCGCATATCAATCATCACATCCGGATAACGCTTTGCGACGGTACTCAGCACCGACTTGATGAAGCTGTCCACGAAACCATCACCGACAGAGACAGTGACCTGCCCCGTCTGCAGGTTCTTCCAGCGTGACAGCGTATCGCGAAGCTCGGAATTGAGTTGTCGCTGTGCCAGATAACTCTCCAGCACCAGTCTTCCCGCCTCCGTTGGCAATACGTGGCGTCCATTTCTCTCAAGCAGCGCCACGCCCAGCTCATTCTCCAGACTGCGGATCTGACGCGTCACGACAGAAGGATTAACCTCCAGATGTTCCGCTGCCGCTCGAACACCACCACAACTGCTGACCTCTTGAAGGTAAAGCGCACGCTTGTCCAGACACTCCATTCGTCACTACGCCTCTGAGATTCCATCGTCATGATTGATGACTTGCCAGGAATCACAAGCCATCTGAGCTTGTAAGCTCCCTATGGAAAATATTACCAAGCTGACAGACTGGTCGTGCCGAAACGCATGGATGATTGAGTGCTTTTCCGCTCATTTCACATCTTCGTGCATGGTCTGCGCAATTACCTGCCTCTTCGAAGGCCACCGTCGTCAATCAGGCGAGAAAGTGGACGCCGGCAAGCCCCCATCCTCAATTGCGGTATGCCTAAGCTGGTCAGTAGAGATAACAGTCCATGTGAAATACAACTTGTGATGGCGCTAGAGGTAGCAGCGGCTGACACCCCCCCACTGTCACGCTAGTTGGAGTATCAGCGGCTGTTAGACTCTGAACCATATGGGGCGTGATGAGGTTCCGATGAAGTACTCCGACGAGCGCCGGGAGGCCATCCTCAAGAAGCTGCTCCCGCCGCACAACCGCACGG